>CAZEXM010000067.1:0-14594 GCA_964515915.1 uncultured Victivallaceae bacterium
GGACACGGATAGACACGGATGGACACGGACAGTGAAACGCTCCGCGAAGGTCATTTTTTTTAGTCGAAGCTTATTTCGCCGAAACATTCCGGCAAATGGAAGTTCAGTTCACTTATCGGCTGCCATGACGCCCAGTGCGGATGGGACGTTTGATCGGCGCATTTGTATAGATTGGCACGCCAGATCTGGCCGGAGATTTCAGCGTCCCGCATACCGGTGGTTTTCCGGAATACCGTAAAGGGGATGAAAAAGCCGCGGCGCCAGGTAACGGGCTCAGTGATTTCCGGCTCCACTACCGGCGGCATGGTGGTGAACTGCCGCATTCCCGCGATATCATCCTCCGTTAATATTTTGTAGTCCGCAAAACCATTGTCGCTTCGGCGGGCATCCACAACTTGAAATACCAGCATATTGCCGCCGCAATTAAATTCAAAATTCAAATAACCTCTGCCGTCCGCCGGGCCGACGAAAAATTCAACGCAGCTGTCCCGGCAGACATTCTCCTGGAATTCTGTTGAAACAGATCTTACATACTGGTCTTTCACTTGAAACAGGCCGTATATGCCTTGTTCGTTATAAAGAAGTTTACATTGCGTTTCGGGATGATGGTCACTGCTTCGGTCACGGAAAATATTAATATCAATAACATTGGCGCCGCCCCAGACAGCTCCATCCCATGAATCCTCTAATTTTACATTTGCGGCGCGTTTGATGATGTAACTCATTTCTCGATATCCTTTTCTAATTCTCGTGGTGAAATTATTTTGACAAGCTTAAAAGCAAATTTTCCATTTGCTTTCTTAATTATTTTCTTGATGAAAACTGCTTTTACGGCATCGCCCCGGGCGTTAATGCTGGTATTGCCGCTTACGCCGGGATAGTTTTTTATCTGATACAACCCGCTTCTGATGTCGGACGGGGATTTTGATAATTTGAGTGCCTTGATTGCGATTCCCAAGGCGTCGTAGGCTTGGGCGGAATCAGCATCCGGTATTGAACCGGTGCGCGCCTTGATTGATCTTACGAATTCTTTCACGCCCGCTAATTTGGATTCAGGAGAAAACATTGATGTTAAAAAAGATGGTTCCGGATGCGGGCCGCAATTATTAAAAAGTTCCTGATGGTCCCAGCCGTCACTGCCGAGAAGAACTCTATACACACCGTGTTTTCTGGCTTCATTCAGTATAATACCCGCATCGGGGATATCGCTCGGCGCGAAGATTGCCGCTGTATCAATTTGTTTAAATTTCTTCATCTGACGCGCTAAATCATTAGTGTCGCTGTGGTAGCCTATTTCCTTGACCATCTTTCCAGACATTTTTTTGAAAGTCGAGGCAAAGGCGCGTCCAAGGTCGCGTCGATAAGTAACCCGGTCATTTAAGTCAAGTAACACTCCGGCAGTATTATACATTTTATCCTTGTAGGCAAAAATGGCCATTGCTTTGCCCTGAAGACTATCATTAAAACAGGAACGGAACATATAGGAATTGCGTTCTGTTACGATATTGCCGGTGGCGATAGTCAGCAATACCGGTAGTTTTGCCGCGGCGGCCATTGCTTTTATGGCAAGGGCATTGGCGGTGGAACAGGCAGCGATAAGCAATGTTATGCGCTCTTTTTCCACAAATCTCTGCATCGCCTGCCGGGAGCCCTTAAATGAACTCTTATTGTCAATTATCACCAGTTTTATCTTTTTTCCCCTTACCGGCCCTCTCCTGTTGATTTGGTCGTGGGCAAGAAAGATTCCGGCGAGCGTTTTTTCGCCGCTGAAGGCGCGTTTGCCGGACAGGGGCAGAAGTACTCCAATTCGTGTTTCCCGGCCCGGCGGGGATGGAGAAAAAATGGTGCAGGCGCTAAGTGATAACAAAAAAATACTGACTAAGGGCATAAAAACGATTCTCATCTTTTGTTCCTCTGTTTTTTTAGCTTGAGCTGTTTGTGATAAAATTATCACCGAATAAGTACAAGCGCAACCCGGTAAAGGAAATAATTCTGATATATTTTGCTTGAAACGGGAGACTTTTCATTTTGAATGATCCCGGTTTTGTTTAGCGTGAAAGCAAAATTTCCCGCGAATTGCCTGATCCGGCTTGCAAATATTAGTTTTCATATTAGATTATATGCTAGTGTACTAACGAACTATTATGCAAAGGGAAATAATGCACACTTTGACAATTATTAATCCCGGACATTTTCACGCGGCCTTGACTTTGCGTGAAATGCATCCCGCCTTGAACAAAGACGTTTATGTTTATGCGGAGGAAGGGCCGGAGCTTAAAAGTTTTATCCGTCTGGTCAGGTCATTCAACAGCCGCGCGGACAATCCGACTTCATGGAATTTACATGTTTACGCGGGTTCGGATTTTCTTGAACGCGCGGTCGCGGAAGCCGAAGGTGATATAGCTGTTTTCGCGGGTAAAAACAACCGCAAGATTCATTACATCAATGCCCTGCACGATGCCGGCATAAAAGTTCTCAGCGACAAGCCATTGACCATCAATCAGCGCGGCGTGGAAATCCTCAAGGAACTTTTGACCGATGGCGCGGAAATTGATGATATCATGACTGAGCGCTATGAAATTACTTCAATACTCCAGAAAGAACTTATCGCGGACAAAGATATTTTCGGGGAACTGCTTAGTGATGGCGACGAACCCGCGATTGTCAAAGAAAGTGTTCATCATCTTTTCAAGAATGTCAACGGAAAGCCTTTAGTCCGCCCCGCCTGGTATTTTGATGTCAACATGCAGGGCGAGGGCATTGTCGATGTTACTACTCACCTGGTTGACTTGATACAGTGGATGATTTTTGACGGGGAGGAATTTGATTTTACCGCGGACTATGAGCTGTGCAGCGCAAAACGTTGGCACACGGACGTCCCTTTAGACAAATTTGCCTTAATTACCAGGCAAAAACGCTTTCAGCGTGAAATCATGGCCAAGGTAAAAAACGATGTTCTCCGGCTTTACTGTAATGGTGAATTTACTTACAAATTAAAAGGCGTGCTCGTCAAGCTGTCGGTGACCTGGGCTTTGGAAGCTCCGAAAGGCGGCGGGGATACGCATTATTCAATTATGCGCGGCAGCAAAGCGGATTTGATTATCGAACAAGGCCCGCAAACCGGCAATAAACCTGAACTCTTTGTCCGGGCGCATGGTGATATTGATGAAATGGCATCTTTGTTGAAAGCCGCTGTCGAGAAGCAGGGACGCGAAGGTGTTGAAGTCGTTCGGGACGGTGAACGCCTGCGTCTTGAAATAGCAAGTGAATTACGCACTACTCATGAGGAACATTTTGCCGCGGTCCGCAATAATTTTATTGCCTGCCTCGACGGGGAAAAAAAGTTTCCCGCTAATCTGAAAAGTGCGCTTATCGCTAAATATTCGCTGCTGGCGGCAGCGCATAATTTTGCCGCATAAAAATAATTGCTTGTAATCCTTGAGTTTTAAGGGTATTTTATGATTAAGAAACATAGGATTTAAATTTGCATATGTCTAAGCCGAAAACTTACATTGTTACAGTTGTGGATGATTTGAAGCTTTACGATAAGTCCGTAAAATCCAATCAATACATGAAAAATTGTTCATTAATTACTTATGACAACACGCAGGAAAATATAAGTATTGCTCAACGTTATAATGATTTTCTTGAAAATCATCTTAAGAAAATTTCGCCCAGCAGCTGGATAATATTCTGTAACCAGGGCTTCAGTTTTCTGGAGGAGTTCGAGAAAATTCTTAAAAGTTTGGAACCGAATATCATTTACGGTGTCGTGGGGGCTGAAACCAGGCGAAGATTTTCGTGGCGGCGTTTCCGCTTCGGCAATGAAATAATCAAAGTCGGCGGTGTGTCGGATGACCGGGATTCCGCCCCGAAAGTGTATTCCCGCAAAGAACGGAAGCATAGACAAGTTGATACTATTGACAGTTGCTGTATGATAATTAACGCGGAACTGCTGCAGGATTTCCATTTAAATTTTAACGAACAACTGCCTTTTTATTTTTTTGTGGAGGAATTCTGCCTGGCGGCTTTCTATAAATACAAGATCAAGTCTCATGTTTTACCGCTGAACGCCTTTTATGTTTTTCCCGAGGAGTTTCCTCCTGAATATTACGAAAGCAAAGATTATCTCAAAGCTGAATACCATTTAAATAATTTTGCCAGCTATAATACGGTGGAGCTCCATCCCACCAGATACAGTCTTGACAACATGGTCGAAACAGTTGTCGAAACAGTTGTCGGCATCTGCCGGGACTGATTTCTTTAAAGGAATGGAAATACTATGAGTATTCTGCTGACAAACTGCCATGTTGTTTCACCTGACTATGATGCTGAAAACGTCGCTGTTCTCATCGCAGGGGATAAAATAAAACAGCTTTATCCCGCTGCTTCCGTCCTGCCTGAAGCTGAGCAGATTATTGACGCGGCGGGCCAGATGGTGGTGCCCGGTTTTATTGATGTGCATTGTCACGGGCGTTCCGGTTTTGACTTTAGCGACGCGACGCAGGAAGCAATGGATACAATCGCCGTTGATAAACTTAAAGAAGGCGTAACGAGCTGGTTGCCGACTACTTTGACTTTAAATGAAGAACAATTGGCGGCAGCTTTGGAAACGGCGGCGGTTTACGTCAAATCCGGCAGAAAAGGCTGTAAAATCCCCGGCGTTCACCTTGAAGGGCCCTTTATCAATCCATGCTGCCTGGGCGCTCAAAACCCGGATTACCTGCGTTTGCCGGACATTGAGGAAGTCAAACGCCTGGCTCGTATTTTTCCGGTTTGCAAAGTATCCTACGCGATCGAAGTTGAGGGCGGGGCCGAATTCGCGGCGCAGCTTCTGGCGGAAGGTATAACTCCTTCATGTGTTCACAGCGCGGCGAAGTATTCCGAATTCAAGGAAGCCGCTGAAAAAGGTTTGAAAAATTTAAGTCATTTCTGCAATCAAATGAGCGCTTTGCATCACCGGGACATCGGCCTGGTCGGAGCGGGACTGTTAAATAAAGAAGTTTTCATTGAATTGATTTGTGATACTCTGCATATTTGCCCGGATATGATCGAATTGATTTTTGCGCTTAAAGACACCGGAAAAATCCAGCTTATTACTGATGCGATGTGCGCCGCCGGTATGGCAGACGGCGAATATTCCGTCGGCGGTCTGCCGGTAATTGTTGCCGGAGGAGCCGCGCGTTTGAAGTCAAACGGAGCGTTGGCGGGCAGTACTTTGGAAATTTGCACGGCCCTGAAAAACATTGTGGAGATCACCGGGAAACCTTTATCCGAATTAATCAAAACGACTTCATGGAATCAGGCTCAATCACTTGGTCTGAACAAACTCGGCAGGATTGAACCCGCTTATTTCGCGGACATTGTTTTCCTGTCCGACGACTTCAAGCCAACGAAAGTTTTCGTCAACGGCGAACTGTGCCCGGGGTGGAAAATATAAAGCCCGGATGCGTAATTACAGCACTGCGCCCATTTTTTTTAGCCTTTCTCTGACTTTGATTCCATTGAGTCTTGCCGGGGTGACCTGTTGTTCCGTCGCCATTGCGGCGGCGACACCGGCGGCTTGGCCGATCGAACACGCCGCCGGCATTATTCGCATACTGCCGTGGAGTGCGTGGTCAACGGAAATCGGCCTGCCGCCAACTAATAGATTTGAGATATCTTTAGCCACAATGCAACCATAAGGGATTTCGTACCAGTCATTTTTCGCCATGCTTTTAATGATTGTACCGCTTCCAGTGGGGCTGTGGATGTCAATTGGGTATCTGACTTTGCAAATAGCGTCCGGATACTTTTTTGCCTGTTCAAAAGTATCAACTCCAACATAATCAATACCAAGGACCCGACGGGATTCCCGCACCCCGATATGGTGAGCTATTGAATGAATTCTGCTGTTTTCAAAACCGGAAACATGCCGCTTGAGAAATTTAAGATACTGCCGGAGCTGTTTTCTGCCTGTAATTTCGGCGTCAGAAAGTTCCAGCCCGTCAATCGCGCTCTTTTTTACCACGCGAGTAGTGTTGAAATGAATGGTGTCTTTTTCAGGTGTGATGAACCATAAGACGTTTTGCCGCGGGCATTGAATTTCTCCCCGTGCTCTGGCCTCATCGTACAACGCGCTGATTTCTGAACGACCAGGCATTCTGTTTGCGTCAACTCCAGCAATTTTGAAACATAAAGTCATTGGTTGACACAGACCGTCTGCATTGCCGTATTCGTATTCACAGCCAGCTTTGGCCGCCAAATCCGCGTCCCCTGTGCAATCAATAAAAACTTCAGCTTTCGCGGTGCTGAGGCCGGATTTTGAAAATAAAATCAGCGAATCAATTTTGCCGTTTTCAACTACTGTATCGAACAAATGATGATGATATACCAATCTGACCCCCGCATCAAGACAAAGGTCTTCAGCGGCCAGCATCGCTCCGTCTTTGGAATAACTGGAACGGGAAGTTTCAACATCCGCATCCAGTTTGCCATCGTAATCAGGTTGATATTTGCGCATGGCGTCAATCCAGTCAGCGTAAATGGGTTTGTCTAAGGTTTTTTTGTCAATATGATTGGGCATAAAGGGAAATACTTCCCCGACAGAAGCCATTCCGCCGAGACATCCGTAACGTTCAATCAACACTGTATCAGCTCCGTTACGAGCCGCCGCCGTCGCCGCTCCAAGTCCACCGGGACCGCCGCCAATTACAATTACTTCCGCTTTTACTGTTACTGGAATTTTTTGATCTACCAAATAATCTACAGTTTCAACATTCATATTAACACCTTAAATTTGTTTAAAATTGTTTATACTATAGAAAATAATGCTTTTTTATTAAAACTTTTATGGACATTTCAATAATTATCATGTATTTTTCAATAAATGAAAAATAAAGAAAATAACAAAGAAATACTTTTATCGGCAATAAAGGCATTGGAAAAAATTTTCAAGTGCTCTGTTACGATGCACGATTACTCTGGTCAATTGCGGCATTATTTTCCCCATCTTCCCCATTATCATCTGAACCCGTTCTGTACAATAATCAAATATAAAATGCCCGAATCCATCCCTACCTGTATCGCTTTTGACCGGGACAGTGTGCAAAGAAGATTAACGAGTAAGCCAAAAGCGTTTTTAAAGCTTTGTCATCATGGAGTATTGGAAGCGGTGATCCCATTTTTTCTCGAAGGCAAAGTGTCCGGCGCCATGTTCATCGGCCCGTTCATCCGACATTCCCGAACTTTACCGCCGGATGTTCTTAGGGCCGGGAATAAAAAACTTAACAATTCTTTACTGAAATCACAAAAATCAAATTTACCTGAAATTGACCATGAAACGGTAAAAAGGCTTTTTGCTTTCGGCAGCTTGATATCTTCTTACATCGAAAAATTAATATCTCAAAGTAAAGATTCCGTTTACGGGCGCAGTTCTTCGCGGGCTGAAAAAATTACTGCATTCATTGACGCCAGGTTCAAAAAAAACATTTCCATCGGTGACCTGGCGCAATCCTTATTTCTCTGTGAATCCAGAACTTCTCAATTAATAAAAGCTTCATTCGGCAAAAATTTTCCAGAATTACTAATGCTTCGCCGTTTGGAACATGCTAAATCGCTTTTAGAAAATTCCATGTTCAGTATCGAAATAATCGCCGCGCATTCAGGTTATAATGATCCGGCTTATTTTCACCGGGTGTTCAGAAAACAAACCGGAATGACGCCAAAAGAATTTCGTCATAAAGTCAGCAAAAATGAATCAGCTTAATGAGGATAATTTTATAGTTTTTCTAAATTTAATAGTTGTTTTTTTATTTTTAAACCACTGCCAAAGCCGACTAAACTTCCATCCTTGCCAATGACCCGGTGACAGGGAATGATAATCGGTATTTTATTTTTATTATTTGCCCCGCCGACTGCCCTTGCCGCCCCAGGATTGCCAACAGCCAGCGCAACATCCCGGTAAGTCCTTGTTTTTCCATAAGGGATTTTCAACAACTCATTCCAAACCTGTTTCTGAAAATCTGTCCCGGAAACACTCAACTTTAAATCGAATTCCCTCCTGTTTCCATTAAAATATTCTTTCAACTGTTTATGCGCCCGGACTAAACATTCAGGAACCTTGCTGTGCTTTTTACTCTTTACAAAATTAACCGAACTAATTCCGTTTTCATCACCAATTATTTCTATAATAATATCGTCATATTTCAAATAAGTATTTTTCATCTCAAATCCCTGCAGTATTAAATTATCGTGCCGGTTCTTTTTCGTATATGATGAACCAGCCGCCGCGAATTTGATTTTTTAGAATTATTCTGTATCTTTTATCGCGTTTCGGAAACAACGACGGGCCAAACTCAGTCCAGGCTTCCAATGAATTAAAAGCAAAAACGTAAAGTGTGTTATCCGGCATTTTCATATCAGCTTTATAAACCTTTACTTTAGCATATTTTATCGGTGGACACGCGGCATAGACATTGGGCAGAGCTTTCGTCACATAGCCCATTTCCGGGATAGTCAGCATCTGGAGGAAAGGCCATTTCGCGACAACTGGACGGTTAAAATATTTCGTTTCCAAAAGCCTGCAGGCCGCCTGATTTTCGCGCAAATCATCCAGATACTCGCGGCTTCGCTCCAGATATTCTCCGGAACGCAAATACCGTGATATTAAAGGTGAATAATAACGCCCCCTGATATTGATGACGCCCGCCGCTAAAAGTACGGAGGCCAATGAAATTGTCAGCCATTTGTTTTTGGTAAATGTATTCAGCGCGATAAAAAGATACATCGGCAAAACAATAAATGATGAATAACGCGGCAAAGAACAATGATATACAGCATACGCGCCCCAGAAACCGCCCGTTAAAATCAACAGTAATAATGAAATTCTGTCTTTCCGGGATAAATTAAATAAACTTTTATTTTTGAGAATGACGAACAGCCGCCACAGCGCGGCAAAAACCAGCATCAGCAGCGCCGCGAATTGAACCGGCAGTAAAACCGGGAACTGATAGCGCATATTAATGAAGCATCTGCCCGGAAGAATTTTATCGCCTTCCAATTCGTTTACCCGTCCAAAACTGGCGAACAGAAAAAAAACAATCAGGATTATTCCGCTGATTAAATACGGTAAATACTTTTTCAGACGTTCCTTCCGTGCGCCTTTTGCGAGACAAATATCCAGGGCCAGCCACAACACGAATGCCGCCGCCAATACGCCGCCGGTCATTTTCACCAGCATTGCCAGAAAGATAAAGAATATCCCCCGGCAGTATTTTTTGTCAAGCATAAAATAAATACTCAAAATCGTCGCGCAGAGCAACGGACTTTCCTGCCCCAGGGCCGCGGCGCGCCCCGCCATAACCGGTTCGCACAGAGCCGCGATGCACCATAAAAGCGCCTGGTACGGCCCGAGTTTAAACTTACGCAAAATAGAATAACTCAGTCCGAAAGCCAATGCCAGACAGCCGATATTGAACAAATGCCCCAGAACATGCACGGTTTTCGCGGGAAATACATAGTAGAACATCCCATATAAAAACGGCAGTATGCCGAACTGATGATCATTCGAGCCGCCTTCCCAGAAGCCCTGCCCCGGCTGCCAGAGCTCAAATATATTAAAATTGTGCTTCGCCAGCCAAAGCGCCTGATTGTGCAGGCTCAAAATATCATCCCAATATGGAGGATTAGCCAAGTAAGCGAAATTCACCGCCAGCACAATGAAAAAACACAACAAGCCGAGCAATCCCGGCGAATTTAAAATTCTTTCATATAAAGGGTTTGCCTCGTTTTTAATTTCAGTCATCTTATTTCCCTAAAAATATTTCACCGGATAATCCGGCAGTGAATCAATAAAATATCTTCCGTAGCGTTTTGACCTGACGCGTTTATCCAGAATAGTTATAATTCCGGTATCGCTCCGGCTGCGGATCAGGCGCCCTACCCCCTGTCTGAATTTCAACACCGCTTCGGGCAGTGAATAGTGCATAAAGGAATTACGTTTTTCTTTTTCGAGCCGCTCCCCCCTGGCCTGAACCAGCGGATGCGTGGGGACCGCGAAAGGAAATTTTGTCACAATCACATGACTCAAGGCTTCGCCCGGGACGTCGACGCCGGTCCAGAAACTGTCCGTACCGAAAATTACCGAATCAATATCTTTTTTAAATTCCCTGAGCATCGCGGAACGATTAAGCGCCTCACCCTGGATCAATAAATTTATACCGTTTGACTCGAAAAAATCATGCAGATTGTCCGCGCAATAGCGGAGCATTTGATAACTGGTAAAAAGCACAAAAGCCTTGCCCTGGGTAATCGAAATAAAACGGGGTATCTGCTCAACCAGAGCGGCGGCGTAATCTTTATGATTCGGCTCCGTCATCTCACGCGGCAGGTAAACCCGCACCTGCTTTGTGCTGAAAGGACTATCCAGCCGGAGCTCAGGGCCATTCATATAACCAACCCGTCCACGATAATAATCAAATTTTTTGTTAACCGTCAGGGTTGCACTGGTTAAAACCAGCGGAAAGGATTTTTTAAACAATGTTTCCTGCAGGACATCCGCTATATTCAAGGGGGCCGCCTGAATAGTAATTCCAGCTCGCGCGTCCTCCACCCAGTAAACGCTGTCCGCGAAGGACATATTTATAAAATCAGCGATTCCGGACGCGTAGGCAGCACATTTCAAGACCTGGGATTCAAGCTCCGCACGATAGTCCTTGTCCTCCTGCATCTTGATATAATCCCGTAAATTTTCCTCCATGGCCAATAATTTATCGCTCAACGGATTAGGAAAAAGGCCGGGTTCACGCACCCGGCGGATTGAATCATTATGTTCCAGCAGATATTGTTCAAACTGACTGAAGAACTTCACGACGTCTTCCTTCAGGGCCGCAACAATCTCACGCAGTTGAAAAGCCTCTTCACCACCGCGCAAAAGCAGTCCTTTAGCGTTGTCGACGTTGAATAAACGGTTCAGAAAACTGATTACGCCGCTGCTGTTGATGCGTAAACCAAGATATTCGGCGGCATTATTTTCCAGCGTATGCGCCTCGTCGATTATCACTGCGGAATATTCCGGCAGCAAAGTCTGCTCCAGGCCCTCGATGAATTTTATTTTCAGGTCAGTAAAGAACATGGCGTGATTAGCGACAATTATATCCGCGTCCTCCCAGCTCCGCCGCGCCCGCCAGTAATAACAAGTCCGGAAAGATCTGCATTGCGGCCCCAGGCAGTTACCCGCTTCGCAGCAGACGTAAGACCAGGACAGCGGATCGACGCGAAAATCAATCGAATCACGGTCGCCGTCACTGCTTCCCGCCGCCCATTTGTTGATGCGGTCCATTTCCAGAGCCAAAGACGCCAGCGGCAGATATTCGTCGCGATGACTGCCGGTGGCGAGCATTAAACGCCGCAGACACAGATAATTGCCGCGCCCCTTGGCTAAGCTCGCCTTGAACTCAATGCCGGTTATTTTCCGGAGCAGTGGAATGTCTTTGCGCATCAACTGCTCCTGCAAATTGATGGTTTCAGTGGATACTATTGTCGGCTTTGAGCTTATTTTCGAGTAGTAAATCAAGGGAATCAGGTAGGCGAAACTTTTGCCGATTCCCGTCGGCGCTTCCACACATAAATTGTGTTCAGCGATTAATGCTTCAGCTATTTTCACCGCCATATCCGCCTGTTGCGAACGATGTTCGTAAGGGCGTCCGCCATGCTGTGCCGAAGCTTTTAACGGGCCGTCTTCCTCGAAAAAATTTGTTGTTGCGGCAATAATCTCCACGCCACGCAATTTTTCCGGCTCGGCTTCCTGTTCCAAATCCACCTCGTCCCCCGCAAAAGGCATGGAATCAAAATCATCCTCCCGGCCATTGAGCAGCGCATTATCAAAAGCTCGATTAATATCAGAAACCGCTTTGGTCATTTATTCATACCTTTTATTTTAATCCCTTAAAAAATGGTTTTGTTTACCACAGTGAACGCAATTCTTTGACTTTTGCGCAAATATCATCGGCTTGACTTATCTCCGTAACCATCGCGATTCGAGTGGCCCGCGCGGCAAGCAAAGCAGGAATATGTTCAGCTTTAATGCCCCCCATGACCGTAAACGGAATATTCAAGTACGGCACAATCTCCTCCAGCATTTCAATACCGAGCGCGCCGCAGGGTACGTCCTTGGTTCCGGTAGGGTAAATCGGGCCGATATTGATATAATCAGCGCCGTCACGAAGCGCCTTTTCCGCTTCCCGCCGGTCATGTGTCGAAGCCCCCAGCAACACTTCGCCGCAAATAGTTTCAGCCGCGCTCAAAGGCAAATCATCCTGTCCCAGATGAACCCCGTCCGCAGCGCAGGCCAAAGCAATGTCCAAATGATCGTTAATTATCAATAACATATTGTACGCGGCAGTTATTTCACGGTATTTCAACGCCAGTTCGTAAATTTCGGCTTTGGTTTTGTTTTTCTCCCGAAGCTGAACGACTTTAGCGCCGCCCCTGGCGATCGCGGTTAAAACATCCAAAACCGGCCGCTTATTCGTGAATTCCGAAGAAACCACCGGGTAAATATCAATATCCGCAAAAGCGGCAATACGTTCCGTTTTATTAGAAAACGGGCTTTTGGCCTTCATCATTTTTAACTTCCTTTCTCCCGGTCTTTTCAGCTTCAAAATCAGGACAACTATGCATTGCGGCAGTTTTGCGTTTGTGTAACTGGCAGCGTTCCTCAAAAGCATGCGAAACATAGTACTTGCAATACTTGCAGAAATACAGATCCCCGGCTTCTTCGCTTATTACCGGAGCTTCCGCTACTTCCGTTTCAAATAAAGCGGCTAAACCGGAAACAGCTTTTTGGTCGCGCTGCTCTTTGGATTCCATGTCCGCCGCATCGCCAAGCTTAGCGTCGCAAAACGCACAGACAAATATTTTATCGCCAGGCGTCCAGCCGTCCATCTCCACCTTTTCCCTGACAACAGTCTGATGACGGCAGGCCGGACAATTTATTTTGTCGCCCCGTTTCATTTCGTTTTGCGACCCCACTGGTTAATAATAAACTGGTAACTGATATTAGTATAAAACCGATAGCCAGAAATTCAAATCAAGCCCCTGTTATATATGCCAAAAATAGTAGTCGCGAGTGTAGCCTACACCGCGACCAATGAGCCTGAGCAATACGTTTTTTGACAGGATAACAGGATAAAACTGGATTGTAAAAAAAAGTAAAAAAAAGAAATACACTTTAAGTTTAAGATCAACAGGAAAAAAGCCGGAAGCGCCGGTCTCCAGGCCGGCATCTTTTATAACAATACGGTTTTTAGACAGACGCGATAGCAAGGGTGAGCGAAGCGAAAACCAATATTGGTGACAGAATGATTATTTTTTTAATTCTATTTTTTTTGCCTCTATACCAAATGAATTTCCAATTTTTTGTCAAGCGCATCTGCGTATTTGGCTAAAGTCGCAATTGAAATATTAGTGCCGTTTTCTATTCTTGACACTACGCTTTGAGTCGTATTCATTTTTTTGGCTATTTCCATTTGTGATAAATTTGCGGCCTTCCTGGCCTTGTGGATTTCAACGGCAAGAGCGTATTCTCTATCAAATTTGTCAGAAAACTTTTCCCATCCGGGCTGACTGCGAATTTTATCAGCTTGTTTTGTATGAGCTTCACGCATTTTTTTTATCAGTTTCTCATTCATTATACTTGCCTCCCTTTATAGATTTTATTATTTTCTTTGCTCTTTTTATTTCATGCCGTGGTGTCTGCTGTGTCTTTTTCACAAAGCCATGAACCCCAAAAACAATATTATCAACATGGTAAAAATAAAAAATCCTAATATTTTTACCATGTCGTACACGAATTTCAAAAAGATCCTTTTCTAATCTTTTTCCATAAGGCTCAACCAAAAAACCATTTTTTTCAAGCAAATCAACTATTTTCAAATATTCATTCTTAACACTCTCAGGCTGTTTATCTATAAAATGAATAAGTTTATTTACAGGTACATATATTTTTTTCATATTAAACCTTATGCTATTTGATATTATTATATAGCATATAAGCGATATTTTCAAGCGGTTTTTTCTTTTTTTTTGTTTTATTTTTTTATCGTAACACGTAGCACGTAGCACATAACACGTTTTTTCAGACAGGATTTACAAGATTTACTGGATTTTGGTGACAGAATGATTTTTGACAGAATGATTTTTTTGTTTCTTTATTTTATCATAACACGCAACACGCTTTCCCTTCAGAAATTAACCCCACTTTGAATAAAAATTTTCTGCCGTTCAGGCTATCCCCGACGCAAGCATACGGGGTATTACGCCCGAACTTCCACGTCCTTCGAACGGGTCGAAAATTTATTTTAGCACTTGCGATGCAGAGCATCGGGGAATTAACCCCTCTTTTAGATTAAAATATTACTTTTCACATCCAACGAGTGATTAAACCACTTCCGGTGTTAATGTACTTCAGGAAGTATGGAAAAGCAATAAAAAACAGTGGGAAAAAACTTTCACACTCGAAAACAAGTTTTGCAATATAAATATCGTTCGATTCGTAATCAAAGCATCTTCTGCACTTTGTGACATAAAATCCCAGCTTGCTCGTTGCGCCTCTA
>CAZEXM010000068.1:0-14567 GCA_964515915.1 uncultured Victivallaceae bacterium
AAAAATAAATTTTTTAACAAAAGGAAGCTAATAGTTTTGAAATTAGCTCTAAAGAGAAAAAATATCATTTTTACTGGTTTTTAATGCCATGGTATAATCATTAATGTACGCAGAACCTTCGGGACCGGCTTTTATTATTGTACTATATACAGCTTTAAAAATGCCATAATTTATATAATCATAACAGTCAGTACTATAACTATTTATTTTCTTAAGAGATTCAGATAATTTCATAACGTCAGTCAATGTTTTAAAAAAGGCTTTGTCATTACCAAAATAACGTTGAGCATGAGCTCTGTTTATTAGAAAATAACTAGCACTGATTATTGATGAAGTACATTCATAATAACGAGAATAGCTTTTAAGCCAACCCGCTTTATTGTATTTAATTATATATTGAATTTCCGGCTTGTTTAAAGCTTTTTCTATAGTCAAATATAATCTGCGCATATCAGGATTATTTAATATATAGTTTGCGGTTTCGCTTTGTTTTGCTGCTGTTACATAGTTTTTGGAATTGGGATTGGTCCAGTCAGCCTTCCGGTAAAACGAAAATAGTGTTCGAAACCTTTCATAAGTTTTGTCAGATAACAATTGCTTTTTATCTTTACCGAACTGGATTATATCAAGCATGCCGTTTGAAGCATCAGGAATTTTTGCCGGCTGAGGCTTTCTTTGTACTTCCAATTCCAGACCATTTTGTTTTGCGGCTTTTAACGCGGAATCAAATTGATATAATGTGTATTTGCAGGAAAAACCATAGAATAAAGCTGGAACAACAAGCAAAACAATTATAACAACACTTATTGGCTTTAAAGTTTTCAAATCTTGTGAGATGCGCTTGTTCCATAAATACCAACCGGAACCAATAAGGGTAAAATAAATAATACTTGAAGACAGCAAGGTATATGTAATTATCCAGCTTTGGTCATTTGTAAAGAAAAACATGGTAATAGATGATGTTCCGAAAGATATGATGACGAAAATTATCGGGAAGGTCAATAAGGCAATGATTCCACTGCTGGTATTGCGGCTGATTAAATTATATAAAAACACAGTCGCGTGCGATAAAATCCAGACTATCAGCAAAGCGATAATTACTGTTGGACGTGTCCATATTCCCAAGTCATCAAAAAATGATTTTCCCGGCGTTAAATCTGTTAATGTATACATCAACAAAGTTCCAACAATAGAAATCAATAAAAATATCAGTAAATTGGACAGGTATTTGGCAAAATAAATCTTTGTTTTGCTAAGCGGTAATCCTAATAAAAAGCTGCTGGACTTGTTACTGAATTCATTGGCAAAGGAACCGCCGAGGGCAATACAATACAAGAACGGCAGTCCCATAACTAATGCCACCGCCACCATTTCAATTTCCTGTAAAAATAACTTAAACTGCACCATCCCCAACATAAATAACCACAAAATCACAGTAGAAACAAGTAAAAGCAAAACCGTTTTGCGCTGCCGCCGCCATTCACTCCAGATTAATGATTGTATCTCTCTCATTCTTTGTTACTCCTTGTCATTGTTAGCTTTTGTCACAAATTTCATTAATAATTCATTGTAAATTTCAGTTAAACGCTGGTGATTTACTCCTAATATTTCAGCTTTGGCGAGAATTGTTTTGAGCTCTTCGCGTATAGCGTCTTCCCGTTGCAGCATTGCGGCGCTGTTTTCCTGTTGCGCGATGAAATTTCCGCCGCCGGGGCGGGAGTCTATAATTCCCTCATCCTTTAATATGCGATAAGCTTTAGCAACGGTGTTCGGATTTATCCGCAGTTCAAGAGCCAACTCGCGTACCGGCGGTAAACGATCACCCGCTCGGTAACGGCCATAAAGCGCGGATAATTTGACCTGCTCAATAATTTGCAGATAAATAGGTGCTCCACTCTTTAAATTAATTCTCATTTTTGCTCCAGATATATTCGTAATATAGATAATTGTACTGCCTTAATAGTACAATGTCAAGAGATAATGTATTTTCTTTTTTTAATGTGTAAAAATTTGACTTTTGTTTATATTGCTGTAGGTTAAACACTTTTGCAGAATGAATTGCTGTTCTTTTGCCTTGACAAATAGTGTTTAAAGGCGGAAATCCCTGGCCGGATATATTAATGTATGCTTACGTTTGATCCTTGAAAAGATCACTGCCGGTTATGTGAAATTTATTCATATATATACACTGGCGTAAGCATAGATTTTTATAAAGGTACAAGATGAACACGGAAGAAAAATGTAAGCCGAAAAACGAAGCAAACAGCCGCGTACAAGATGAATTCGCAGTATTCGGCCTTAACGGGCCCCTGAACGATGGTATTCGCGCGGCCGGTTTTAAGACGCCAAGCGAAATCCAGAGCGCGGTAATCCCGCTTATTATGGAAGGCCGCGACCTGATCGGACAAGCCCACACCGGAACCGGCAAAACCGCCGCTTTCTGTTTGCCGGTGATGAACGCGATGAGCTTCGACCACGGCGTCGAGATGCTCGCAATTACCCCGACCCGCGAACTGGCGATGCAGGTAAGCGATGAAATCTATCGTCTCGGACGCTTCGCCGGAGTTAAAACCGCTGTCGTTTGCGGGGGACATTCGTATTCGCGCAAAATTAATTGGGTTAAGCGGGGCGAAAATGTGGTTACCGCCACTCCGGGAAGACTTCTTGATTTGCTCTCCGAAGGAAGACTCAATAATTTCAATCCCTCTGTCGTTGTACTCGATGAAGCTGATGAAATGCTTGATATGGGATTCCTTGATGATATTAAAGCTATATTCGGCTTCCTGCCGGACGAACGTCAAACCCTTTTGTTTTCGGCAACCATGCCCGAGCCGATAAAAAAACTGGCGAACAAAATTTTAAAAAACCCTGTTTCCATCAAAACAAGCAGTAACACCGACTCTACCAGTGAGAATGTGGAACAGCTCTATTGCGTGATGGAGGAACGCGAACGCCAAAACGCGATTATTCGTTTGATGGATGACTTGTGCCCCTCAAAAGCGATTTTATTCTGCCGTACCCGCAGCGAAGTTGACCGTCTGAGTAACTCTCTCGGGGGGCGCGGTTTTAACGCCAAGGGCCTGCATGGCGATATGGAACAATCTCAACGCAACGAAGTTATGAACGGATTCCGCAAAAGCCAAGTCGATATTTTAGTCGCGACGGATGTGGCTTCCCGCGGCTTGGATGTACTGGATGTTACGCACGTTTTTAATTATCATATGCCGTTTGACACTAAAAGCTATATTCACCGCGTCGGCCGTACCGGCCGCGCCAGCAATAAAGGCACGGCAATAACTTTTGTAACTCCAATGGAATTTCACCAGCTGCAGCGCATTCAGAAGCAAAGCGGAGCCAAAATTGATTTCGCGTTAATTCCAAGCCGTCAGGAACTGCGGAAAAACAGAATGCTTCGCACGATCGAGAAAGTACAGGAGCATAAAGTCGTTTCCGAAGGCATCACCATGGTTCAACAGCTTGAAGAAAATACGGATTTATCCGAAATCGCTTATAAATTAGCTTCTCTGCTTTTGAGTCAGCAAGGTGAGGCCGGACCGGAAACTATTGGTATTGATGAAAAAGAACTGAAAGATTTACGAAACAACTCTCGTCGCGGTAAAAAACAAAGATTCCCGCGTAAACGTAATCGCGGCGGAAATTCACGCAGTGAAAATTCGCGCGGTGGAGATTATCGCAACAAAAAACGCAAAGATTTCAGTAATTCCGGTTCATCACAAAAATCTGCACTTAGAGCATAAAAACTACCGCCTTCCTGTCAAGTTCTGATTCGGCATAAACCGTTCGCAAGCTCACTATTTTGTATGACTGCGATTACGGCTATATTTTCAATTTCTTTGAAACGATTGTTCTCCGTTGTTCGTTGCGTAACCATATGTAGGCGTTGCCTGGTTAGTTCGCGTAAATCTTTATAATGAGATGGTATTTCCGGCGGAGAATCTGGATGTCTTTCGTGCGGTTAAAATGTTTTTTGGGAAGTTCGGATTTTAATCATGTCATTCTTGGAGTTTAAAAAGGAAGGACTCCAGAACAACAAGATTAATCGTGAAAACTATAATTAGGAATGTACAAGAAGAACCGTAAAAATAGATTGACCCACATATGACAATTTTTGAGAGAGCTAAGGAAAGTTACTAATGAAATTCAGCTGTATCAATTTGTAATAGTCGCCTTTAAACAGTAAAGTACTTGATTAATGAAATACAAATTATATCACTGGCTTCCAGGCAGTATAAAAATATTTTTGGAGAGATGTTTTGGATAAGAGTTTACAGTCGGCAAACTTCAAAAAAGATTATATAGCTTATTCGGCAATTGTAATTTTTTTTCTGATTATATTCTTTGAGCTTTTCATGGCTGTTTTCATTCCGGCGCATTTACAGATGGAAGGTGTCTGGAGCGAAGAGGTCGCGCGTCAGGAGATGATAAACGATTTCGATCATATCCGCGACTCTTTTTTGAATTTCAGGTCGAAACGGGAATACACACGGGCTGAAGCCGAGCTTATTGCCGACAGTTTGACGCCGCTGGCGAACTACCTGCGGCAGCACCAGTACCAAATAGGCCTGAAAGAAATCAAAGAAATAGATAAAACCATCAGCGGTTTTTACGCCTTTTACAACAATTTATCCAAAAAAGGAGCTCACAGCACGGTTCTTAAGCTGAAAAGCGAAAAATTTATTGACATGTTAAAAAAAGAAATGACAAAAACTAATTGAATTCAGTCTATTATTCCGGTACTGGTATATATGAAAAATATGAAAAGTGTATAATGTAGCTCACTTTGCGGAGGCTGAGACTGAGCATAGCGAAAGTCAAGCGTCTCGCTTGAGAATATTCACAAGCGAGACGCTTGTGCTACATTGATTAAAAATACATTTTTCTGAATGGAATTTTCGCGCAAACCATGGGGAAAGAACTGTATTTTGCGATAACCATCTAATGTTCAACAGGATATAGCATTATTTAATATAACGATTTGACAGTAACATTATTCCTTTGGAGAGTATCTTATGAAAAAAAACCGTCTCATACAAATCGTTGATAAATTTCGCGATATGAAAATCGCGGTAGTCGGCGATTTAATGCTTGACGTCTATATTTGGGGCAAAACTTCGCGCATTTCCCCCGAAGCGCCGGTTCCTGTTGTCCAGGTCAAGAAAAAAAGCTGCTGCCTCGGCGGAGCCGCCAACGTAATGCGTAATGTCGCTACCTTAGGCGGCAAAGTTAAAGCATACGGCGTTATCGGAGATGACTCCGACGGCAGGGAGATGAAAAGGCTTTTCGCGGACTATTTCATCGATCCGGCAAGCCTGTCAGTGGACAGATCGCGGCGTACGACCAACAAACAACGCATTATCGCTTCAGCACAACAACTTTTACGTATTGATTTTGAAGACACTGACACGCTTGATGAGATTATTCGTCAGGAAATAATTACGAAACTGACGGACTTAATAGATGCTGACGCGCTTGACGCGATAATTTTCGAGGATTACGGCAAGGGTGTTTTGAACGAGGAAATGCTCAACCGGATTATCGCGAGCGCCAGGGCGAAAAATATCATAACCGTACTTGATCCCAAACCCGGGCACTTACTGAAAGTAAAAGCTTTGACGGTGATGAAACCAAACCGCAGCGAAGCTTTCGCGATAACGGGGATGTTTCCGCAAGGAAACGGCATGCCGGTGGAAGAAGATAAACAGTTACACGCGGTGGCGGCACGATTACTGCGGGACTGGGAACCGGAGTATTTAATAATTTCCCTGGCGGCGCAAGGCATGGCTATGTTCCGCAAGGATGCGGAAATGGTGGTAATCCCGACAAAAGCGCGGGAAGTTTATGATGTATCAGGAGCCGGTGATACAGTTATCGCGGCTTTCACTTTGGCCTTGAGCACGGGAGCCGATCCCGTTGAAGCCGCGGAAATAGCCAATCACGCCGCCGGAATTGTCGTCGGCAAAGTCGGCACGGTTACCGTCAGCAAAGATGAATTACTTGAAAGTTTTAACCGTGAGATTTAATTATGAATAATAGAACAGCAGCAGTCATTCCGGCACATTTCGCCAGCACCCGTTTCCCAGGCAAAGTCCTGGCGGAACTATGTGGTAAACCAATGATTCAATGGGTTTACGAAAAGGGCACAGCTTCGATAGCGGACGAGGTGTTGATCGCCGCTGACGACCAGCGGGTTGTCGATGCGGTGGAGGCTTTCGGCGGCAAAGTGGTTATGACCTCGCCGGAGCATCCCTCCGGTACTGACCGGATTCACGAAGCGGCGGCCGGACTGGATTGTGATATAATCATTAATATTCAAGGAGATGAACCTCTGATTCCGGTCGAAGTCATCAATGATTTAATAACCCTGATGCAGGTGAATCCGGAAATTCAAATGAGTACGGTCGGGGTTCCGGCCGCACGGGAGCTTCTGGGCGATCCGAATAAAGTAAAAGTTGTTGTTGACAATTTTGATTTTGCTTTGTATTTCAGCCGTTCGCTCATACCTTTTTTGCGCGAAGGCGGCCTTGATACTCCGGCCCTCCTGCACTGGGGGATTTACGCGTACCGCAAGGATGTCCTGCAAAAGTTTGTTTCTTTACCGGAAAGCCGTTTGGAAGTATGTGAAAAACTTGAGCAGTTACGGGCTTTGGAAAACGGTATTAAAATATACGTCATGCGCAGTCCGCTGGAAAGCATCGGCGTTGACACCCCGGAAGACTTACAGGTTGCTGAGCTTAAACTCCGCGAAATAGACTTCGCTGAAAAACATGAGGCAAAAATAGTTTTATGAAAAATATCAAAATATCCGACAAAGTTATTATCGGTGAAAAATTAACTTTGATTGGCGGCCCCTGTGTCGTCGAAAGTTTGGAAATGTGTAAAACTATTGCCGGCTACCTGCAGGAATTGTGTGCCGGACTTGATGTTCAATATATGTTTAAAGCATCCTTTGACAAAGCTAACCGCTCCAGTGTGAAATCCTTCCGCGGGCCCGGCATTGAAGAAGGCATGGAAATCCTCGCTGAAATTAAACACTCATTCAATCTGCCTGTCGTAACCGACATTCACGAAGCCTGCCAGGCTCAACAATGCGCTGAAATTGTGGATATACTGCAGATTCCCGCTTTCCTCTGCCGGCAAACCGATTTACTTATCGCCTGCGCTGAAACCGGCAAAACCGTTAATATCAAAAAAGGTCAATTCATGGCCCCCGAAGATATGCGCTGCGCCATCGAGAAAGTGCAGGATTCCGGAAATGACAAAGTGATGCTGACTGAACGCGGCACTAGTTTTGGTTATCACAATTTAGTCGTTGACATGCGTGGTTTGGCGACGATGCGCGGGCTTGGCGTCCCGGTGGTTTTTGACGCCACGCATTCAGTGCAGCTGCCCGGCGGCCTGGGTGATTCATCCGGCGGCCGGCGCGAATTTATCCGCCCGCTGGCCAGAGCCGCGGCGGCAGTCGGCATAGATGCGCTTTTCACCGAAGTTCACCCCGAACCGACAAAAGCCCTTTCAGACGGCCCCAACTCGCTGGATTTCGCTATGATAAAAACAGTTTTAGAGGAAGTGAAGGCAATTTATGATTTCTCAGGAAAAAATTGACAAGATAAAAGCTTTGGTGCTGGATATTGACGGCGTCATGACGGACGGCCGCATGGGATACAGCGCCGGAGACGAAATTAAATTTTTCAACGCGCACGACGGGCATGGCATAAAAATGCTTATGCGCGCGGGCTTCAAAGTAGGCGCCCTCTCCGGGCGGCAGGCGGTAGCCAACCGCAAACGTGCTGAGGAACTGGCTTTTGATTTCCTTTACGAAAACAAAAAAAATAAAAAAGAAGCATTCGCGCTTTTACTGGAAGAAAATTCATTAAAGGCGGAGGAATGTTTATATATCGGGGATGATGTCGTTGATTTGCCGGTTATCCGCCGGGCCGGCATTGGCGTTGTGGTCGCGGACGCACCGGAATTCATGGACGAATACGCTGATTTCAGGACAAAAGCCGCCGGGGGTTACGGAGCGGTGCGCGAAGTCTGCGAATGGCTCCTGAAACAACGCGGCGAATGGGAAAAACAAATGGAGCGCTATATCTCTTGAAAAAATTAGTTTGTTTATTAATCACGATATTCGTACTGAGCGGGACAATTGTCGTATGCGAAGAACTTGGAGCGCTCAAAATATATAAATCGGTTCTGCCGATTTATCACAAAAAAACCTTGCAGTTCATGATTTTTTGCGATGAAATGACTCGCCAGGCAGACAAAATCTACGCTACCGGCGCGATAATCAACCTGATGAAAAAAAATGTGGACATCGACAAAATAAAATATCTTGGCAGTGTTAAAGTTTATAAACTCGGCACAGGCCCCCCTGAGGTTGCTGAATTCTGGAAAGACAAAACCAGCTCTAACGGTTTTATCGCCTCCAGCAAAGCCACGATCCTTCAGGAAAGCAAAGTGGCTTCCGGCGGCGAAAAAGTTTTTTTCCGTTCGCCGCAACTGGATTTGAACGGGGTTGGTTTTACCGCGAACTTCAATACCCGCATAATAAAAGTCCTTCACGATGTCAATATTATTATCCGGATGAAGGCGGATAAAAAAAACAAAAACTCGTCAGGGAAAGATGCGATTGTCAAAGTGAAAGCCAATTCCATGATCTTGAATATGGAAAAAGAACTCGTTACTCTCATCGGGAATATAGAAATTAATGATGTCAATTTTGATATTTTTTGCGACCGCCTGTTGCTTGACCTCAAAAAGAATAAAAAGCAAAAAGATTCCGGTGGCGCCCTGGACCCGAGCGGGGTCTCACAAATAAGCTGTTTTGGAAATGTCAGAATAATCCGTAAAGTATCAGCCGCTGAACTCAAAAAAAATGGAGCCCAGAAAGCTTTCGCCGATAAAGCAGTTTATGATACCGTCAGGGAACGCATCACGCTATACGGCAAAAATCCACGCATTTACCGCGGAAATGACATGATTTCCGGGGATAAAATTGTTCTCTGGAAAGATTCCGAACGTTTACAGGCGTTTAAAAATTGCCTGGTCGAAATAGTTTTGCCGAACAGGGACAAAACAGCAAAGGCCGCAAAACAAACACAGATAAGCAGCGACTTTATAGACTTTGACTACGCTAATAATCTCGGTATTTTTACCGGTAATGTCCGCGTAAAAAACGCGGATTTGAGGCTTAACTGCAATAAAATGACTATTTATCTGGAATCGCGCGGGAAAAAGAAAGATATAGTTGACAGCCTCATCGCGGCTTCCGGCAAAAAAAACCTTAAGGAAATAGTTTGCGTGGGCAATGTCATTATCCGCCGGGACAACAAGGCTTCCGGTAAAAACGAAAAAGCCCTCGCCGGACGCGCGGTTTATATTCTCAGGGAAAATAAAATTATCTTATCCGAAAATAATCCGTTTATAATCAGCGGACGCGATTCCATCAGCGGAAAACGAATGATTGTCTGGCTGGATCAAAACCGTTTGAAAGTAATCAAAAACAGTAAAATTATCCTCGGGGAAAAAGAAAATATCAAATTGCAAAGTACCGCGATTAATAAAACTACCGTCCTCTCTGATTCCTCAGACCTGAATTACGGCAGCAATGAACTCTCTTTCAGCGGTAAAGTGAAAATCGAGAATCCGCAAATGAATCTTATTTGCGATAATATGAAAATATTCCTCGATGAACAAAAAACCGTTAAAAAAAGCGTGAAATCAAGCGATTCATTAGGGGAGCTTGACCGCGGCGGCAAAAAAGACGTTAACAAAGTCATTTGCGTAGGAGCGGTTCGTGTTGACAGTCCGCGTGCCAGAGTAAACTGCGACCGCATGGTTATTACTTTCAAGGATCGCGTACCCGGCGACAAAAAATCCAACATCGGCATCGGGGGGGGGAGTAATCGGGAAGTTGACTTGATAAAATGCTTCGGCAATGTCTATATGGTTAATAAGCCTGAAGACCCGACGGTTGAGCCGACAGTCATCACGTCGAATGACGCGATTTTAAATATTCCCGCTAATGTGGCCGATTTAATTGCTAATGTCAAAATAACAGAATCGCGTTTTGACTTGACTTGCGAAAAAATGAAGATATTTGCTAAAGATATTACTCCGGCACAAGCCGCGGCAAACGCTGCCGAAAACAAAGATAACATCGACATGCTTCCGGAACACATAGGAATTGGGGAAACTAAAGAGTTAAGCAGAATTATCTGCCTGGACAAAGTCGTCATGACGCGCAAGCTTCCGGATGAAATCCAAAAAGCACGCGGCGACAAAGCGGTATATGAAGTAAGCAAACACAATATCACTTTAACCGGCATCAAAAATAAACCAACCCTGCAGCGCGGCGTAACAGTCATGGAAGGTGAAAAAATTATCCTCTGGACCGACAGTGAAAGGCTGGATATAAAAGAGGGTACTTTGAAAAATTTTGATCCCCGCGGATTATAATATATTCAAATCTCTAAAATTAGTGAAAAAAAATTGGCATAAATGAAGTTTTGGCGATATAATAATTAGTATGAAAGGATTTCTGGAATAATGGCAAACAGCGATAATGAAGAACTATTGTTAACAGCGGAAAATCTGGTAAAAGCTTACCATGGTAAACGAGTTGTCAACAATGTTTCCATAAATGTGAAAGCCGGCGAAGTAGTCGGCCTGCTTGGTCCCAACGGAGCGGGTAAAACAACATCTTTTTACATGGTCATGGGTTTAATCAAACCTGATGACGGCTGCGTGAGTTTTCGCGGATATGAGATTACCCATACTCCAATGTATCAACGAGCCAGGATGGGAATGGGGTATCTTTCCCAGGAGCCTTCTATTTTCAGGAAACTCACGGTTGAACAGAATATCATGGCAATTCTCGAAACTCTCGCGATATCACGTCAGGAGCGTAAAGACCGTCTCGAAAAACTTTTGAACGAATTGGAATTGACTCGTTTAGCCAAACAAAAGGCGATGACTTTAAGCGGCGGAGAACGCCGCCGTTTAGAGATCACCCGCGCGCTGGTTACCAATCCGACATTTCTGATGCTGGACGAACCTTTCAGCGGGGTTGACCCGATTGCGGTCTACGATGTCCAACAGATTATCGGGCAGCTGCAAAAGAAAAACCTCGGCATTTTAATTACCGATCATAATGTTCGGGAAACATTAGCGGTTGTGGATCGCGCTTATCTGATGTCGCAGGGGGAAATCATGCTCGAGGGAACCAGCGAGCACCTTGTTAACGACGATAAAGCCAAAGAAATTTATCTCGGCCCGCAGTTTACAATATAAGACAAATTACCCTTTAACCTTTAACCTTTTTAAGGAGAGTTAATTATGCAAATTATTATCTCTGGACGGCATTTTTCAGTGTCAGAAGCTTTGAAAACGGACATCAATGAACGCCTTACGGCAATTCTCAGCAATCTTCGCCTGAAAATTTCCAAGGTGCGGGTCATACTTGATGTGGAACATACTAACCGCTGTACGGCGGAAGTCATTGTCAGTCTCAAACATTCTCTTATCGAAGCGGACGTAACTACTCGGGACATGTACGAATCCATTGATGCGGTAATGGATAAAATCGAAATACAAGTCCGGAAATATCTTGACAAAAAACAACATCATCATGGTGATGCTTCATTAAAGGATATTCCTGTTATCGACGGCCCGGCTGAAGAAACAAGCGATGAAGCTTATTATGACGAGGCCTGCATCTGAAAACTCCGGAAAAGGCTCGCCGGACTTGTCGGGCGGGCCGGTTTACGGGATGTTTTTTGTTTTATTTTTCTTGTTTAAAACAACTTTCTCGCAGACGCCTTTGAAGTCAATATAATCCAGCAGAATGTTCAGTGTTTCGTCCAGCAGTAAATCCGATTTCTTGTTTTTGTCAGTATCTTCGCCGCCGCTTATCTGTTTTATATATTTCTCGTTGGCGTCAAGCATTTTCTTTTCCGCGAGGTATTCCGCCCAGCGTTTTTTCTCATTTAATGAAATTTCCTTACGCTTTTTGTAATCATTGAATTTCTTTATATTCTGCAGCAGTATTTTATATTTTGGATCTTTAAGACGTCGTTCGACGGAACGTTTTTTGAGGTCTTCAATAGTTGTCTGCAATTTTATATTGTAGTCTTGATGCTCAACTTTGTCAATGGAATCCCACGGCAGGTGGTTTTCATTAAACACTTCGCCAATTTTCATATGTTCGGTAAACGATGGTAATTGAATGTCAGGTTTGACGCCCAATTGTTGAGTCGATGAACCGTTTACACGATAAAATACTTCGCTTTCAAATTTTACGCTTCCAGCTTTAAAATTATCGTAATCACGCAGCAGCCGGTCAAGTTTTATCACATTAAGAACGGTGCCTTTACCATAGGTGCGTGAATCTCCGACAATTACGCCGCGATGGTAATCCTTGATTGCGCCGGTAAAGATCTCCGATGCGGAAGAACTTAACTTGTTAGTCATAACCAGCAGCGGGCCTTTGTAATGGATTGTTTCATCCGGATCGTATTTGATCGTGACCCGGCGCCTGCTGTTGCGCACCTGGACAATCGGCCCTTTTTTGATAAACAAACCGGTCAGGTTAATTGCTTCCCGCAGACTGCCGCCGCCGTTCGAGCGCAAATCCATGATAACTCCATCCACACCTTCTTTTTCGAACTTTTTCAAAATATTAGAAACATCACGGCTGGAACTCTTAAAATCCTTTTCGCCGCGGATCGCCGCCTCAAAATCAAGATAAAAACGCGGTAAATTAATTATGCCAAGCTTCAGGAGCACACCATTGCGATCTTTAATTCTGCGTATAGTACCCGAAGCTTCACTGCTTTTCAGTTTAACTTTGGCGCGGGTCAGAATGATATTTTCAGGAATCGCGCTATGGCCTTTCGCGCCGGCGAGTATGGTCAAAGTAACCTTTGTGCCGTTTTTGCCGCGAATCAACTTAACGACGTTGCTGACGGACATATCAACGATATCGACAGCTTCCCCGTCCCCTTGGGTAACCGCGATAATACGGTCGCCGGCTTTGAGTTTGCCGTCCTTGGCGGCGGGCCCGCCGGGAATAATTCTGACAATTTTTGTATAGCCGTTATCACTGGTGAGCACCGCGCCGATACCGACCAGGGATAATTTCATTGAGATGTCAAAATCCTCCTCCAGTTCAGGAGAAAAATAACTGGAATGCGGCCCGTAGGTTTGCGCAACACAGGTCAGGTAAAAACTGAGAATACTCAATTTACTTTTTTGGCTCATTTCATTATAAATATCCCGCAAACGTCTAAGAATTTTCTTTTCCGGAGTTTGTTTGCTCCACATCTTTTCCAGCATTTCAGCGGCTTTTTTATCTACTTTACCATTCTTTTTCGCCGCTTTGAGCGCATTGTCTTTGTCCAGTTGCATGGAGTGTTTGAGCAGTCGAAAATACAGGACATCACTTTTCAGCCGCTTGCGCCAGATATCTTCCAGCTGCGCTGAATTTTCACAGCGTTTAACTTTGCTCCGGTCAGCTTGTATATATTCATCTTTGCTGAAATCGAAGCCTTTTTTGAGCTGTTTTTCGGCAAATTTCCGATATACCCGCAGGCGTTGCAGATAGTACTTATAAACCTCAAACGCAAAAGAAGAATCGCCCTCCCTGGTTAAGTCATCCAGATAATAACGATATTTTTCAAATTTTTTAATATCATCCTGGGCAAAATAAATTTTGCCCGGATCCAATGTTTTAAAATAGGCGTCAAAAATTTTGGACGATATTTTGTCGTCCAGCATATGCTGCCGGTAATGGTTGTTGGCAATTAAAGCGGAAGTCAGTCGCGTAATAATTTTCAATTTCTGTTTTTCGCTTAACTTGCTGTTTTCTCCAAAGGTTACAATTCCGAAGAAAAACGCGAAAATAAATATTACAGCCTGACATCGTTTGAAAAATCCAGTCATCTTTATATTCCTTCAATATGATACAAAATAAGTATTAACATAGAACATTTATACAATTTTATAATATATACTGAAAATTTCATTTTACTACCTCAAAACCACTAAGCTGATTACAAAATTCCAAGCTAAGCGTGATTTCAGCGTTTTCAGCAGCCTGGTTTTGATCTTAGAGTGTGTTGAGTCCGACG
Organism: uncultured Victivallaceae bacterium; assembly: GCA_964515915.1. GTDB lineage: Bacteria > Verrucomicrobiota > Lentisphaeria > Victivallales > Victivallaceae > JAHOYW01. The sequence continues at coordinate 14,151 of CAZEXM010000068.1, forward strand.
TGCTTTCCCCCGGGACGCTGTGGGGGCGCTCACGCGGGAAATATTGAGTCGTGGGGAGCTGAGCCGCGCGGTAACGTACAAAAAACGCGGCCGGCGTGCCGATTGTCCCACTCCGGAAAGTAACCCGAATTCACCGTCTGTCGTCAAAGAAACCAATATCAACGCGATAACGATTCCGCCGAAAAAAACAAAAAACTGCGCTACTACACTATACAACTTAAATATTCGCATTGTATATAAAAAAATGTAGCTTAAGCGTCTCGCTTGAGTATCTTCACAACCGAGACGGTTGTGCTACATTAATTTGTGAAAAAATACGAAGTTGTAAATTTTACAGTGTACTACACTGTTTCGCGGTTTTTCTAGCCCAACTTCCGCAGGTAAAAAAAAGGCGTGTTGACTATCAACGACTTAACT
>CAZEXM010000069.1:0-14534 GCA_964515915.1 uncultured Victivallaceae bacterium
AAAATTGCATCATAATATCAAGCAGAAAAACGAACTGCAAAACTTAAGTAATATAAATATTGGAAAAACAATAGAGGCAATTGCCTCAACAAACCACAAAAAAGGAAAAAGACCATGCAAGAATTACACGACAAAATAAGAGCTCGCCTCAAAGAGTTACGCGTTTTCCTGCAGAATGATGGTGGTGATATGGAAATCATCAGCATTGAAGGCAAAACTGTTACGCTCAAACTGAAAGGCGCTTGCGGCAGCTGTCCAATGGCCACAGTTACGCTCAAAGACGGCCTGGAAAGAGTTCTCAAAGAAGAAATCGATCCGGACATCGTTGTTGAACGCGCGATGTAAGCGGCTTTTTGAAAAGTGCCGGGAGCGCTGGTCGCCAGACCGGCATTTTTTCCCTTTTTTAAATTCGTAATTGATACCAATTTGCATTCAAAAGGTTAGTAAAAACACGGCTAGAGACAGCCGTGGCTACATTGTAGAATCGAGAAAGATGTAGCCGCCTCTGTCTCTAGAGGCGCAAAACTGTTAATGCAGTATATTATTAGTAACTAACTCTTAGATTGCAAATTGGTATGACTTTCGCTTTACTCAGCTTCATTGCAAGCAAAGTCATTCGCTGTTGAACAAATCCCTATTTGTTATGGATTCCGACTCCGACTCCGCCGCTGATTACCAGCTTCATGCCTTCACTGACTTTCATGTCCAGAAAGATGCAGTCTTTGCGCGGTATGAACAGCAAAAAACCACTCGTCGGATTCGGTGTAGTCGGAACAAAAACACTGAACAACTGCTTATTTGTTTTTGCGGCAAGTTCCCACTCGTCATTGTTTTCGTTGGTCAGAAAGCCGATAGTGTAAATACCCTTGCGGGGATATTCGATCAATACAACCTGCCGGAACATATTGCCTTTAGGCGCCCAGAGAGCTTCGCCTATTTGTCGTGAAGTCGAGTAGATAGAACTCAGAATCGGCAGTTTCAGCAATAACCATTCTGTCAAACGGGCCAGCCAGCGGCCGAATTTATAACGCATAAATTCGCCGACCAGCAGCAAAACTGTTATTATCAGCAATAAAGTTGTTATCCTGACCGCCTGCTGCACCCAAAACAGTTTATGCAGTTCCGGCGCAAAATGTTGCACTAGAATTACTGCCCAGGTAGTTAGTTTAACATAGAGGAAACCCGCCAGCCAGAAGGTTATCAGGATCGGGACCAAAACCAGTATTCCCCCGAGAAAACGTCCCTTAAACCATTTGAATAAATTACTCTTTGTTTTTTTCATTATCTGAATTTCCCGGGGTTATTTCGACTAAAAGGACTTTGCGGCGGTCGGCCCGCAATATTTTAAAAGTACCGATGTCCTCAATCGTAATTTCTTCGTTTTCTTTCGGTATTTTTCCAAATTCACCGCAAACATAACCCGCAATCGTGTCAACATCTTCATCTTCCGGTAATTCCAGGTCAAATTCGAGATTTATATCACTGATTAAACAACGCCCCTCCACCTGAATAGCTCCATTCGCCAAAAGCCGCATTTCATTGTTTTCATTCTCGTTTTCATCATATTCATCACGGATTTCTCCAACGATTTCCTCGATAATATCTTCCAGGGTAACTACTCCGGCAGTGCCGCCGTATTCATCAATAATTATCGCGACATGTATTTTATTAGCTTGAAATTCTTCCAGTAAATCGCCGACATTTTTGGTTTCAGGAACAAAAAGAGGGGCATGCATGAAGTCTGAAAGCATGCTGAAGGATTTTTCGACATCAAGAAAATCCTTCGCGTAAATAATACCTTTTATCTCATCAACGTTTTTGCCGTAGAGCGGAATGCGGCTGTGTCCACTTTGCACGATAGTGCGTTTGGCTTCTTCTATTGAGGCTTTGACCGGCAAGGCGCTCATATCCACACGCGGCGTCATTATTTCCCTGACCAGTGTGTCGTCGAGATCGAAAATCCCCCGGATCATGCGTTTTTCGTCTTCTTCAAGTCTTTCGCCAATGCCATTGCCTTCATGTTCCACCAGGGACATGATTTCATCCTCGGCGGAGGTTTTCTCTTCGTCGTTGTCATTAGAGCTGCCGGCCCCGGTGATTTTCAGGAGAAACAACATTGGCCAAAAAACGCTGATGGATAAAAGACGCACAAAGGGTAAAGTCATGCGCAGAAAGAAAATATCCAGTTGTTTCAGCACTAGGCGGATGACTATAGAACAGGCTAACAACAGCCCCAGAATACTCAGCAAAACGCAGGCGCCGCTTTCGTACAGGGTCAAATCCACGCAGCGTTCCCGGATGACGGCAAACAACAATATGCTTATCGCGGCAAGCAGCAATAAGGCCAGATACCTGAATACAACATTAAATTCGCCGCGGTGCTCCGACCAGAATTCAAGCTTTTTGACCAAATTTTTATTGGCGGCCTCCAGGCGGCGAATGCGTCCCGGGCTCAATTCATAAAAAGATTCCCAGGCTGTTAACAGCCAGACAAAGATAAATATTCCCAAAATCAGGAAATCAGTGTTCATAATTTTTTTAAGCCCCTCCCGGCCTTTTTATTTAAAGAAAAATTGCTTCAATGTCAAATTCTTTTTCCAATACCGCCATAACTTCCCGTTCGCGCCGCCGCATCCTTTTTCCGGATACGCCGTCCAAATCATTCTCGCCGGCGGAATGCAGCAAACCGTGTACGATATATAATATCAACTCGCGCGCGTAACTGGAATTATCGCGTTTTGCGCCTTCGCGTTCCGCGCAATCCACACCAATAAATAAATCCACCGCGATATCCCCGGCAAACAGGGGTTCATCACCTTCGAGATAACAAAAAGTTATAACATCCGTCGTTCCTTCATGGCCGACAAAATCTTTATTTATCCCCGCCATTGTCCGGTCATTGACAAAAGCGGTGTTTATCACAAGATCGCGTTCAAGCGGCAGGCGCGTCAGTTGGGCCGCTCTTAGAATTATCTGTTTTATTAGTTTTCGCTGCGGCGGCTTCTTTCCTCTGCACCGCCACGAATAAGTCGTTTTCATCATCAACCTCGTTTTTAGGATACGCTATTCGACTATGATTCATGGTAATCAAAGTCTTGGCAAAACTCTCCTTTATTTTAGTTAGTTCAGCAATAGTTATATTAGCATGGTCCAGTTGTCCGTCGCGAATGCGTTTACGGATAATTTCCCATACCAAAGTCTCTATTTTGTTGGGTGTGGGTTTGAGCATGGAACGAGCCGCCGCTTCGCAGGCATCCGCCAGACTTATAATAACAATTTCTTTTCCCTCCGGCAAAGGGCCTGGATAACGGTATTCGCTGTCGTCCACCGGCACGCTTTTTTCTTTGTTTTCTTCCAAAGCGCGTTGATAAAAATAATAAACCAGATCAGTGCCGTGATGCTGTTGAATCGCGTCACGGATGACTTTTCGCAAGTTATACTTGAGTGCCAGGTCAAGGCCTTCTTTGACGTGATTGTGAATAATTAAACTGCTCATCCGCGGGTGCAGATCCGCATGTTTATTTTCGGACTCAAAAGTATTTTCAGTGAAATATTCAGGCTTGGCGAGTTTGCCGATATCGTGAAACATCGCTCCGACCCGTGCTTTTATGGGATTAGCCTTAATCGCTTTCGCTGCGTATTCCGCCAGACTGGCAACCATCAGGCTGTGATAAAAAGTCCCGGGGGCCTCCAGTTCCAAACGCCTGAGCAGCGGATGATTGTAATCGCACAAATTGAATAAAGCCATGTCCGTAGTCACCCTGAATAATAATTCAAAAACAAAAATCAGGATCAAAGCCGCGGTGGCAGTCACAAAGGCATTGCAGAAAAATATGCCGATCGTCCACAAAAACATTTCCGGCGAAGAATTAAAGTGCCACAGTTTGCCAAAATCCAAAAGCCAGAACAAGAAAAATACAACGAGGAAACTACGCATAAAAAAGACGCGGTAATTAGCTGACCGCCGCACTGCTATCGCCGCCAGGGAACAAATTACCATGCCCTGTAAAGCGACATCAAACGAATTACTCAACATCATTGAGGTTATTGCTGAAACGAAGAAACCAACGTAAAGCGCAACCCTGAATCCAATCATTACTGATAATAAAACCGCAGACAAAGCCAAAGGAACCGCCGCGGTTATCAAACTCGGCGGAATCGCGAAAGTGGAACTCAAAAAATAGAATAATTTAACGAACAAATAGTTTATCAATAAAGAAACTATTACTATTGTACCGGTCAAAGCAAGCCGTTGATTGCTTTTGACCACCTCCGGATGAATGTGATACATATAAAAACCGACAAAAAGCATCAGGATGAAGCTCCAGGCCAGGTTTTGAATAATCCGCTGGACAGAATCGGTTTCCTTCAGGCGGTTATGATATTCTTTGTCGTAAGCCGCCGAACGATCAAGATCCCTTTGCGTAATTTTTTGATTTATTGCGATAATAACATCGTATTTCCTGACTTCCTCTTTAACGGGAGCGACATTTTTTACCGCTTCCTGTTGTTTTAACGCGATTATTCCGGAGTCCAGACGCAAATTACCCTTCCGGCCGATTATTAATTTAAACGCCTTAACCAGATTTTTTTGCAAAGAGTCCCGGGCTTTTCCCGGGGAATAATATTTAAGGACGATTTTTACAATTTGCCGCGCCGCTTCCGATGGAGTGGGAATGCGCAAAGCCGCCTTTGGAAGCCGATCCCGGTTAGCTGAATCAATTATCCTGATTTGCTGACCAACTTTATAATTCTCCTTCTCAGCCCGGCTGAATATCCCCGCGCTCAAAACGCTGCGCAATTTTTTTGAGAACTGCTTTCTTACTTCTTTATTTTGAATCAGTTGATAAACTAAATTTAAAGAAGAGGCATCCAGCTCTTCCAGTAAATCGCCAAAAAATTTGTCCCGCGGCGGATTTTTTTGTTTATTTTTAAGGGCATTGGCACGAGCCGCTACCGCCGCAAAAAATTTCCCCAGAAGTTCCTGCGAACGTTTAAACCTGCTGTCGGAAATCCTGAAATACAAGGGAACTGCATTTCTGGCCTCTTTTCGCAGCAGTCTTGTTTTTTCATTATCAGTATAAACAAAATCAAAATCGGCGAAAACGGTTTTCGGAGCACGCTGCGATAAAACCAAAGGAGCGTTAACAGAACGCAAAGAAGGTAAAGTCAGCATCAGGGAACAAATAGCCCAGAGCAGGGCAAGCATAAATAAGCCAAGCACTTTCGAGTGTTCCACTGCGCTGAGCAGAGGAGTGTCAGTGCGTCGTTTGCGTGTTCCGACCAGTCCGCGCTGTTCCATCCGGCGTTTATTCAGGTGCTGCTCAATAATATTTTTTATCCACTTAAACACTTTTTTAATTCCTCTGATGGTAAGCATTAATTATTTTTTCCACAAGCATGTGCCGGACAACATCTTTGGAGCTGAATTTACAAATACCGATCTCCCGGATGTCTTTAAGGATTTTTGCCGCGTGCACCAGCCCCGAGCTTTGTTTATGCGGCAAATCAGTCTGCAAAGGATCCCCGGTGATGACACATTGAGAATCAAAGCCTAAACGAGTTAAAAACATTAACATTTGTTCAGGACTGGTGTTTTGTGCTTCGTCAAGGATAATAAAAGCGTTATTCAAAGTTCTGCCGCGCATAAATGCCAGCGGCGCGACTTCAATGACATTGCGTTCAATCAAACCGGCTGCTTCATCAAAATCCACCATGTCATATAGAGCATCGTACAAAGGACGCAGATAAGGCATGATTTTTTCTTCCAGGCTGCCGGGGAGAAAACCTAAACTTTCGCCGGCTTCTTTGGCGGGACGGGTCAGGATAATGCGCGCGTAATTTCCCTGCAGCAGTTCAGAAACGGCCATTGCCATCGCCAGATAGGTTTTGCCGGTTCCGGCGGGGCCGACTCCAAAAACAATATCATTCCGGCGGATTGAACGCAAATAATTCAACTGGGCGCGGCTGCGCGGCACAATATCACGTTTTTTAGGGCCGACCTTTATTTTTTCGGCGAAAAGCTCTTTTAATTCGCCGGCGGTGTCATTGCGGAAAGCGCGAAGAACCTGTTCAAAATCATTTTGATCAAGATGCCGTTTGCGTATCTGGCACACCTGCGCGAGTTCCCGGAAAAAATCTTTGCAGCGGTTTATGTTATCTGCTTCGCCGGAAATTTTTATCCAGAAATCCCGCGCGGTCAAACTGACATCTAATAAAGTTTCCGTCAGTTTTAAGTTTAGCTGGGTACGATTCGCAAAAACTTCGTGCAGGGTCATACCGTTTTCAAAGCAAAATTTATTTTCCCCGTCCGTCATCGTTGATGAACTGAACTCCATTAGTTTTTTATGGTAAAGGAATCCGCAAAGTTATTCCCGGGTGCACTTGATCCGAACCTTTGAGAACAACATTATTCTCGGCCTGTATCTTCTTCCATTTTGTGCCGTCTTTATAAAATTTCCTGGAAATTTTCCAAAGAGTATCGTTTTTTTGAACCACATATATCTGAAAATTTTCTTTGCTGTCAACAGCCGCCGCCGTTTCAGGCAGAAGTTTGCCTTTTTGGTCTACAACAGGGGTATCTTCAACCAGTTTAAGCTCGTCCTTGACCGCGGGTAAAGACTCTTCAACATCAGCTGCCGGGCTTTCGATTTTTCCTTTCGTGTCCAGCGGAGGGACAGTTTGCGGCGCCTTCCAGGCTGGATAACTCTTTGTAATGTATGCTTCCCAGCGTTTTTCCTCTGTTCCCAACGGAGTTTCGGCTAAACGCGGCGCGCAGCCGGAAGCGGCAATCAACAAAGCCAGAGCGGTTAAGCAGATATAAGATTTCATTGTTTTACTCCCATGTTTATTTTAAAATAGTTACAAAGAAAAATTTCCCTGTGATAATACTATAAAGTAAAAGTCCGGTAAAGCAAGCGACGGGCGCACTAAAAAAAGAAAAGTGTTGCCCGGCAAATAAAATCAGCCTTCAAAACGCTTTATTAAAAGAGTACCGTTGTGCCCGCCGAAGCCGAGGTTCACGTTCAATGCCACTTTGACGATTTTTTCCTTAGCCTTATTCGGCGTGTAATCGAGATCACAATCCGGATCCGGGGTTTCATAATTAATCGTCGGCGGAATGAGGCCGTTTTGTATAGCTTTCAAACAGGCAATAGTTTCAAAACCGCCGGCGGCGCCGAGTCCATGGCCGGTACAGCCTTTAATACTGCTGATAGATACTGTTTCAGCGGCTTCACCGAGGGCGAGTTTGATAGATTTAGTTTCGTATTTATCATTCAAACTGGTACTGGTGCCATGCGCGTTGATATAATCAATTTCCTCCGGCTTGATTCCGGCATGGCGCATTGCCATGGATATAGCACGGGCGGCGCCGGCGCCATCCGGGTGCGGGGAAGTGATATGATAAGCATCGCCAGTCGCGCCATAGCCGATAATTTCGCCAAGAATAACGGCACCGCGTTTTTTAGCGTGCTCAAGTTCTTCAAGAATAAGAACACCAGCGCCTTCAGACATAACAAAACCATCACGGTCGGCATCAAAGGGACGACTCGCGTGTTGGGGGTCGTCATTTCTGGTACTGAGGGCTTTCATCGAGCTGAAACCCGCAAGGCCAAGCGGCACAAGAGAAGCTTCGGCCCCTCCGGCAATCATAATATCGGCATCATCGCGTTTAATCATCCAGAATGCTTCACCTATTGAATGAGTAGCTGACGAACAGGCGGTTACCAGGCCCATATTAGGCCCCTGAGCGTTATAGCGGATTGAAAGGTTCCCGGCAGCCAAATCACCAATCATCATCGGAATTAGCAATGGAGAGACTTTGCCCGGCCCGCGAGCATCAAGAACAGTCTGTTGTTTAGTCATTGTCCCCAAACCGCCGATCCCGCTGGAGATAAGAACTCCCACCCGAGCCGGATCAACTCCATTTTCCGCAACATCTCTACCCAAACCGGCCTGCCCCATAGCTTCGTCTGCCGCGGCAATCGCGTATTGACAATAAAGGTCAAGCCGTTTGGCTTCTTTAAAGGGAATATATTCAGTGATGTCGAAATCTTTTATCTCCCCTGCAATGCGAGTGCGATACTGGGAAACGTCAAAACGAGTTATCGGACCGATTCCACAACGTCCCTTACTGATGGAATCCCAAAAATCGTCAACATTTTTGCCGACAGAAGAGATTATGCCGGTTCCGGTTATTACTACTCGTCTGGCATTCATTATAAATGACTCCTGTTTATATAAAATATCCAAAAATGGATCACGTCATTATTTTGATGTGACCCATTATTGAGCAAAATTATTTGCCGGGAATAATATAATTATTCGCTAACCTGACTGGTGATATATTCAACAGCTTTACCAACTGTAGTCATTTTTTCAGCATCTTCGTCAGGAATATCCGCGCCGAATTCTTCTTCCAAAGCCATAATCAATTCAACCTGGTCCAAAGAGTCCGCACCAAGATCTTCAATGAATTTGGCATCTTCTGTAATCTGGTCTTCGGAAACACCTAACTGTTCTGCAATAATGTTTTTTACTTTTTCTGCAACTGAAGACATTGTATCGTCCTCCTTTTATTTGATTAATGTTTTTAATTTTTGTTATGTTATTTCAAAACAATCCCTTAACATGCGACAATTTTCGGAAATTTCAAATTCTTTTTGTAATATTGTCAAAAAAAATAATTACATGAGCATTCCGCCGTCAATATTAATTACTTGACCGGTAACATAATTCGAGTCTTCCGAGCAGAGAAAATAAACGACATTGGCAACATCTTCAGGGGTTCCGCCGCGTTTCATCGGGATCACGGACAGGAACGCTTCGGTAGCCGCGTCAGAGAGTTTTCCCGTCATGTCGGTTTGAATATAACCGGGGGCGACAGCGTTAACTTGAACGTTGCGGGTCGCTAGTTCTTTCGCTGTAGTTTTAGTCAAGCCGATAACTCCGGCTTTGGATGCGGAATAGTTAGCCTGTCCGGCGTTACCCATGCGGCCGACGACTGAGGCGATGTTAACAATTTTGCCTGTACGGGCTTTCATCATCGGGCGGCAAACGGCTTTCGTGAAGTTGAAAGTCCCTTTGAGGTTAACGGAAATAACCAGATCCCAGTCCTGTTCACTCATACGCATTATCAGAGTGTCCCGCGTTACGCCGGCGTTATTGACGAGAATATCAATTTTGCCGAACTCTTTCATAACCGCGGCAATAGTTTCATTAGCGCTGTCCAGTTTAGAGACATCAGCGGCAAAAGCGGCGGCTTCAACGCCTTTCGCTTTAAATTCAGCAGTTGTTTCCTCCGCGATGTCGAGCATAATATCAACGATTGCCAACTTGGCGCCTTCCGCCGCGAGACGTTCGCAGATCGCTTTACCAATACCACGGGCTCCGCCTGTTACCAGGGCGACTTTTCCTTCCAAACGTTTTGCATCAGCCATTATTCATTTCCTTCTTGTTTATTTGGTTCTGTCAAAAGTTTTGACTTTGTTTTCTATTTATCTTGTTCTTATTTATATATTTATGATGACAGTTTCTCTTTACTCTGCTTTTGCGCGAAAAATTTCATTCAGAAAAATGTATTTTAAATCCCGGAGGGATGATTTTATCGTAGCCACGGGTGTCAACCCGTGGAAAAACGATTAAAAATAATTCCCAGCTCCGCAGGAGCGGCTCAAGTGGATTCATTTGAGTCGCTCCTGCGGAGCTGGATCATGTTTCGTACACAATTCCACGGGTTTGCACCCGTAGCTACGCTTAAGCCGCTCTTACAGAGCGAAAGTCAAGCGTCCCGCTTGAGAATATTCACAAGCGGGACGCTTGTGCTACATTATCAAACAAGCTGAAAAAAACAATAATGTTTTTTTCAGAACACTTGCTGTTCATTTCTATTCATCCTGGTACTTTTCATATTCTTAATAATATCTTTGACAGTACCGTTTATTCAGCTTACTTAAGACTCATGCAAAATGCAAGATTTTGCATTCGGAATACAGAATTCAGAATTCAGGATTCAGAATAAAAGAAAGAGTCAAGCTCAACATTCTGACTTCTGACTACTGGAGTGCGAAATATCCTGTTTCGCACGAGTCTTCAGCTTACTTATTATATTTTATATTGAAAATTTATCAAGACTTTCAACTGAATTAATATTGAAATACTGGATATTCCTGTCGGTGCGGCGCAAAAGCCCGGTCAAAACGCTGCCCGGACCGAATTCAATCATAGTATCGCCGCCGGCGGCAATCATTTGCCGAACGCATTCTTCCCAGCGGACACTGCCGGCAACCTGTCCATGCAGATTGGCACGCAGTTCCTCAACCGTCCCCGCGACCGCGGCGCTGAAGTTGTGATAAACTGGAATTTCCGGCAGTTTAATCGAAGCCGATTCAAGAATTTCATCCAGTTGTTCGCCGGCCGGGGCCATGAGCCTGGAATGAAACGCGCCGGCAACCTTGAGCGGAATGACTTTACGCATACCGCGGATTTTGAGTTCCGCGACCGCGGCGGCGACTTTATCTTTTTCGCCGCTGACAACAATTTGGCCGGGACTGTTAAAGTTGGCTACGTCAATACCGCACTCAGCACAAACTTCTTTGATAAGGGTTTCGTCACCACCCAGAACCGAGGCCATGCCTCCGGAGCTTGCATTACAGGCAATGTCCATTAATTCGCCGCGGCGGGCGATCAGCTTCAGTCCGTCCACAAAGGAAAAAGCTTTTCCCGCAAACAAAGCCGCGTATTCACCCAGACTCAATCCGGCACAGGCTGTAGCTTCAATATCCGCGAACTTTTCTTTGAACGCGGCCAAAGCGGCGCAACTCATAGTATAAATTGCCGGCTGACAATATCTGCTTTCAGTCAGTTTTTCGGCAGGGCCTTCAAAACAGACTGTGCTGATCGGCCACCCCAAAGCGGCATCAGCCTGGTTAAAAATGTCTTTCGCGGCAACACTGGATCTATAAAAATCCCGCCCCATTCCAACCGTTTGGGCTCCCTGTCCTGAAAAAACAAAAAAGCTTTTCATATTCGTTCCTTTTAATTTGTTGGCGCTCTCAAAAATTTGACTTTAACTTCTATTTATCTCATTAATTATTAACTGTTTATATGACTTCCTCTGCTTTCCCCCTAAAGTAGAGTTATACATAGTACACTGTAAAATTTACAACTTCGTATTTTTTCACAAATTAATGTAGCACAACCGTCCCGGTTGTGAAGATACTCAAGCGAGACGGTTGACTTTCGCTGTGCTCAGTCTCAGCCTTCGCAAAGTGAGCTACATTTTTTATATACAATGCGAACATTTAAGTTGTATAGTGTACTACCGTTTTACTTTGTTTCTTATTAAAAGTAGTGTCAGGTGCAGCTTTACACCGGCATCAATCGCGGTGTATGGCTACACCCGCGACTACTGAAAACACCCTGTATTTCCAAATCCCCGCTTGATATAATTCTGTTTTCTTTTCCGGCATGTTCGATATTGATGCGAATGGTGTGCGCCGGCAATAATGTCTCGACGCGTTCAGGCCATTCGATAATAATATACGCGCCTGGCGCTTCCAGATATTCATCCACCCCGAAGGCTAAAGCCGCTTGCGGCGTGTCAATGCGGTACAGATCCAAATGAAAAAACCAGTTGCCGGCCGCGAGAGGGTATTCCTGAATGATCGTGTAAGTCGGACTTGATACCGGCTCAATAACATTTAAACCGCGCGCAAAACCCCTGGAAAAAACCGTTTTACCGGCGCCCAGGTCGCCATGCAGGGCAATAACACAACCCGGTTTGAGTGAGCGCGCCAGTTGCGCGGCAAAATCTTCGGTTTCCTGCTCGGAATTACTTTTTATCTCTTTTGTTTGTTTAATGTTCATAACCCTTTTTAAATCTTTTGCTCAAATTTTCGCCGTCGGGAGATACTACTTCTCCCGGTGGATTTGCCCTTATTTCGCCGATTGAAGTCAACTCTGTTGCAAAAGGCCACTCTTTCCGCAAAGCTTCCGCTTTGTCCGCCGAAACACAAAATAATAATTCATAATCTTCGCCGTCGCCCAGGGCTTGCTCCAGAGTCGCGTCAGCATTAACCGGAATATGTTCCAGTTCAAGCATTAACGCTGCTTCAGAAGCCTGCGCCAGGCGCTGCGCGTCGAGCAGTAAGCCGTCACTTATATCAATCATCGCGTTCGCATAAGCACCCGCCGCTAAAAAACGCCCTTCCGCTAAACGCGGCTCAAAGCTTAAATGCCGCCCGGATTCATAGGAGTTGCCGAGCGAGCCCGTAACAAATACTATGTCGCCAGGCTGCGCCCCGGAACGGCGGCACAGCAAATCCTGTTCAACAGTTCCTAAAATCGTTAAGGAAGCGACTTCGCCGGCCTCGCCCGCGGGCAAAGACGCGAAATCCCCGCCGCAAAGCGATATATTAAATTTTTCCGCCGCCTCCCGCAAACCATCGTAAAACTCTAATAAATATTCATCATCGCCGGTATTTGAGGCCAGAGCCAATAAGGCCCAGCTTGCCTTGCCGCCCATCGCCGCAATATCACTGAGGTTGCGCTTCAGCAGTTTGGCGGCAGCGGCGCGCGGCGCGGTCGTCGAACGCTCGTAATGAACCGCGCTGATCACTTGATCCACCGCCGCCAGCAATAAATCACCAGTGCCGAGATCAAGCGCCGCGCAATCATCGCCCGGGCCTAAAAAAACTTTTTCATCCTGTTTTAAAGCAGCTAATATTTTTTCCAGTAATTTTATTTCTTTCATTTGCTAAACGCTCCCGCGCAAATTTTATGTGCCAGCCCTTACTTTACAAGCTTTTTATCGAAAATTCTAAAAAAAATTGAAAGAAAAGCGAATATTACTGGATTTTTAATTATTCAAGCGCATTTTATTATATAAATAAAGACTAACCTGAGGTTTGCGCAATTGGACCGCGACTTGATTTTACTTATATTTTATATTGTTTATCTGGCTCTGCAGCTGGGGCTTGCGGCTCACATTCTGCTTACCCGCCACGATGAGCCGTCAAGCGCGTTGATGTGGCTGCTGGTAATTATCCTGCTGCCGGCCGCAGGCATGATTATGTATTGCTTTTTCGGTATCATCAGAATCAAAACGGTCGGCCTGCGAATTCAAAAAATCCAGGATTTTGTTGATTCTTCAAAAAATAAATACCTGGGCAGGCAAATAAAAACCTACTTTGACAACCTGAAAGAATTTGTACCGGAACCGGGAAGCTGCAATCAGGAGGTCAGAAAAATGCTCGACCATCTTCTGCCCTCGCGGCTGCCCTTGAGCGGCAACAATCTGGAACTTCTTCGCGACGGCACCGGCGTATACCCGCGAATGATTGAAGATATTAAAAAATCCAGACACAGCATCAGAATGCAATCCTTTATCATTATGAACGACCCCGTCGGCAGAGCAATTTTTGACGCGCTCGAAGAACAAGCCGAAAAAGGTGTTGACGTGAAAGTGCAATATGACAGTTTTGGCAGCTTCAAAGCGTCCTTTTCCTATTTTTTTCACCGCTACATAAAACAAAAGTTGAAAAATCTCTCGATCAGGCCGTTTTCCTCCTTTAACATTCTTACTCCATGGCGGATTCAACTGCGTAACCACCGCAAGCTTTTAATTATCGATGGTAAAATCGCTTATATCGGCGGCATTAATATTGCCCAGGAAAACGTTAAAACAAGGAAGCTGCCCCGCCGTAAGCACATTCACGACCTGCACTGCCGCATCACCGGCCCGGTCGTCGCGGAATTCCAAATGGCTTTCCTGAAAGACTGGGTTTATTCCACGCGCTCCAAGTTGATCGCCGAAGAGCTGCCATACGACTTCCCGCCCCAGAAATGCACAGGTTCTTCAATCGTGCGGGTAGTGGACAGCGGCCCCGGGCAAAATTATCAGGGCTCCCAGAATGTTTTTTTCACGGCCGCCGCGGCAGCTAGAAAATCATTATGGATACTGACTCCTTATTTCGTACCCGACCAAAGCTACATCAAAGCTCTCTCAATAACGGCCGCGCGTGGTATTGACGTTCGCGTCATCGTGCCCAAAAACAATAATCACCCTTTTGTCGCCCTGGCCTCCCAAAGTTTTTATCGCTCTTTGTTGTTCGCCGGCATCAAAGTATTCGAAAAAAGAGGTAATTTTTCTCATGCCAAAGCCATGTTAGTGGATCTGGAATGGGCTTTTATGGGTTCAAGCAATTGCGACATCCGCAGTTTCCGCTTGAATTTCGAACTGGATTTTTGTGTTCAAAAAGGTGTTTTCATAGATGATTTAAAGAAACAGTTTGATGAAGAACTGGCCGCCTGCAAGGAAATAACCCTGAAAGAGGTCAACAACAAAAGCGTTTTGGTCAAACTGCGTGAAAATTTCTGCGCGCTGTTCGCACCAATTTTATAAGATCCGTTTTTATTCGTTTAATGCGTTCTCCGAACGCATACTACTACACTATACAGCTTAAATGTTCGCATTGTAATAAAAAATGTAGCTCACTTTGCGAAGGCTGAGACTGAGCACAGCGAAAGTCAAC
>CAZEXM010000070.1:0-14523 GCA_964515915.1 uncultured Victivallaceae bacterium
TTAAGTCGTTGATAGTCAACACGCCTTTTTTTTACCTGCGGAAGTTGGGCTAAGCCTGAACGCCCAGCCAGCCTTCGCGGCCTGGAAATGCTTCCCGCACGACCCGGCCTTCAGGAATATCGCCCGCTTCATTAACCAACTCACCCAGGGTTGCAAAAGCCCAGCCGTCTTTCTGCGCGCGGATTATATACTGCTCAAACATTTCCAGACATTTGCCGCCTTCGGCTTCGGCGTGAATAGTTAAAACATTCAATTTCCCCGGCCTGAGCCGGGAAAGCATGAAATCATTGTAGTTGTCATTGTTTATACCGTCGCGTCCGAGGACTTCGTCATAAGTCGGCATGGTTACGGGAACCTGCACTTGCTCCAAAGCTTTGCCGTTGACCACCGGGCGGAAAATAAACTCACCACGGCAATCACTGTTGTAAGTAAACGGCTGTTTGGCTTTTGCTTCGAGCAAAGCATCGGTGCAGCGCCACCCCGGAACCGCGGAACTTACCGGGCTTTGTCCGCAAATATCAGTCAGGCGGTTGACGCCCTTAGTTAAAAGCACTTCTATTTGTCGCGGCGGCATTTTATCGATTTTCGCCTGAACGCGGTGATGATCCCAGGCATGCAGGCCGATTTCGTGCCCGACGTCGAAGCTGTCTTTAATGACATATCCGAGACGTCTGCCAATCTGCAGACCCGGCCACATTGTGCCCATGAAAATAATTTCAGGCCCGTAAAGCCCGGCGGCATTGGTCCGCAGCATTTTCCACGCGAAAGCCGGCTTCAACATGCGCCGGAGATGACGTCCCATATTGTCGGGCCCCACTGAAAAATAATAACTGGCTTTAATGCCGTACTTGTTAAATAAAGCATTCAGAGTAGGAACGCCCGTTTTCGTGCCGCGAAAAGTGTCGACATCAACTCTCAGGCCGATTTTTTTATCACTCATGTTTCATTATCCAGTATTTTCTGTGCCGCAGTTTAAACTCTTTTTCCATCTTAAAGCCGGATTTGAGAAATAATTCCGAATAATTTCTATTGGTCAGCACAATCATGTTCGGAATTGTTTTCGTGCTTTTAAAATCAAATTGCGGACAGTTGATGCCTAAATAAAACAGCGCCGCGCCGCTTTCGCGTTCAATCGGCCGGTAAAGATATAAAACTTTACCCGTTTTTATTTGTTCTCCACAATAAGTAAATATCGTATGATAAGATTTCTGTTGATTTTTCATCGCCCGCCCGATAGTATCTATACTGATATATGCAGCAGCCAACCCGATTAATAATGCCAGGCAGATTCTACCCGCTTGTTTGCGGCGCGTTGCGTCCGCGATCCAAAATCTACAAAAAATCATCAGGGCCGGAGCAAGATAAATACTCCAGTGCATTTTAGACAATAAGGCACTAACAAAAAAGCCCAATCCACCAAGGAAAAAAGCGATAGAAAAAACGATTACGAGAATTCTAGTTATTAAACTAACATAATCCCATTTTGCGGGGAGTTTAAATTTGTCCCGGTAAATCTGGTCGAGCATATTGGCGATTAATAAAACCTCGGCCGCATACAGCGGTAAAACATATACCTGACGTTTGCCGGCGGAAAGCATCAGGAGAAAATAAGGAATTACCAGCCAGCACAGCATAAAAAGAGA
The DNA here is from genome assembly GCA_964515915.1 of uncultured Victivallaceae bacterium. Taxonomy (GTDB): domain Bacteria; phylum Verrucomicrobiota; class Lentisphaeria; order Victivallales; family Victivallaceae; genus JAHOYW01. Next base: position 1,644 of record CAZEXM010000070.1, read on the forward strand.
TTTTTTATCCCTGTCGCGCCAAACTTTACGGATATTGAACCACAGGGCGAAAGGCAGTAAAATTGTCCAGGGCTGGAGCTGCTCGAACAATTTCGGCAGGTAATACCAGAATGGTTCAACATGTTCGGCATACGAACCGCTGAAGCGTCCGAAATTGTTTGTCCAGACCACCGTTTCAACTGCTTCATAGCCGGATTTTCCGTACAGCGCCCAAATCCACAAGGCTATGGGAATAAAGCTTAAAACAGCTCCGGCAGACAGATATATCCAGCGCCTTAAGTTAAATTTTTTCTCTATATAAAAATCATCAACCGCCAGATAAAAAAATAATGCCGAACCCGGTATCGCCAGGCCGATAAGCCCCTTGGAAAAGATGGCCCCGCCCAGTGCCGTAATAAAGAAAATAAACCACAGGCTTATGTTTTTCGCTTTTTTTGAACGGCAAAGTTCCCAGAACGCCCACATCGCGAAAGCGATGAAGGCCGCCAGGAACATGTCGATCATACATTTGCGGCCGTAATTCCAGTATTGCGCCGCGCTCGATAAAAGCACCACCGACAACATTGCGCCGAAGCCGGACATGCCCAACCCGCGCGCCAAAGCAAACAGGGAAAGCACTCCCAGAAATGCCGCCACCGCCGAGGGCAGTTTTGCCGCAAACGGCGTTCGTCCGAATGCCTGCATTGACCAGGCATCCGCCCAGAAATAAAGCGGCGGTTTTTCGAGAAAGGGCTTATTATTGAGTTTGGGTTCCACCCAGTTGCCGTTAATGAAGGTTTCAGCGGCAATCCCCGCGACGCGCGGCTCGTCCCCACCGGCGAGACGGCGGCTGCCCAGGCCGATAAAAAAAACCGCAAAAGCGAACAAAGCCGCTATTATAAAATAACGGCGAGGGCTGGTCTGTCCGATCAGCTCTTTGAATTTATCCAGTGCTGTACTCATAAGCGCAGGGCCTGTTAATCGTCATGCAAATTGAATTCACCACAGGAAACAGCCTCGTCAAGAAAGAAATTCAATGTTGTTTTGATGGATTCCTTCAAACCGATTTCCGGTTCCCAGCCTAAAAGCTTTTTAGCGTTTTTGATACTTGGAACGCGATGTTGAACATCCTGGTAGCCCTTGCCGTAAAACTCGCCGCTGTCCACTACCAGATAACCGGCGAAGGGCGGGAATTTATCCCGGTCGGGGTGTTTGTCGAAGACTTCAACGAGCATTTCAGCCATGCGTTTGATGCTTTCCTCGTTTTCAGGATAGCCAATATTAATAATTTCGCCGTCGCACTTGCCGCCTTTGTTTTCAATGATGCGGTACAAGGCTTCAATACCTTCCGAGAAGTCGACGAAAGCACGTTTTTGTTCACCGCCGTCAACCAGTTGAATCGGCGAACCTTGGACGAGATTCAAAATCAACTGGGTAATAGCGCGGGAACTGCCGATGCGGGCGGAACTCAAACTGTCCAGGCGGGGACCGATCCAGTTAAAGGGACGAAACAAAGTGAAATTGAGCTGGCCTTTAGCGCCGTAAGCCCAGATTACCCGGTCCAGCAATTGTTTGGAAGTGGAGTAAATCCAACGCTGCATGCGGATAGGGCCGGTAACCAGCGGCGATTCATGTTCTTCGAACTGAGGATCCTGACACATGCCGTAAACTTCAGAAGTAGACGGGAAAATTACCCGTTTATTGTATTTCACGCAGTAGCGGACAATACGCAGGTTTTCTTCAAAATCAAGTTCAAATACCCGCAGAGGATTGCGCGTATATTCAATCGGGGTGGCGATGGCCACCAGCGGCAGAATAATATCACATTTGCGGATGTGATACTCAATCCAGTCACGATGAATGGAAATATCGCCTTCGCGGAAATGGAATCCGGGTTTGTCCAGGAGATGAGTTACATAATTTGAACGCAAGTCCATGCCGTAAACTTCATACTTGCCGCCGGCCAGCAGACGGTCGCTTAAATGACTGCCGATAAAACCGTTGACGCCGAGAATTAAAACACTTTTCCGGCGCGCGGCTTCTTTGGCCACCCGCGGATTGCAGCCGAAAACCGTATTCTTGACAATACGGGCATCCCGCGCAAATTGGGCGCCGGCAGTTAAAACACCATCCGCAAGCTGCGCGGTTTCCACTTGAATCGCGCCTTTACCGCAGGCAACAAGCAGCGGGCTGGCGCTAATCACTGTTCCCGGAGCCGCTCCGGAGCTGTTTTCAACTGTAGAGACATTCCAGAAGATACATTTGCGGTCGCCCATAAAGCTGAAAGCACCCGGATAAGGAGACGTAAGCGCCCGCACCAGATTGCGGATAGTCGCGGCGGTTTGCTGCCAGTCGATTTCACCGTCGGCGGGGCCGCGCCCGCCGAAATAAGTCGCGTCCTCATTGCTCTGCGGAATGCTGGGAGCGGTGCCGGCTTTGATTGCGGGAAGAGTTTTAGCAAGCAGTTCACTTGCCGCTTTCGCGGCTTTAAGGTGCAGGGTTTTAGCTGTATCACAATCTTCAATAGCGATTCTTTTCTGGGCGATGATATTACCGGCGTCAGCTTTGGCGGTCATATAATGCAAAGTTACGCCGCTTTCGCTTTCACCGTTGATCAGGGCCCAGTTAATCGGCACGCGCCCGCGATATTTAGGCAGCAATGAACCATGCAGATTAATACAGCCTTTGGGAGGAATACTCAACAAATCAGCTTTCAGCAGGTTACGGTAGTAAAATGAAAAGATTATTTCCGGCTGCATAGCGCGGATACGCCCGGTCCAGACCGGATGATTCACATCTTCCGGCGCGTATACCGGAATGCCTTTGCCGGAAGCCAGTTCCGCCACCGAATTAAACCAGATATTTTCTTCCGGCTTGTCTTTGTGCGTAAAAACAGCAGCAATTTCAAATCCCCCGGCAAGTAATGCTTCAATCCCGGCACAACCGATATTATGATATCCCATTACGACACATTTCATTGTCAAACTCCAGATATATTTTATTTAAAATCAAAAAAATTAATATTTATAAGTGAATCGAAAAACAGTAAATAACATAACAGAATAAAAGGACTTTTCTAATTATCCAATCGAAAAAGTTAAAAAATGCATTTGCGCTTCGTATTATTGAGCAAAACGGCTCGAGCCGTGCAGGTAGCTTTTGCGCTTTTTTTTATACTTTTTTACGGCTTTTTTAAGTTTTTCTTTATTGACCAGAAATAAAACTTTAGCCTGAATTTCATACTGTTCAATCGCGGTAGTTTTAAGGGGGACAGTTTTAACGAAGGAATCAGTATAAATAGGGGTCCCGTCGGGGCGGTTGGCGGTTACCGCCCAGGAGCCGACCGGGCCGCTGTAATTTTCCTGTTTCGGAAGTATCATCACACCGGTTTTGACGCGCTTGAAAAGTATAACTTCAATGGCGTTGGCCCCGAACTCACGAGCTTTTTCTATAAGTTCCGCTTTAACATCTTCCGTATTAGACCCGTCGGGAGCTGTAATTACCCCGCGTCCAAGAATTTTATATGTATCCGGCGGAACCTCGTCTTTGGAATTGTAAAAAGCAACAACCTGATCAGGTTTCAGCGGTGTAAGTTTCTGCCCTACATAGTCAAATTGTGTGCAGCCGTTCCCCAGATACATAAGCATCACGCCGGCGCTGACGATAAATATTGTTTTAATCCTGTTCATATTCAAAAAGAAATTCCCGTTATGGATTTCCCTAATATAAACGGATTTGAATTCTTTTTCAAGTACTGTTTTTGTTTTCTTTCAATATTGCAATTATATTCAAAGCGGTTATATTTTATGACAGGTAATCATGTCTTGAACTTTCAAAATAGTTGCAGGTGCTGTTATGAAAAAGTATTTCTTTTTGTTTTCCTCATTGACCGTATTGGCTTTGCTGACGGCCTGTGAAACCCTTGATAATTCGCGGAGCAGGCAGTTCGCCGGTTCAAATCAGGATATTATCGAATTGCGCAATGAGCTTGCCGTCCTCAACAGAAAAATAGCCGATGTCCGGAATAATAATCTGCGCGTTGCAAAAAATCTGTCTTCGCTGCAAAGCCAGATAAATTATGTGAATGAGCATAATCAGCAACAAAACAAAGCGATAAGCGCTTTGCGTCAAACGATGAAGCAGGAACGCGCCGAACGTCAGGCGGCATTGAACAGGATAATCGAAACCGTTGCGGAACAAACCGCCGAAACAGTGAATTCAATCGCTGAACAAAGTCAGAAAACTGCGTCAACTCCCGCCCCGGCGGCGGGCGGAGCTTATTACAAGCACAAAGTCGCGCCCGGCGGGACCTTAAGCGCTATTGCCCGGGCCTATAAAGTATCCGTCAAGGATATTAAGCAGGCAAACCATATTAAAGGCGATATGATTCGCGTCGGACAGATTTTGCATATACCGAAAAAATAGATACTTACAAGCTAATATTTACAACTGGGAGTAAAGGTCTCGCATGGGGTCGATGAATAATCTTTTACGCTCCGGACGGGGGGCGTTGTTGACGGCTTTTTTCCTGAGCTCTTTTAATGTCTGCGCGTTTTTTATTCTGATTACCCTAAGCTTTACGCATGGTTTAAACGAACGGATGGCTTTCGCGTTTTGGGCTTGTATCGTTTACCTGGCGCCTGCTTTCCTGCTGTCCGGCGCGGTTCGTTCTACGCTGGGCGGCTTTTCCCGCCGCAACGTCATAGTTTTTGCCCGTATCGGCGAAGTTTTCATTATGGGCCTGGGCTGTATAGTTCTTTTGTTTTTTCCTGAATCAAGCAGAAGCGGGGCGGCTTTATGTATTATCTTTTTGTTTGGTATTGAAAGTGCGTTTTTATATCCGGCGGCTCAGGGCATATGGCCAGATTTATTCGCGCCGGAATATTTCGCCCGGCTCTGCGGCTCCAAAATACTGCTTATTCTCGGAGGAGTAGTTTTAGGCTGTGTTATGGGAGTTTTGCTTCACTGCGCCGCGTTTTCCCGTCATGGCGTTTCGATGAATCTGCCGGCCGCGTTGTTTTTTTGCCTGAGTATTCTCAGCCTTATGTTGACGATGCGGGCTCCGGCAGGTGTGACGGACAGTCCGCGTGAAAAGTTTAAGTTCGGAATATTCGGGCATTTAGCTGATGCCGGGAGAATGCTGTCGGGCAGGCGTTCATTACGAATTATCACTTTTACCGAATGTTATATTTTATCAAGCATTGTTTTTATCGTGGGGGTGCTAATTGTTTTCGCAAGTAATAATCTGGAATGGCAGACAGGCTTGTGGATGTCTTGTTGTCTCATCTTCATCGCACCGCTGGCGGGTGCGGCCCTGGGAGCCGCCGGCAGCGGTTTTGCCGGGAAGCGGGGGCTTGAATTAGGCATGATGCCGCCTGCTGCCGCCGCTTTGATTCTTTTTTCAATTCTGGCGGGGGCCTTTCCCGGCCAGGCGCATATATATTCCGGAATTCAGGTTTTTATCCCGCTTTTGATATTTACATTTTTATCCGGTTTTTCAGCCGGAGCGGTTTTGACTCATTTACAGGCCTGGCAGCTGCGTTTTGTCGCCGGGAAAGACCGGAATTTATTTTGTACCTTTCGCTATTTATTGTTTTGTTCAGCGGCCGTTTTTTGCGTCGTCCTGATTTATTTATTAAACGTTTACGGCTTAAATACAATAAAACTTTTAATTTATTTTGGAATATTATCGGCTTTTTTACTGGTGACGGCCTTATGGCGGGAGCCGCAGTTTGTCATACGTTTTTTAATTTTAGTTTTAACTCATTCCATTTACCGGGTGCGGGTGTTTGAAAAAAACAAAATCCCCGATGAAGGCCCGGTTCTGCTGGTGGCCAACCACGCTTCCTTTGTTGATCACCTGCTGCTTACCTCCTGCACGCTGCGCCCGGTACGTTTCATGATGCACGAAAGTTATTATCGTTACCGCTGGCTTTATCCCGTCATGAAATGGGCGGGAATAATAGAAGTGCCGCAGGCAAAACCCAAACAACTGCGGCAGTTATTCCAAAAAACGCACGCTATATTGCGCAACGGCGAAATACTCTGCGTTTTCCCCGAGGGCAGGATTACCCGGAACGGCCTTATGGCGAGCTTCAAAAAAGGCCTTGGTTCAATGCTTCCCGCAGGATTGGACGTGCCGGTTCTGCCGGTTCGCATAGGCATGCTCTGGGGCAGTATTTTCTCTAATTTCTACGGCAGGCTGAAACTGCGCTGGCCGAAAGAAATTCCGCATCCCGCGACCGTCAGTATCGGGAAACCGGTCAGTGCCGCCTCCTCCGGATATGAAATTCGACTGATTCTTTCGGAAATGGCCGCGGAAACGGAGGCTGTTCCCAACGACCGGGAACGTCCTGTTCATTCGCAATTCGCCTATATGACGCGCAAACATCCTTTGTGTAAAATTTTCACCGAATATGATGGAAGCACCTGGAAGGAACACAGCAATTTTTCGCTTATGGTCAAAGCCGTTCTGCTCAGCCGCGAAATCAGGAAAATAACTTCTGAAGACTGCAGCTACGTCGGCGTAATGCTGCCGAACACGGCGGCGACGGCGACAGTTATATTAGCGATTCTAATGGCTGACAAAACTCCCGCTCTTTTGAATTTCACCACTTCAAAGGCGACAGTCAGGGCGGCAATGGAAAAAGCTGACTTAACTTGTGTTTTAACCAGCAGGCGTTTTCTCAAAAAACTCAATTTTGAGCCTTATCCTGAAATGTTTATGCTTGAAAGCTTTGCCGGAAAAATTTCAAAAGCCCGCAAATTCGCTACAGTTTTGCTGGTCGCGCTGCTGCCCTGGCGTGAATTGATGAATATTATTTCACCTTTGAGCTACAATGACGTAAATCGTACTCTCGCAGTCATTTATTCCAGCGGTTCAACCGGAGAACCCAAAGGCATAATGCTTTCCCACCACAATATTAACAGTGATATTTATTCTTTCATCAGAATCGTCAACTGGCGTACGTCCGACCGGGTTATCGGTAATCTTCCAATGTTTCATTCTTTTGGTTTTTTGATAAGTTTCTGCCTGCCGATTTTACAAAGAACAAGAGTCGCGCTGGTTACCAATCCTCTTGATGCAAGGATGGTTGGATACGCCTTGAGACGCATGCAGGTAACGGTAATGATGGCGGCTCCCGGTTTTTTACAAGCATATATGCGCCGCTGTACAGTCAGGGATTTCGCTTCATTGCGCCTGGTGGTTACCGGCGCGGAACGGCTGCGCAGGGATATTTCCGAAAAATTTAAAGAATTGACCGGTTTGACTATTGCCGAAGGTTACGGCTGTACCGAATTATCGCCGGTAGTGTCAATAAATGTGTCAAATTCAATCCTTGATCTCGGCACGAGCGTCGGGAAACCAGGCAGTATCGGCGCGTCAATGCCGGGAATTGCCGTAAAAATAGTTAATCCTGATACTTTTGAAACCATGCCGCCCGATACTGACGGCCTGCTGTTGGTCAAGGGCCCGAATATCATGCAGGGATACCTCAAAGAGCCCGAAAAAACTGCCGAAGTCATGCATGACGGCTGGTATATCAGCGGCGATATAGCCCAAATGAATTCGAGTGGCCATATTACAATCACCGGCAGAATGTCGCGTTTCAGCAAGATCGCGGGCGAAATGGTTCCGCACGAGTTGATTGAAAAGGAAATTAATGAAATAATCCAGTCCGTTGAGTGTTCTATCGGTATTTGTGGAGTCGAGGACAGTAAAAAGGGTGAAAAAATAATAGTTTTCTATTCAGATGAGAAGCTTGTACCGAAACTTGTTGTCCAGCAGTTACGGAAGAAAAATCTTCCTAACTTATGGATACCGAGGGCGGAAAATTTCATTAAGGTCGAACATATCCCCATGCTTGGCAGTGGAAAATTAGACCTCGCCGGTATAAAAGAGCTATGTAAACTACACAGTAGCCAGTAGCCAGTAGTCAGAATTCAGAATAAGGAGCCGGCAAGAACATTCGAAGACTTAATGGTTTAGCCAAAAGGCACTTAGAATTATTTAGCTGTAGTGTCTATATTTATCATGGTGCAGTTGGGAGCGCTCGAACATCTTTTTTAATCCAATCTTGCAAGAAATTGTAAATTTCTCGATATTTTCTTTCAAAAGCTTGCAAAATATTACAAACACTGTATAATAATGGAATAAACCTGATATTTGATTACAAGGTAGCAAGACAGTGTCAAAGTGTAAAAGAAAACTTTTATCAGCGGAACGGGAAAGACTTATTCTGCAAGCTTTAAGCAACGGTGTCGGTACTCTTACTGATCTCAGCGCACAACTGAATGTGTCCGAAGCAACCGTGCGCCGTGACCTCCAGAGCCTTGAAGAACAAGGCAAGGCCAGACGTGTTCACGGCGGCGCTGTTCGAGTGCAATTCCCCAGGACTGAACCTGTTTTTACTAAAAAAGCGACTTTTCACGCTGACGAAAAAAATCAAATCGCTAATCTTGCTCTTGAGCTCATTGATGATGATGATTCTATATTCCTTGACGGCGGCAGTACCGTTCTGGCACTCGCCCGCAAACTGGATCAACGCAAAAATCTGACCATTGTTACCAACTCAATCATGGCGACGGCGGAACTCATGGAAAGTCCGCATCGTTTGATTTTACTCGGCGGTGAATTCCGCGCAATCAGCCGTACCCTGGTTGGCCCTCTGACCGCGCAAATCATTAATTCATTGAATATAAATAAAGCATTCCTGGGAACAATCGGCTTTACCGCGGAAAGCGGTATTTCAACCACCGAGCCCAGCGAAGCTTATACTAAAGAATTGATTATGCGCCGCGCCGCAAAAGTTATTGTCATGCTTGACAGCAGCAAAATCGGCGTGCCGTCCTTTGTCGCAAGCGGCAGTATTAAGGATATTGATGTAGTTATTTCTGATTGTAATATTTCAGAACAAGTCATAGAAAAATTAAATGAACAGGACGTTGAAGTAATAAATTAAAGAAAGTTGTGAGTTGTGAGAAAAGAACTGATAACTGATAACTGATAGCTGAAAACTAAAAAAAGGAATTTCTTGAAATGAGCAACTATTACAGTGACTTAGGCCCTGACTTTAAAAAGCGGACCATCAAACTGAAAAGCATTTCCGCTTATCAGTACGACAAAGGCATTGCCGACGAATTAAAAGCTGAAACCGTGAGCAAAGCGGAACTCATGGAAATGTACGAGTCAATGCTCGTTATCCGTGAATTTGAAGAAATGATTCTCAAATGCCGTACAGGCGCTTACGAGATCATCAGCGATTACGACTATCGCGGCCCGACTCATTTGTCTATCGGACAGGAAGCCACCGCTGCCGGGACATGTTCTGTTTTGAGCATCACTGATATGATTACTTCCACTCATCGTGGACACGGCGATTCTATCGCAAAAGGTTTCCATGCCATTAAACGCATGAATGAAAAAGAATTAAAAGAACGCTGCCCTGAATTTTCAAAACTCACCGGAGAACAACTCCGCGAAGCGGTTATGGAAGATCACGTTTACCGTACCATTGCCGAACTTTTCGGTAAGGAAACCGGTTACGGCAGAGGCCGCGGCGGCGGTATGCATATCGCCGACTTCCGGGTCGGGCACCTGGGCGCGAACGCTATCGTGGGCGGCGGTATTCCAATCGCCACCGGCGCGAGTATGATTTGCCGTATCGATGAAGAAATGCGCGACAACGTGGTGTGCAGTTTTGCCGGGGACGGCGCTTACGCCAACGGCGTGGTGCTCGAATCCCTCAACTGGGCGGCGCAGGAACAATTTACCGGCGACATGGCCCGGACAAAATACGGCCTGCCGATTATTTACCTTATCATCAATAACCACTTCGGCATGACCGGCCGCGCTGACGGCGAAGTCAACGGTTTGGATTATCTCGCCCGCCGCGCCGCTGGTTTCGCCAACAACAACATGCACGCCGAAGTGGTCAACGGCATGGATGTCCTCGCGGTTCGCGACGCCGTCGCCCGCGCCAAAGAAATCCTCCTCAAAGGCGAAGGCCCGGTGCTGTTGGAACTGGATACTTACCGTTACTACGGACACAGCCTGTCCGACCCGCGCAACGAATACCGTACCCGTGAAGAAGAAGCCCGCTGGAAAGAAGTCGATCCGGTGGATGTATTCCGCGCGGAACTCAAAAAAGCTGAAGTTTTCACTGAAAAACAACTCAAGGATATTGAACTGAAAGTCGCCGGCCGTAACGCCCGCGCCGCCCGCCGTGCCGCGGACGCTCCGGATCCGGTAGCGGAAGACGTTATCAAACACATGTACACTGACTCTGTTTGCGATGTGGTTCCGGAACAATACTCAAAACCTGAAATTTATCAGGATTTACCCCTAATCAAACGCCGCGAAGGTTCTGTAACTACTTACCGCGATGCCATAAAAGAAGGTATCATGGAAGAAATGCTCCGTGACCAGCGCGTTATTTTCTTTGGTGAAGACGTAGCCGATTACGGCGGCGCTTTCAAATTATCAAAAGGTTTCCTCGAATCATTCGGCCGTGACCGCGTATTCAATACTCCGATTTCGGAAGCCTGCATCTGCGGTAACGCCGTCGGTATGGCAATGTGCGGATACCGCCCGGTCGCTGAATTAATGTATATGGACTTTGCCTTGATGGCTTCAGATCAAATCTCCAACCAGGCCGCGAAATGGCATTACATGACCGGCGCGTCAACAACTGTTCCAATGGTTGTCCGCTGCAGTGTCGGCGGTGGTAAAGGTTACGGCGGCCAGCATTCACAATCTCTCGAATCCATGTTCGCCCATATCCCGGGACTGTACGTGGCGTACCCGTCAAACGCCTACGACGCCAAAGGTTTGATCAAAACAGCTATCCGTGACGACAATCCGGTGATGTTCGTTGAGGGCCAGCTTCTTTATAATGAAAGAGGCTTTGTACCGGAGGAAGAATATACCATCCCCTTTGGCGAAGCCAATATTGTCCGTGAAGGTTCCGATATAACTTTCGTAGTCTGGGGTCCGGCGGTTTCAGACGCGGTTAAAGCCGCTGAAGTTCTCGAAGCTGAAGGTATCAGTGTGGAAATCATCGACCCGAGAACTCTGGTTCCATTTGACTGGAAAACTGTTTTTGAGTCAGTCAGGAAAACCGGCCGCTGTATGGCGATCAGCCAATGTGTTGACATCGGCAGTTTTACCGGTGAGATCGTTTCTCAAGTTACTGCTCACTGCTTCGATTACCTTGACGCGCCGGTATTGAAAATCGGCGCCAAAAACGGTATTGCGCCCCAGGCGTATACCCTTGAAGCCGCGTTCCTGCCGACAATTGATGATATGCTTAACGCCGCCCGTTCTTTGGTATAAGCACTTTAACGGAGAATTTGTAAAATGGCTACATTAGTACCAATTCCAAAATTAGGACAGTCCGAAGAAACTGTTATCATAGATTCGTGGCGTGCCAAAGAGGGCGACGTCATTAAAAAAGGTGACGTCCTGTTCGAAATCGAAACAGACAAAGCTGTCCTTGAAGTTGAATCTCAATTCGAGGGCACATTACTCAAAATAATCGTCCCCGCCGGCAAAGAAGTTCCGGTAATGATTACAGCTTGCGTTCTCGGCGAACCCGGCGAAGAAATACCCGAGATACCCGAGATAAAAGCTCCGGCTCCCGCTGTCGCGCCGGCAGCAAAACCGGCAGCTCCGGCAACTGTCCCGACCCAAACTTCAACCGGGCAGGTGCAAAAAGCGAACGTCCCCTTCGAACCCGCGTTCGCTTCTGCATCTACCCCGGTTGTTCATATTCCCAACCCGAGCCCGCGAGCCAGAAAATTCGCTGAGGATTTCCTGATTGACCTGGATAAAATCAGCGGCACCGGCGGCCCGGCTGGACGCGTCAGCGAAAAAGACGTCAAAAACTACCTCGAAACTTCAGGTTATTACGACAAAAAGATTACCCCGTCCGCATTCAATTTAGCCAAAAAAGAAAATCTCGAACTTATCGCGATTGACGGCTCAGGAGACAATGGACGGGTAACTTTAGCTGACGTCAAGGACGCGGTAAACGAAAAGCCGCGGGAAATGAACGCGATGCGCCGCATTATCGCACAGCGGCTCACTGAATCGAAACAGACTATCCCGCATTTTTATGTAACAGTCAGTATCGACATGACCGGCCTGATGGCTAAACGCAGACAATTGAAAGACGACGGCATCAACTTGAGTGTAAACGTCTTTATCGTCAAAGCCGCGGCTATGACTTTGCGAGAATTCCCTTACGTCAATGCCGCGGTTCAAGGCAGCGCGATTATCCGCAAAAGCAAAGTAAACGTTGGCATAGCGGTAAGCGTTGATAATGGCCTGGTAGTCCCGGTTGTTAAAAACACTGACCGCAAAGCCCTCGACGAAATTCAGGCTGAAGTCGCTGAATTAGCCGAAAAAGCGCGCGGCAGTAAATTAGGTCCGGATGAAATGAAAGGCGGAACTTTCACTATTTCCAATATGGGAATGTTGAATGTGGAAAGTTTCAATGCGATCATCAATCCTGGCGAGGCCGCGATTTTAGCGGTATCGTCCTGTATTTCCAAAGCTGTTGTAATTGACGGGAAAATCGTGATCCGCAATATTATGAAAGTAACCCTCAGTGCCGACCATCGCGTAGTGGACGGTGCTATGGCCGCGGAATTCGTCAATGCCTTCAAAAACAAACTTGAAGACGTTGAACTATGGTATAAGATGATTTAAAACAAAAACATTGTTAACTACTCAGTAGTCAGAAGTCAGGATTCAGAATCCTGACTTCTTTTATTTTAACTACTGTCATGTCAAGGATTAATTGTCGGTTTTTGCGCCTCTGGGGACAGAGGCTGCTAGTACACTGTATATAAAAAATGTAGCTCACTTTGCGAAGGCTGAGACTGAGCACAGCGAAAG
>CAZEXM010000071.1:0-14102 GCA_964515915.1 uncultured Victivallaceae bacterium
TTGATAATCGTAATGTATATCGCGATGATAAATGGCCGATTATTGGGAATATCCCTTTTATCGGCCGTTTTTTCAGCAGTCAAGTAACATTCATCGATCAAACAAACTTGTTAATCTTTCTTACCGCCAGATTGATAAATAATGACGGTGTACCTGTGCGTCGTGGAGACGAGCAGGGAGTTCCTGATTTTTACCGATAATTACGGAAATCCTTACCCGTTTGCGTAAATACGCTGCTCCCGTACCGTTTTTGGATTTATTCTTCGCAGACGTGTCCGCGGGCTTTGTAGCTGGTATGGAGCAATTTGTGCGCCAACGGGCTGCCTGGTTTTCCAAGAAATTCCGCATACAGTTTTTTGATATGCGGATTTTCATGTGATTTGCGGATCGGCAGATTTTCATCAGCTTGATAAATCGCGGCGGCGCGTTTATCCAGAATAGAACTGTCGCCGCGCGTATATGGCTGGCCGCCGCCGTTTAAGCAGCCGCCGGGACAAGCCATAATTTCAATGGCATGATACCGGGCTTCGCCGCGTTGTATTTTTTCAAGAATTTTACGAGCGTTAGCCAGGCCGGAGCAAATCGCAACTTTGATATCAATGCCGGCAACCGGAACTGTAGCTTCTTTGATACCTTCAAGGCCGCGAACCGCAGTAAAATTGACATCTTTGAGTTCTTCTTTGCTGAGCCATTCAGCGGCAGTACGCAGAGCCGCTTCAAGCACTCCGCCGGACGCGCCGAAAATAAGCCCGGCGCCACTTGCTTCGCCAAGCGGGTTGTCGTATTCCCGGCTTTCAAGTTTGTCGATCTGAATACCCGCTTCCTTGAACATATTGGCAAGTTCACGGGTCGAAATGACAATATCAACATCGCGAACCTCATTCGGCGCGAATTCCTCGCGGGAAGCCTCATATTTTTTGGATAAACAAGGCATGATGGAAACGACAATGATATCTTCCGGCTTCAAATTCAGTTTTTCGGCATAATAACTCTTGGCGATCGCGCCGAACATCTGCTGCGGGCTTTTCGCGGTGGAGGGCATATAAAGCAGTTCGGGAAATTGATGTTCCATGAACTTAACCCATCCCGGGCAGCATGAAGTCAGAATCGGCAGGTTTTCGTTTTTGGTTATACGATCGATCAGCTCAGTAGTTTCTTCCATAATGGTTAAATCGGCGGCAAAATCAGTATCGAAAACTTTGTCAAAACCAAGCATTTTCAGACCGGCAACCAGTTGTCCGGTGGCAATCGTTCCCGGCGCCATGCCGAAAGCTTCACCAATCGCGACCCGTACGGCCGGAGCAGTCTGTACGATAACATGTTTCTTGCTGTTCAGGGCGCGCCAGACTTTGTATCGATGGTTTTGTTCAGTGAGGGCGCCAACCGGGCAGGCGATTACGCATTGCCCGCAAAACACGCAAATACTGTCGCTCAGCGGCATTAAATCCGCCGGCCCGACAACCGCTTCAAAACCACGCCCGACACCGGAAAGAACCCCGACGCTTTGAACTTCGGTACAAGCCGATTCACAGCGGCGGCACATGATGCATTTATCCAGGTCGCGAACGATAGCGTCGCAGGAAAGATCCAGTTTATATTCGGACATCGCGCCTTCATAAAGCACGTGATGCAAATCCATTTCGCTGGCCAGGCGCTGCAGTTCGCAATCGCCGTTCTTTTCGCAGGTCAGACAATCTTTCGGGTGATCGGACAGAATTAAATCCAGTATTGTCCGGCGGGCCTTGATAGCGCGGAGCGTATTGGTTTTTACAAGCATGCCTTCAGTTACCGGCGTGCAGCATGCCGGCGCCAGATTGCGGCGTCCTTCAACTTCCACTACGCAGATACGGCAGGAGCCGATACGGTGTTCAAATGAAAAACAATCAAGTTCAAAATGACATAAAGTCGGAATTTTTATTCCGATTTTTTTGGCGGCGCTGAGGATAGTCGCGTTTTTTGCGACTTTCACCGGCATATTATTAATAGTTATATTTACCATAATCAAAAATTCTCCTGTGGGCATTATGTTCTGTCAATAGCATGGAATTTACAGGCTTGATAACAAACACCACACTTAATGCATTCGTCCTGATTAATAAAGTGAAGCTGCTTGCGTTCGCCTGAGATACAGGAAACCGGACAGTTTCTCGCGCATAAAGTACAACCCACACAATTATCATTAATTTTGTAAGTAATGAGTTTCGCGCAGACGCCGGCCGGACAGCTTTTGTCATTAATGTGCGCTGCATACTCATCCATAAAATTAGCCAGTGTTGAAAGCACCGGGTTGGGCGAAGTCTGCCCAAGCCCGCACAAAGCTGTATCCTTAATGGAATAAGCCAGGGTTTTAAGCTTGGCGATAGTGTCCATAGTCGCTTTGCCCGCGCAAATTCGTTCGAGCATTTCGTGGAGACGGGTATTGCCGATACGGCAGGGCGTGCATTTCCCGCAGGACTCGTCAAGGGTGAACTCAAGGAAGAATTTAGCTATATTAACCATACAGTCATCTTCGTCCATAACAATCATCCCCCCGGAACCCATCATCGAACCAAGTTCAACCAGGGTGTCGTAATCAATACAGGCATCCAGACGGTCAGCTTTCAGGCAGCCGCCGGACGGCCCGCCGGTCTGGACCGCTTTAAATTCCTTGCCGTCCCTGATGCCGCCGCCAAGTTCAAAGATGATGTCATGCAGGCTGGTTCCCATCGGAACTTCCACAAGGCCGACATTTTCGACTTTACCGGCGAGAGCGAAAACTTTGGTGCCGGGTGATTTTTCGGTTCCGATAGAGCGGAACCACGCCGCGCCGCGCCGGATAATCGCGGGAATATTGGCATAGGTTTCAACGTTGTTGACGATAGTCGGCCTGCCCCATAAGCCCGCGACTGCCGGGAACGGAGGCTTGAAAGTCGGTTCGCCGCGTTTGCCTTCAATAGAATGAATCAAAGCAGTTTCTTCTCCACAGACAAAAGCACCGGCGCCATATTTCAGTTCAATTTTAAAATTAAAGCCGCTGCCGAAAATATTTTTACCCAGCAGGCCGCTTTCTTCAGCCTGTTTAATAGCTATTTTCAAACGCTTGATTGCCAGGGGATATTCCGCGCGGATATAAATAATTCCAGTATCGGCTCTGACGGCATAAGCACCAACAGCCATTGCCTCAAGTACCGCATGCGGATCGCCTTCGAGTACCGCGCGGTCCATAAACGCGCCCGGATCACCTTCGTCAGCGTTACAAATCATGTATTTTTGACCGCTTGGCTGCGCCGCCGCGAAACTCCATTTCACACCGGTCGGGAAACCGCCGCCCCCGCGTCCGCGTAAGCCGGATTCCGTTATTTCTTTAATAACATCTTCCTGGGACATTCCGGTCAAAACTTTAGCCAGAGCCTGATAACCGTCGTTTTTCAGATAGTCTTCAAGTTTCTCAGGATCGATACGGCCGCTGTTGCGCAAAACGATACGCGCCTGAATCTGTTTATCGTCATTGGCTTCAACTTCCGGATAATACCAGGTTTTATCAACGGTCTTCACTCCGGCGGTAACATCACTGAGATGATCCACAATTATACCTAGGTCACCTACTCTTACACTGCCGTAGGTTACGCTGGTATTTGATCCGGTATTACAAATTTCGACGCTGGGTTCAGCGTAACACTGGCCGATGCACCCGGTTTCAACTATCTCAACGGTATTTTCGAGCTGACGTTCCGCCAGGATTTTTTTCAATTCCTCGAGAATCGGAGCCGCCCCGGCGGCAATTCCACAGGTTCCCATGGAAATATATATTTTAGTCGCGGCGGAGCTTTCCTGCCGCAAAGCCTCCACGCGCTGATTTAATGTTTCAACACTGTCAATCATTATTTCTTATCTCCACTTGCTTATTTGCATTCGTCGATGATTTCAGCAACTAACTTAGTAGTTACTTTTCCATAAACTTTCTCGTTGACCATAACCACCGGAGCCAAACTGCATGCTCCAACGCAGCGCAGCCCGCCCAGTGAAAATTTCAGGTCAGGAGAAGTTTCTCCACAGTCGAGAACCAGAAGCCGCTTAAATTCTTCCAGTATCGTGTCCGCTCCCCTGACAAAACAAGCTGTTCCGGTACAGACATTAATTTTATATTTTCCCACCGGCTTGTCGGTGAAATAGGAATAAAAACTTATTACACCATATACTTCAGAAAGATGAAGTTTTAATTTATCCGCGACAAACTGCTGCACGTGCCGCGGCAGATAACCAAAAATATTTTGCGCTTCGTGCAGACTTTCAATAAGAAAACCACGGTTTTTATCACGATCCAAACCAATATCCAAAGCATTAATAAAAGTATTCAATTGCTTAGTCTTTCCCGGAAATTCCTTTATCAGGTTTTGTTTCCGGTTCGCTTGACAATCACAGCATGACATAAAGTCCTACTCCCGGTTAATTCAGTTCCATGTTGATTCTATATTTTTATATATACGAATATTAATATAATTTTTATAAGCCGGACACCTGCAGTACGGACTATAAAATAAGAGTATAACGCAAAAAAAGAAAAATTCCAGACAAAAACAAATAAAAATGTTTTTTTATTAATATTTTTATATCTGGTGAGCAAGCATATCCCTGTTTCCGCAGTAAAAAGAGAAAAAAAAGTAAAATAAAATTTCCGAAAAGGCGCAAAATACAATTAAAAAAACAGGGGCTTCCGGATAAATTCACGCTAGCCGTGTTTCCCATTAGGCAACTGATGGGCAATTAATATTAGCGGTTATTTTTTCTGAACTGGCGGGGGGGGAGATTGTATACGCGGCGGAATTGCCGGGTTAAATAGTTGGAATCATGAAAACCGCATTGAATGGCTGTTTCGCTCAGAGACGCTTTGGTTTCGATTAATAATTCGGCGGCTTTCTGCAGACGGATGCGGATTAGATAATCTATCGGCGGGTAGCCGGTGGCGTCCTTGAAGGCGACTATTAAAGAACTTTTCGACATACCCGCGACTTTGGCGAGTTGCGTGATGTTCCAGTTTTTTTGATATTGAGTTTCCAATTTGCCGATTATTTTCCCTATCCGGTAAAGAGCCCGGGCCTGTGGAATATCCGCTTTGGAATATTGCCTTGAAAAAAACACCATCAATTCCAGCAACATACTTAATATGAGTGTATCATAGCCCGGCAGTCGTTGTTTCTGTTCGAGCTGTATTTTGTGGATGATTGTTTCAATGTACGCAAGTGAACGCCGGCTGACGCGCAAGCGGCTCTTGAAGCGGTGCCGTCGCCGATACGCCGGTTCCAGTAAAAACATCGCGTTGTAGCCGGCGTCGCCCTGCAGGTTCTTGAAAGAATGCTGCAGGCGGCGGCTGTCGTACATGATGTTGTGCATAGCCAAACCGTGCCGCTCTTTGAAGTAATGTTTGGTTTTTCCCTGAAAAACGAAGATGTCGCCGGCTGAAACCGGATAATCAATTCCGTCAATTGAATGAGTGCCGTAGCCTTCGGTGATAATCACCAGTTCGGTGAAATCATGCCAATGCTCCACGTCGGTCAAATCACCGGGATGCTGATGATGTTGATCTCCGTGAATGCTGCGCAGGGTTATTGAATAAGCGTTTTCCTGAAAATAATCTTTACTTAATGCCTGTATTGCTTTCATTTTTTCAGTTTTTGGAATATTGTGCTGATTTTTTATAATATTGTTATGGTTTTAGCAAATGTCAAGTGTTATTCTAAATATTATAACGTACCCACTGTGCACAAATAATTAAAAGGAGATTTTATTATGGCTGGTACTTTCAGATTTTCGTTCGGTCCCTGGAACATTCACGAAGGCGCGGATCCTTTTGGTCCTGAAGTTCGTGAATCAATCGCATTCAATAATAAACTTCAAACTTATAAGGATTTAGGATTTGACGGTGTGCAATTCCATGATGATGACGCAGTTCCGGCAATGAATGATTTGAATGCATCTCAAATGGTCAGTGAAGCGGCAGCGGTAAAAGCCAGGCTTGACGACAAAGGTTTAGTCGCGGAATTTGTCGCTCCCCGCATGTGGGAAGACCCGCGTACTATTGACGGCGCCTATACTAATAACGATCCAGAACTGCGTGAATACGCGATCGAACGCAGTAAGCGCTGTATTGATATCGCCAGGGCATTGGGAACTAAGAATATCGTCCTGTGGCTGGCGCGCGAAGGTACATACATTCGTGAGGCTAAAGATTCTGTATGGGCGGCTGAAAAAATCGCTGAAGCTCTGCAAATCATGCTGGACTATGATCCTGAAATCCGCATTATGATTGAAGCCAAACCAAATGAACCAATGGACCATACCTACATTCCCACTGCCGGGCACGCGATCGGCCTGGGGCTCCTGACTACGGCTCCGGAACGCGTCGGCACGCTTATTGAATCGGCTCACGCTATCCTCGCCGGACTCGATCCTTCTGACGAAATGGGTTATGCTCTGGCGCACAAAAAACTCTGGAGTGTTCATTTGAATGACCAGAATGGTTTGAAGTTTGACCAGGACAAAACTTTTGGCGGTGTTGATTTGCGTCGTGCTTTGAATCAGGTCCGGATTCTCGACGAACATGGTTTCGGCAACAACGGGGAATGGGTCGGCCTGGATGTGAAAGCTATGCGTTCGCAAAAACAGCCCGTCGCCTGCAAGCATCTTTCCAACAGTAAAAATATTTTTCTGAAATTGCTCACGGTCAGCCGCAGTCTTGATAATGCAAAAATAAAACAACTTCGTGCCGAAAGAGACTACGAAGAATTGGAAATGTACATAATTAATTCATTGTTGAATGCTTAACTAACTGCGGCAAGTGAAAATTATAAAAAAATAGTTTTTTTTAAAGAAAAATAGTTTTATCAGTTGGCTCTATCTTTTTTTGCTACTATTTTATTTATATTAAATATTTTCTGATATAATATAAGCATTTAACAGAGAGGTGTAGTAAGATGAAGCGTAAACTTAGAATGGGTATGGTTGGCGGCGGCCCGGGAGCTTTTATCGGTGAAGTTCACCGCAAAGCGGCGCGCCTGGACGGCAAAATCGAAATAGTTGCCGGGGCTTTTGACATTGATCCGGCGAAGAGCAGACAAATGGGCGAAGAGCTTAATTTAAATCCTTCCCGGGTTTATAGTGATTTCAAGGAAATGATTGCCGGGGAATCAGCTCTTCCGGCAGGTGAACGCATTGACCTGGTCGCGGTTACTACTCCCAACAACTGGCATTTCCCTATCGCGAAAGCCTTCCTCGAAGCCGGTTTCAATGTCATGTGTGAAAAACCTATGACCATGACTGTTGATGAAGCCCTTGAGTTGGAAAAAGTTGTTAAAGGGACAGGCAGAATTTTTGGTCTTATGCATTGTTATACCGGTTATCCAATGGTCAAACTGGCTAAAGATCTGGTTAAACAAGGTGAGTTTGGAAAAATCAGGAAAGTTGTGGTCAAGTATTCCCAGGGCTGGTTGGCTAAGGCTATTGAAAAGGATGGTCAGATGCAGGCTTCCTGGCGCACGGACCCCAAACAAAGCGGCGCAGCCGGTTGTGTCGGCGATATCGGTACTCACGCCGCGAATCTGGCTGAATATATTACTGCTTCTAAAATAAGCGATATTTGTGCTGATTTAACTTCTTTTGTCGATGGCCGCCGGTTGGATGATGACGGCAACTGTCTGCTCAAAATGGAAAACGGCATCAAAGGCGTTCTGCATTGCAGTCAAATATCCGTCGGCGAAGAAAATGGTTTGGCAATCCGGGTTTACGGTTCGGAAGGCGGTTTGGAATGGCATCAGGAGCATCCGGACCAGTTAGTGGTCAAAGCTATTGGCAGGGCAACTGAAATCTGGAGCCGCGGCAACGATTATGTTAGTGCCAGAAGTGCCGCCGCCGCGCGCAATACCCGCATTCCGGCGGGGCATCCTGAAGGTTATCTGGAAGCTTTTTCCAATCATTACGCGAATTTCGCGGATACTATCCTGGCGAAAGAAGCCGGCGAAACCCCGGATGCGGTAATGCTTGATTTCCCGACTGTCGCCGACGGCGTTCGCGGCATGGTATTCATCGAGAAAGTAGTCGAAAGCGCCCGGTCAGAACAAAAATGGACAAAAATGTAAAAAAAATAATCAGGGGGCAGTAATCAACAAAAAAATAAAACTGATAGCTGATAACTGACAACTGACAACTATATTTAAAAAGGAGCTGATAAAATGAGCAGACCTGTAACGATGTTCACTGGTCAATGGGCTGACATGCCCTTGAAAGAGTTGGCGAGGAAGGCCGCGAGCTGGGGCTATGACGGTTTGGAACTGGCATGCTGGGGGGATCATTTCGACGTGGAAAAAGGCGCGAAAGATCCGGCTTATTGTGCGCGGCAAAAAGCTGTTTTGGCTGAAAACGGTTTAAAGGTATGGTCAATCAGCAGTCATTTAGCGGGGCAGTTGATTTGCGATTTAAACAATGACGCGCGTTCAGATATGTTTGCTCCGCCGGAACTCGCCGGCGACGCCGAAGGCAAACGTCAATGGGCTGTTCAGCAAATGAAGTATGCGGCGCAGGCCGCGAAAAATATGGAAATTGAAGTTGTCAACGGCTTTACCGGCTCATCAATCTGGCACATGATTTACAGTTTTCCGCCGGCAAGTGAGGAAATGCTTAATGACGGTTTTAAATTTTTCGCGGAGATGTTCAATCCGATTCTGGATGTTTTCCGGGAATGCGGCGTGAAATTCGCCCTGGAAGTTCATCCGACGGAAATAGCTTTTGACATAATCACCGCGGAACGCGCGCTGGCGGCGATTGATAATCGTCCTGAGTTCGGCTTCAATTTTGATCCCAGTCATTTGTTATGGCAAATGGTCTGCCCGGTGAAGTTCCTGCAGGAATTCCCTGGCCGCATTTATCATGTCCATATGAAGGACGCGGCATTGCAGTTAGACGGCAGAACCGGCATCCTGGCTTCGCATCTTGATTTCGGCCAAGCCGGCAGGGGATGGGATTTCCGCAGCCTGGGACACGGTGACGTGGATTTTGAAAACATTATCCGCGAACTCAACCGTTCAGGCTATACCGGGCCCTTATCCGTGGAATGGGAAGACTGCGGCATGGAACGCGAATATGGAGCGAAAGAGGCGTGTGCTTTTGTCCGGAAAGTTGATTTTTCACCGTCCGGGCTGCAGTTTGACGCGGCGTTTGATAATTAAGATTGGTACTTTGCAAAATTATTTTTGATTAAATTCTGTCACAAAATTATAAGTTCTGTTTTTATGTTTTGCCTGAAGGGCTGTTGTTGTGATGCGGGGTTTGCCAGCATCCACCTGGCGGCTTCGTGATAAAGTTGTTTCATTTGCTGTTCCAGCATTCCAACACCAGTGTAATTTTCCAAACCCTTGACATAATCAAATGTCAGCAATTTGTAATCCCTGCCGGGCATAAAACCGTAGGCTTGAGTGACGGTTACCAAAGGCAGAATCAAATCCTGATGCATGACAAAAATACCTTTGGGCGTTTTGCCGCCGACAAACAACATTCGACCGATTTCTGCTATCTCGGATGGAATATCGACAAACTCCCGGGAGAATATCAGGTCCGGCGATAAATGGGCGCCAAGCTCCACGCAGGATTCATAAAACGCAATGATGCGTTCGTGCAGATATGGCTTTTCGGTGGTGGCTTTATATGATATGAACGCAATATCCCGTCCAGCTTCGATCATTAACCATGACAAACCTTCTTTAATACTACTTTTGGCATCCGTCGCGACGTAATCGTAATTATTATATTTACGATTAACCAGAATTTGCGGTACTCCGGCTTTGGCAAGGTAATTCATTAAGTGAACCGATTCGAGACTCGGACTGATCCAAATAATCGCGGAGCCGGGCTGGCATAAACGGTTAAGGTTTATCGCGACTTTCTGTTCTGGCAGTCCGCTCAAAGGAATATTGAAATCAATTTCGGGGGAAAATAATTCACGTATAGCAAGATCGGTATTTTGACCGGCAAAACCGGATATAACAAACAAATGTTGCGGTTTGTTAATGGGTTTATCAGATATCACGTAGGTGCGGCTGCCTTGACGCGACCCTAAGTAACCCGCTGCGGTCAATTCCCGGACCGCACGGTCGATGGTAGTTCGGGAATAATTATAGTTGCGGCATAATTTGTTGCGCGAAGTAATACTTTCTCCTACCCGGAAAACGCCCTTTTTTATATCCGATATTAACTTATTCTTGATGATCTCAACTTTACTTAACATCATACCCGCCTTTTTTCATAAAATACTATTAAAATACAAGAATACAAGTTTTAATAAATAAAAATACCTATCTTTAGTTTTAAAGTTTTTTTAATTTTTTTAATTTCCCTATAAAATTAAGCTATAAGAATACAAGTTTTTTGTCATAAAAATTTGTTGAATCGTTGACAAATATATTCTGAAAAGCTATAATTTTAGTATACTCTTTAATGCTTTAAACTAAATATATGGAATTATTTTCATGCGGAAAGTAAAGATTGGAATTATCGGTATCGGTGGAATGGGGCAAGCTCACATAAAAAGTATTGCCGATTTAAAAAACTGTTGTCTTGCCGCTGTCTGCGACACAGATACGAAAAAAATTAAAGACTTCAGTACAGAAAGTGATGTTCAAGCTTTTGTGGACAGCGATGATTTTTTTAAACAGGCTGACGTTGAAGCTGTAATCATCGCGACACCGCATTATTTTCACAATACTCTCGCGGAGGAAGCTTTTGAATACGGCAAACACGTATTGACCGAAAAACCCATCGCGGTACACAAGACGGATGCCGAAAGCATGATTGCCGCCGCCGCCAGGCATCCGGAGTTGAAATTCGCCGCTATGTTCAACCAACGGACAATTCCGGCTCATCGCAAAATAAAGCAATTGATCGACAGTCGTGAACTCGGCGAAATTCAGCGCATTAACTGGATTATTACCGACTGGTTTCGTTCGGAAATTTATTATGCTTCAGGGGATTGGCGCGCCACCTGGGAAGGAGAGGGCGGCGGTGTACTGCTGAATCAATGCCCGCATCAATTGGATTTACTGCAATGGTTTTTCGGGGTTCCGAGCAGAATTCGTGCGACCGCGGCATTCGGTAAATACCACAAAATTGAAGTTGAAGATGATGTTACAGCATTTCTGGAATATTCTAACGGCGCGACCGGAGTATTCGTTGCTTCCACTGGTGAAGCTCCCGGTACCAACCGTTTGGAAATAAGTGCTGAACGAGGCCGGCTCGTCTACGAAAACGGTAAAATCGAATTCAAACGCAACGAAGTGGCGGTTTCAAAATTTTCAGCCGCCACTGATCAACGTTTCGGGACTCCTGATTTATGGAATGTGCAAATTGATGTGTCGAGTTCCAATCCAAACCAGCACCGGGACATAATCGAAGATTTCGCCGATGCGATAATTGAGGACAGGCAGGTAATGGCGCCCGCACCGGAAGGCGTCAACTCTTTGGAAATAGGGAACGCAATGCTACTTTCAGCTATCAAGAACAAAACCATTGAATTGCCGATGGATTCCAATGAATTCGCAGTTGAATTACAAAAATTAGTGGATAATTCCATATTTACAAAAGAAGCTCCGGCAGGAACTATCGCTGAAGAGGATTTCAGTGTATCATTTTAAGCGCTCAAGCTTATTTTTTATGAGATGCGGGTTTATATTGAGCCCAGGAAAACTAAAAATATTACAACTCTTTGCAATATTTAACTTTTAAAATAAGGATAAAAGAAAATGTATTTAACCGGATTCGCCGACGAAGCAGGCAAAGATATCGACACCCAGATAAAGGCCACACTTGAATTGGGTTGGAAAAATATTGAACTCCGCGCGGTGGGTGAAAAAAATCTGGCGACCATTCCGGACTCTGAATTTGAGACACTTTGTGAAAAACTCGGGCAGGCCGGAGTCAACATTAATTGTTTCGGCAGCAGCATTGCCAATTGGAACAAAAGCCCGCGCAGCAAAGAAGATTTCGAGGACAGCGTCAAGGAACTTGAAGGCGCTATTCCGCGTATGCAGCGGCTGGGAACAAAAATCGTTCGCGGTATGAGCTTCAAAATACTTGACGATGAACGCTTTGACAGTCCGGAACTGGAAAAGATAATTTTTGCGAAAGTAAATATTTTAACGAAAATGTGCGAAGACGCCGGAATTATTTACGGCCACGAAAACTGCATGAATTATGGCGGGCAATCTTATGTTCATACTTTGCGCCTGATCGAAAGGGTCAGATCGGATAATTTTAAACTGATTTTCGACACCGGCAATCCGGTTTTAACTTTCTGCCGTATAGGAACGGAACCCTATGCTTTGCAAAACGCGTTTGAATTTTACAAAAACATTCGCGAATATATTTATTACATTCACATCAAAGACGGAATCGCGACAGAAATGAAAGAAAATTACGAGCGCCCTGAAATCAGATTCACCTTTGCCGGTGAGGGCAGCGGCTTTGTCCGGCAAATCGTAACAGATCTGTTGAAAACCGGCTATGACGGCGGTTTTTCAATCGAGCCGCACGTCGCAACAGTTTTCCATGCTGATGACGAACAGGAAAATTCAGAATTATCCGCCCGCCGCAAATTTGAGACCTACATAAAATATGGTCGTGATTTCGAGCAGTTGCTCAAAGACTGCAGTTGATTCAGCAAGCGCAGCAGTCGCTTGTGTCTCTTATATTTGCGGGTAATAGCAGGGCATGATAGTAAGCCATCAGTTTTTTTCGCTGTTTCTTATGCAGCAGGACTTTCAAAATCACTAACTAAAGAGGTATGTTAATCTAATCAGCAACGAAAGGCCGGAATCATGAAAACATCAAATCCGGTAGTGTCAAAAGTTTTATGAGTGCGCCAGGCGAAGCTGGCGCAATCCAGCCGGTTAAAATCCGGCACAGGTAATGACTGGCAGGTCAGCCTGTAACTATAGGGTGCATTTATGGAGGTAACAAAATAAGTGAAGCCACCTGCGGGAGATATTAGACCGCAATGCGAAAGCGTGAAGGTGTTGAGCCCCGAAATATGCCGCAACGCGAAAGCGTGAAGGTGTTGAGCCCCGAAATATGACATGTTGCAACGGGATCAGGGTTTTCAAATGCCTGAAATCTGAACTGGCATATGCGTTAAATGGTGAGTATATGTCGGCGTGCCGGGGTCGAAGTCCGTGGCGGGCGAGCGAAAAAGGCAGATATCGGAACTTGGGAGAGCCAAAGCGTTCCAGTAAAGCTGTGGAAAAGCGGTTAAAACGCGATGACGCGGTATGAGGCTTTGGCAGTCGGACTAATTCATAGTAGGGGCGTAAACAGGGTAATGCCTGTTAAGAACAAATCGGTTCACTCGAAGGGATTAGTGGTATAATGTAAAGAGGGAGCATGAGTCTATGCCATACACAGAAACGGGAACAACAAGAACAAAACTTGCTCTTATAACAGCACACGCTGAAAGAGAGCCCGGGCTGCAGTTTGACGCGGCGTTTGATAATTAAAGATCGTTTCAGATAACGTCGCTGTCGCGGCGCGCCTGAGTTTGGTCATTCTAAACAAAGGATGAAAGAAAATGTATTTAAGCGGCTTCGCTGATGAAGCCGGCAAGGATATCGACGCTCAGATAAAGACCACACTTGGATTGGGCTGGAAATCAGCGTAATTTATCCAGATTTATCATTGAAGCTAAATTTCTTCCCCGGTGATCCACGGCGTCAGGGAATTTAGTTTTCACTTCTTTGAATAACTCCAAAGCCTGATCTTTTTTCCCGCTTTTGAGATACGCCGAGGCTAAAAGGAATTTGGCATAAGGCCCCACCTGGACTCCATTGCCGTAAAAGCAATCGCCATATTTTTCAATAGCTTGTTTTAAATAATCCTCTTGAACTTTACCATTACTGGTTTGCGCGAGGTAAAGCATAGCGCAACCGGCGCGGTTCGCTTTTGGATACTTTGAAATTACCTGTTGCAAATTTTTTGTTTTTTGCGCACTTCCCCATTTATATCCACGGGATTTATATAAAGCTTCAATCTCATATAACGGAAGTTTGAGAATTTTGCATTGGATTTGAGCTTGGCAAGTGTGAATTCAA
>CAZEXM010000072.1:0-13949 GCA_964515915.1 uncultured Victivallaceae bacterium
TTAGATTTAAAAGATGTAGCCGCCTCTGTCCCCAGAGGCGCAAAAACCGACAATTAATCCTTTACATGACACTAGTTGGTAAATCATATAAAAGCAAGAAAAATATTGGAAATGACTTGAGAATTTGATTTTTTTATTTTCTACGGTATACCTGTGTATTCTTTCATTCGACGTTCGATGTTCGATGTTCGATGTTCGATGTTCAGTCTTTAATAAATTGATCGTACTGGTTTGCCCAGTATGAAATAATGATATCGCTGCCGGCGCGGGAAAGAGCGAAAATTGATTCGCGCACCAGTGTTTTCAAATCACCCCAGTCATTGCGGGCGGTCGCTATCAGCATCGAATATTCACAAACGCAGACATCAGTAAATATCAGTAAGCCGGGATATGTTTTTTTGAGTTCATAAACGGCCCGCTGCACCAGTCCTTCCGGATTCCAGGCGTATTCCGCGGTTTTGCTCTTTCTTTTATCGCTGACAACGCCGAATAACATAATGGATTTAATCCCCGTTGCCATGACTTCCCCAACCGCTTCCGTCAGGGTGTCGATCGAATAACGGAACTGTCCGGGCATGGCGGCAATTGCCTGCCTGACAGCTTTGCCTTCAACAACAAACACCGGGAAGAGGAGCGGCGAGCATATTTCTGACTGCGTCATTACGGCGCAGACGACGCAGCCTGAGATGCGGAAATCCGGGTGAATCAGCCATTATTTTTCCATTCCATATTTATCGTTACTGTCAAATTATTTAAATAACACTCTATCGTATTGAGTATTAAGTATTTATTGCAAAATAGAGTTTTTTCCCCTGTTTTGCGCGAAAATTTCATTCAGAAAAGTGTATTTTCAATCAATGTAGCACACTTTGCGGAGGCTGAGACTGAGCAGAGCGAAAGTCAAGCGTCCCGCTTGTGAATATTCTCAAGCGGGACGCTTGAGCTACATTATACACTTTCTAATTATCAAACAAGCTGAAAAAACAATATTATTGTTTTTTCAGAACACTTGCTGTTCATTTCGTTAAAGGTGGATAGTCAATGATTAAATATAAAACATAAGTTTTTTACATTTTTCCCGCTGCATTTTTACCATGTCCGCAATGCTGACGCCTTCAAGGTAGTCGTCGATGACTTTATTGAAATTATTCCAGAAATCATAAGTGGAACAGGCTTCCTGGTGTTCACAGACAACTTCGTTTTTCATACAGTGAATCAAATGAGTTCCGTCTTCGAGAAGCTCGAAGACCTCCTTAACCATTATGCTTTCCGGGCTGCGCCCCATAAAGTAGCCGCCTCTGGAGCCCCTGACAACTTTCAGCATCCCCGCTTTTTTCAGCGGCCTGATAATTTGCTCAAGATATTTTGCGGGAATACTTTCACGTTTTGCAATCTCTTTAACCTGGGCAAGGACATGCGGCTCATTGCCGGCCAGGCAGACAAGGAGCCGTAAGCCGTATCTTGTACGTGTGGATACCTTCATGATTATCTCTTTTTGTTATCCTGAAAAGTCCCGCAAATTCTGTTTTACCAGTTCCAGCACCCTGCCGGGGACGTCGTTTGCTTTTACAAAGTGGTCTTCAGCTTCCGCGAGCGCAAACGCCTTGCTGTCCGTTTTTACAAATATTTTGTACACTGCTTCAAGTTTACCGTCAATTTTCTTCTTCCGGCCCTGCATTCCGATCCGTGCCGCCGGATGTCCCGCGCAGGAATTCGGACATCCGGATATCTTTATCATGTCCAGGACTTTTGCGGCGACTTCGCCCCTGAAATCAATTTTGCCGCTGAAATATTCGTCAAGCCCGGCGCCAATATCTTTCCCCAGCGAGGGCGAATCAAGGATGCCGATTTTACAGACGGCCGCTCCGACGCAGGAATTGATATGACCCTTGAAAGACTGCAAAGTCAGATCAATATCCGGCAGTTCGTTTTGCAAAAATTTGTACAGCTCCGGCAAGGCCGAACGATGAACCAGCGGCAGTAAAATATCCTGGCCGGGCGTCAAACGCACAAAGGAACAGCCACACAAATCAGCCGCGCCGGCAAGCTTTCTCAACTGCCCGGCATTCAAATTGCCGCCGGGGACAAAAATCCTGGCCGAAACAACGTCGTCGCCGAAACAGGTGGCGGAAACGGCGTATTTGAGCCAGTTTTGATATAAAACGTCATTTAGCGCCTGTTCCGGAAATTTTTTCAGCTTCGCGGCCTCTCCTTCAAGGTCAAATTTCCACGCAGGAAAACCCGGAACCTCAAAACGCGCCTTGTCGAAATACTTATTAAACAATTCAAGGAATTTTTCTTTGCCGAGGCGCTGCAGGATAAACCTTATTCTTGCCGTGTTACGATTTTTGCGGTCGCCGTGATCATAAAAAAGTTCGGTCATGGCCAGGGTGCATCCCGGGACTTCGTCACCGGCAATAAAATCAAAAAGTTTTATCCCCGGAGAACTTGCGTTTCCCATGCCGCCGCCGCCATATACCTTGAACCCGCGTTTGCCGTTCACGATTACGGCAACAAAACCCAGATCCTGAATTGCCGCCATGAACTCATCTTTTTCTGAACTTGCGAAACCAATTTTTAATTTTCTCGGCAGTTCAAAAGCCTTGTCCCATTTGAAAATTATATCGCTCATGCTCTTGGCGCAGGGAATAACATCGAAAACACTGTCCGGCGCAATTCCGCTGTCCGGGGATACCGCGATATTCCTGAAAGTATTGCCGCCGCCGCCTTTAAACGGTAAACCGGCTTCTGTACAGCTATGCACCGTTTTGTAAAGATTTTCAGGCGACACATCGTGAAGCTGAATATCCTGACGGCTTGACAAATGCAGATATGCAATATCATTCTCATCAATGATGCCGGCGATTTCACGTAGTTCCGCGACGGTAATATGCCCACCCGTAATACGGGTTCTGGCCATGAAAAGCTCATTACGCTGCTGGTAAATCCCAAGCGGCGCCGTGCAATGCTTTAAGTCCGCGGGAGACAGCTTTCCAGCCAAATAAGCATTAACGCTTTCCCGCAATTCCAAATATTTATTTTTCAGTTTGATTTCCATACAAAAAAAGTCCTTTGAGGGCGAATTAATAATATATACTGATTTGTTTTATATGCAATATTCGGGAATAACGCTCTTCGCGGACAGCAAAAGCATGATTTGCTCCAGGGCCTTCCGGATATCGGGATTACTTTCCAAACTGATGTCGGCCGCGTATTTCTTCAGTTGCTTGTCGCCGACGCTGACTACCAGCAGTTCGTTGGGCGAGTTAAGCAGTTTCAAGCGCTGCGCGTCGTAATCGTCCGCGTCGCTGATTGTCGTTATGAATATCAATCCGGCATCGGTCATTATTCTGGCAAGTTCGCCGATCCGCCTGATATGTTCATCCCGGTCCCAGAAATCATTATTGATATCGGCATCAAGGCCGCTTACCAGGTTTGACAGTCCAAGATAGTATGAATTCATATTCAGCTTGAACAACTGCAGTTCAAGTTTTTTCGCGATTTCATTAATGCCGGAATCACGGCTCCCGGCAATAAGCAGCGTTTTGCCCCGGTGATGATTTCTCAACATCCGCGCTTTGCTGTCAATCAATCCGGTTTCCCACGAAAATTCACGGCGGTCAACATGTTTCTGCAGACTGTCGGCTTCAGCTCCTGAATTGCGGTCGAAAGACTGGGTTTCAGTAATCATGCCCGCGGCGATGGTTACATTAGTAACGGGATCAATGACTATCAGGCTCCCCGTCTCGCGATTTTTTGAATAAGCATCATAATACAAGGCTTGAGTCGTCGAAACCGCCACCCTGCCGATTTCATTCATCTGCAGTTTATCGACATTTTGTTTTTGCAGAGTATTTACATCAATACTGTAAATAATATTGTCCAGCCTGCTTTTGACGTTTCTGCCGTTGTGCCGTATAAGATACTCCCGCGAGGTGTTAAGCGCTTTTTCATTCATCCAGATTATCACCGCTTCAAAATGCTTCGAGCTTTTCGGCTGATTATTGGCGTGAACGATCATATCTCCGCTGCTGACGTCGATTTCATCTTCCAGCTCAATGGCTACGGCCTGCGGCGCGAACGCCTCAGTCAGGTCGCCGTCGGCGGTAACAATATTTTTGATTTTCGACTCTTTACGCGAAGGCAGCACTTTAACCGTGTCGCCGACCGCGACAACCCCGGAAACCACCGTTCCCGCGAAGCCGCGAAAATCCAGATGCGGCCGGATTACGTACTGCACCGGAAAACGGAAATCGGAAAAATTCCGGTCATCGAAAATGTTGACGCTTTCAAGAGTTTCGAGCAAAGGTATCCCTTTGTACCACGGCATATTGTCGGATTTGTCTACAACATTATCGCCTTTCAGCGCGGACAAAGGTATATATTTTACCTCCGGCGCCTCCAGTTGTTGTATGAAATCAGAGAAATCCTGCCGGATATTATGGAAAAGCTCTTCGGAATAATCCACCAGGTCCATTTTATTCACCGCGACAACAATATGTTTGATGCCGAGCAATGAGGCAATAAACGCGTGCCGCCGGGTCTGGGTTATGACTCCGGTTCTGGCGTCAATCAGGATTACGGCCAGATTGGCGGTTGACGCCCCGGTCGCCATATTACGGGTGTATTCTTCATGTCCCGGAGTGTCGGCAATGATGAATTTGCGTTTGGGAGTGGAAAAATAGCGGTACGCCACATCAATAGTAATCCCCTGCTCCCGTTCGGCTTTCAAACCGTCGAGCAGCAGGGCATAATCCACTTCCCCAGTCCCCCGGGTGGTGCCGACCTTCTCACTGTCCGTGTGAAGCGCCTGCAGCTGATCCTCGAAAATCAACTTGCTGTCATAAAGCAAACGCCCGATCAAGGTGGACTTGCCGTCGTCAACCGCTCCGCAGGTTATAAAGCGCAGCAGGTCTTTCTTTTCGTTCTGATTAAGAAATTTATCAATATCCATTTTAGAAATATCCTTCCCGTTTTTTTTGTTCCATGGAAGAGTCGCCGTCACGGTCAATCACCCGTGTCGATCTTTCGCTGACTCTGGTTTGCAGCGTTTCCTCGACAATCTCTTCAATAGTTGTCGCCGTGGACTCTATCGCGCCGGTCAGAGGATAACAGCCGAGAGTACGGAAGCGGACGGACTTCATTAGCGGTTTTTCCCCCGGTTCCAGCCGCATCCGTTCGTCGTCAACCATTATAAGCGTCCCGTCCCGCTCAACTACCGGGCGCTTTTTGGCGAAATACAATGGAACCAGGGCTATTTTCTCCAGCCGGATGTATTGCCATATATCAGCTTCGGTCCAGTTCGACAAGGGAAATACCCGGACGCTTTCCCCGGTATTGACTTTACCGTTATACAGCGACCAGAGTTCAGGACGCTGGTTTTTCGGGTCCCACTGGTGATGCCGGTCGCGGAAAGAGTAAATTCTCTCTTTTGCCCGGGATTTTTCCTCATCCCGCCTTGCCCCGCCGAAGGCGACATCATATTTGCCTTCATCAAGCGCCTGCAGCAAAGCGTGAGTCTTCATAATGTCAGTATATTTGCGGCTTCCGTAATCGAAAGGATTCACCCCGGCGGCCTTGCCTTCCCGGTTGTGGCGCACAATCAGCTCCAGACCCGCTTTGGCACAGAACTCATCCCGGAACTGAATCATTTCCCTGAATTTCCAGGTGGAATCAATATGCAGCAGTTTAAACGGGAGTTTCCCCGGATAAAATGCTTTCTGCGCCAGCCGGACCAGCACGGAAGAATCCTTGCCGATCGAATACAGAAGTATCGGGTTGTCAAACTGGCTGACCGCATCCCGGAATATACGAATGCTTTCCGCCTCCAGCTGTTTTAACTGGCTCAAATTATATTCAGTCATTTTTTCCTCGTGAATTTTTGTTTATTCTTTTATTTCGTGATAAAATCATTTTTTTCTGACAAGTTTACCGTTTACCAGATGCAGTCCGCACTCTTTCTGCTCCGGGTCCTCCCACCACCAGCGTCCGCTCCTGACGTGTTCACCTGGAGCGACCGCCCTGGTGCAACAGGCGCAGCCGATGCTCAAAAAGCCCCGGTCATGCAGTTTGTTATAGGGTACGCCGTATTCTTTTATATAATCCCAAATTTCTTTTTCCGTCCAGTTTATAAGCGGATTAATCTTAATTTTTCCATTAGCGTCAAAATCAATAACTTTTACTTCTGAACGAGTGGGCGCCTGCTCACGACGCAAGCCGCAAATCCAGGCCTTGTAAGGCTTCAAGGCTCTTGACAAGGGCTCAAGCTTCCTTACATGACAGCATTTTTTTCTAAGCTCGCTGCTTTCATAAAACAAATTAATTCCGTGTTTATTAATCATTTTTTCCACTGCCTCATGCTTCGGAAAGAAAATCTCAATCTTTTTATTATATTTCTTTTCCGTTTCAGCAATCAGATCGTAAGTCTCCTGGAATACTCTGCCGGTATCAAGGGTGAAAACCGGAATATCCAGTCCAAGCCTGCTGATCATGGCAAAAATCACCTGGTCCTCCGCCCCGAGGGAAGACGCGAATACCACATCCTTTCCCAGAGTTTCATTTGTCCATACCAGAATATCTTCCGCGCTTTTTCCTTCCGGAAAATCCTGTTTCCGTATTATTTCATTAACATCCATTTATAATTTCCTGATTTATTAATCCATATTATTTTTGTATGAATTAGTGCTTATAGAACATTGTTCTTTCTTTTTACAAGCTAGATTATACTCCTGATTTAAGTAAAGTCAACTAGAAAATATATTTTTTTCAATAAAAAAAAGGATTACAGTAGAATAGTATACTATTTTAGTATGATTACAGCATTAAAAAGATATGAAACCATAAAGAATATTTTTTTAATAATGTCAGAAACATGGAAGAAAAAACACCTATTCTTTTTATTATTGAAACGAATGAGCTTTTTTTGCTTGAGTGATGATTGATTTGTTTACAAATACCCCGAAGGTATGTAACGAATCGACAAACACAAAGGCATCCGGGAGAATTGCGGAGATGTAAAGGTTATTTTTGAACGGCTCCTTAGAGCCATTTTTTGACGCCTTTTTCAGCTTTTCAGCTTTCGGGGGATTTTTAACTTGTTTTTAAGCTTATTTGATTTATAGTAAATTGTGAAGAAAGGATTAAAAATACTTAAATCTATTTTCAGGTTTCAAAAAATAGCTTTAAAGTTGCTTTTTATCAGATCATCTATATTTTTAAGCAGAAAATGAACAGCAAGTGTTCTGAAAAAACAATATTATTGTTTTTTCAGCTTGTTTGATAATGTAGCACACTTTGCGGAGGCTGAGACTGAGCATAGCGAAAGTCAACCGTCTCGCTTGTGAATATTCTCAAGCGGGACGCTTGAGCTACATTGATAAAAAATACATTTTTCTAAATGAAATTTTTCGCGCAAAAACAGCGGAAAGAAAAACTATCATCATAAATATATAAATAAGAACAAGATAAATAGAAAATAAAGTCAAAACTTTTGACAGAACTTACAAACAAAAAAGGGGAGGCAAAATGAAAGTACTGGGAATATCATGCAGTCCAAGGAAAAACCATGCAACTGAATTATTAGTTAAAGAAGTACTTGGAACGGTTGTGGCGGAAACAGAATTCATATCCCTTGCCGGAATGAAAATCGGAGCATGCACTGCCTGTATGGAATGTGTTCGCGATAATGTATGCAAGGTAAAAGATGATATGCAGGGCTTACGGCAAAAAATTGTTGATGCCGACGCGTATGTGGTGGGAGCTCCGAATTACTATTCTATGCTGAATGGACTGGCGCACTGTTTTCTGGAACGCTTCTATCAGTTCCGGCATCGTGACGGCAAAGCTGTTGCCGGGAAACTGGCAGTTGCAGTAGGAATTGGCGGAAGTTCCGGCGCTCCGGTAGTCGATAACATCAAAACTTTTTTTGAATATAACCAGATTGAGTGCGTTGGAGAAATTTCAGCTCAAGGAGCGGCCAGTTGTTTCACTTGCGGCTATGGGGAAACCTGCAAGGCCGGAGCGATACATATGTTCTTTGGCGCCGGAACCAAGATTACTCCGGAAATCGTGCCGAGTCTGTCAAAGCAGCCTGATAAAATAGAACTTGCCCGTGGCCTGGGGAGAAAATTAACCGAACAACTGAAGGGCTTTGCCGCCGCCACCTGACGGATAGTATCAATTATAAAACCTCAACGAGGTTTCTCAGTTTTTACTATCTCTCAGATTGCAAATCGGTATTAGCGCCTTGTTAAAAATCCAGAAGTAAATGCGGGTCGCAATTCATTGCTTTGCCGTATTTTGCCGCTACCTTCACCATTTTGATTCCGGTTTTGATTTGGAGCGATACCGCGGCATCACTGATTCCGAGTTTTTTCGCTAAAGTTTTCTGCTTCAGTCCACATTTTAAAATTTGTTTTTTTAAAGCTGTCATATTTTTTTCCCGTTCCTCCATAGCTTTCAGCTTTAAGCGCAAAGCTCTCTTTAAAACTCTTTCTGCGTGTTTAAGCTCCCGCAGCCATGATTCCGCGTGTCGGATATCACGCCGGAAAAATTTTAATTGACTTTGAAGCTCCTCGACAGTGGCTTTTTCGATTTGATCTTGATTAAGCATCTTTTAAAAACTCCCCAAAGTCATTAGTTTTCAGCAATGGATGACTTTTTTAAAAGTTGATTTTCTCCCAAATTCTGTTGTTTATGGAATACAAATACATCCTACAGAATGCAGTTTCAAGTGTTTTCCGTAGTGTTTTATTGTTTTTTTGTATTCTCTGGGATATATAATGTAAAATTTAGGGTACTTAAAATGATTGAGAAAAAATTAAAAAAAGCAATTCGACTGGTAATAAAAGAAGCTGGTTCAGAAATAGAACTGAGTCGGCGTTCTGGAGTAGGCAGAGCTCACATCAATAATATCAAGAACAAAGATAATGTTTGTGGAGCTATAAAACTTGAAACTTTGCAAAAGATTTTTCCGAATATGCAGATAGACTTTTTGGGAACCGGCGGCAAAAAGGGTATAGAAGGCAGGATAATTGGCATGATTAATAAACTAAGTCCTGAACAACGTGCTGATCTCGCTTTGGCAATAGCCAGGAAATATAAAGATGCGATAACAGAGAAACTGGACTGACAGCGCCGGGGACAAAGGCCAAACTTTAGTTTACTTCGTCTATCGGGCAGAGCAGTCTGGCGATGTCGAGTAGATTGTTTAAACGGATCAGCGGCGAATTTCTGTAGTTTATTGTCGGTAAAATACCGTTGCGGCGATAAACTTTGCGTGAAGTCCGGAAAAAAACTTTTCCGTCCTCCACATGTACTGCGGTATAGGCTTGCCTGGCGGCAAAAATTTTGACTAAAGTCACCTTCAGCATATTTTTGGCCGGTTCGGGTAAATTCCCGTAACGGTCTTCCAGTTCCTCGCGGAATTCCTCTATTTTGCTTTCTGAACCAAGCCTTGCCAAACGGCGGTAGGCATCGACTCTCAAGCGTTCGCTGGGAATGAATTCCGGCGGGAACCCGGCCGCCAGCGAACCATCAGGAGCTTCATGCGCAAAGTGGATAAAATCAATATTTATGTCGACTTCAGGTAAAAATTCGACTTCCCTGCCTTTCAGTTTCGCTATTTCCAAACTCAGCAGCTGACAATATAAGTCAAAACCGACCGCATTAATATGCCCGCTTTGCTCCGCGCCCAGGAGGTTGCCGGCGCCGCGGATCTCCAAATCCCGCAGGGCCAGCCGGAAACCCGCCCCGAGATGCGTATAACGCCTGATCGCGCTCAAACGTTTTCTGGCGTCCGAACTGACAATATTGTGTTTGGGCAGCAGCAAATACGCGTAGGCCTGCCGGTTCCAGCGGCCGATCCGGCCGCGAAGCTGGTACAATTCAGCCAGCCCGAAACGGTCCGCCCGTTCAATGATAATTGTGTTCGCGTTCGCTATGTCCAAACCTGATTCGATAATCGTCGTACATATCAATACGTCAACCGTACCCGCCAGAAACCGGGCCATAACTTCTTCCAAATCATTTTCACGCATCTGCCCGTGCCCGGCTGCAAAACGGACATCCGGCAGCAGTTTTGCAAATTTATCCAGCACTGAATCAATACTTTTTACGCGGTTATGGATGAAAAACACTTGTCCGCCGCGTTTGACTTCATTAGTGATGCATTCGCAAATGAAATTTTCATCATAGGGGGAAACGCTGGTCTTTATCGGCAAACGGGCCCCCGGCGCGGTCATAATCGTACTTAAATCCCGCGCTCCGACCATCGCCATATACAAAGTTCGCGGTATCGGCGTTGCCGACATCGTCAAAACATCCACAGACGCACGAAAACGTTTTATTTTTTCCTTGTGTTTCACCCCGAAACGCTGTTCCTCATCGACAATCACTAAACCCAGTTTGTCGAAATGAACATCATCCTGAAACAAGCGGTGGGTTCCAATGACAATATCAACTCCGCCGCTTTTCACTTTCGCGAGGATCCGCTTCTGCTCCGCTTTGCTCCGGAAACGGCTGAGCATTTCAATGGTATAAGGATATTCGGCAAAACGCTCCAGCAAACTGTAATAATGCTGCTGCACCAGAATTGTTGTCGGCGCCAGGAACATTACCTGATAACCGGCACTGACCGCTTTGAATGCCATGCGAATAGCGACTTCAGTCTTCCCGTAACCGACATCCCCGCACAGCAAACGATCCATTGGACGGCTTTTCTCCATGTCGGCTTTGACTTCCTCGATTGCCCGCGCCTGGTCGGCGGTCGGCTCAAAAGGAAAAGCGTCTTCGAATATTCGCTGTTCTAAATCATCGCCCCCGAAAGTAATTCCCCCGGAAGCATCCCGCATTGCCTGAAAATGCAGCAGATCCGCGGCAAAATCCCGAATTGACCGCGCGGTTCCTATTTTCGTTTTTATCCAGCGCTGTCCGCCCAGCTTATCCACGGTGACTTTCGCCTGTGAGCCGATATAACGGGAAACCAGGCCCGCCTGATACAAAGGAACATACAATTGCGCGTTGTCCCGGTATTCCAATACCATCAGCTCGCGCGTGATTCCACGCAAAGTCATTTCACGAATACCGGTAAATCTGCCGATACCATGCACTAAATGCACAGCGTAATCGCCTTCGTCCAAATCCGCACAGGCCGCAATTTCTTCCTCCACCAGACGGACTTTCGTTTCTTTTGCCGGCGGCAGGGATGATTTTTTACGGAAAATGTCCGCGGTAAAAAGTTCGCGCTCTGTTAAAAAAACAGTTTTTTGTCCGGGGAAGATGAGTCCGCCGGGCAAATTGCCCGTATCAAGCGTTATTTTGTCAAAATCCAGTTTAAATTCATCACACCAATTATGAATATGCCGCCGCGCGCCTTCGTCCAAACCCAGCAAACTCACCGCATAGCCGGTATCTATCCATTGAAATAATTGCCGGGCTATCATTTCCCGCAGCATTTCCATGCCGCCGGTGAGCGCTTCCTGCGGCAATTCGGATTTCAAATGAGCCACTGCCGGAAAACATTCCGCGACTGTTGCTTTGCCCGAACTGGAATCTTCGGTGACATCCAGGAACTTGACCAGTCGATCCGGTTTAAAGGACGCGACCTGCGCTTCAAAACGTTCTTCTTCATATTCGCTGGTGTATTTTTTCAAATGTTCATAACATTGATCATAAAATACCGTCAGGAGCGAACAATCCAGATCCCTGGTGAAATCATAAAAATCAAATTCATCGCCTTCTTCGCCTAAGCCGGCACGGCTGATTATCAGATACTCGTCAAGCTGTCCCGTGGAACGTTGGGTTTCCGGGCTGAACGAACGAATCGATTCAATCTGATCGCCCCAGAATTCGATTCGAGCCGGATAATCACAATGCGGAGAAAATATGTCGATAATACCGCCGCGGCGGGAAAATTCACCCTCGACATTTACTTCAAATTCATCGTCGTAATCCAAGTCAAGCAGTTTCCCCAGTAAGCCGTCAAAAGAAATAAACATGCCGTTTGTCAATAACAATTCTCTCTCTCTGAGCCGTTCCGGCCGCGGCACGGTCGCGGCAAAAGACATTGCGCTGCCGATAATTAAATCAAACTCACCATTAAGCATTTCATGTAAGACCCTGGCCCGCAAAGTCTCACTGACGGGATTGAAAATATTCCCGATATGCGTTTCTGCCAAATAAAGAGTTTTCAAAGGTAAATCAAACTCAGATAACCAAACCGCGATCTCAGCATTAACCCGGTCCGCCTGACTTAAAACGGGCAGCACAACCAATAAAGGTTTATTTTTGCAAGCCATCGCCTGGCGCAAAATCAGAGGAGCCAATACCGCTTCATCAACGTTTTGTACTAAATCATAAATGAAAAGCCCGGCACTTAACCATTCTTTTATTTTTTTTCGCCATTCCATAAGTTTTAACTTGCTTTTTGTTTAATTTATTGCTATATTTGTTATCTTAATGACTGTCTGTGCCGTAATTATTAAGCGTTTATATGGATTGAGGGCATCTTGTGGAGAGTATCCTGAGTTTTATCCTTTTTTACAGTCATTCTGAAACATTACAATAAAAAACAGTAAATAGCAAACAAAATAATTATATATATATAAATTGATTGAAAACAGATATGGCAGAAACGAAAAATAATAAAAAAACAACAGAAAAAAAAGTTGCTGCGAAAAAGAAAATCGCGAAAACAAAAACTGTGAAAGCTGAAGCTGTAAAAACGAAAGCCGTAAAGAAAAAAACGGTGAAGGCTTCTCCGAAAAAAGGAGCATCTACAAGTGAAGCTGAAAAACCCAAAACTCGCGGACGCAGAAAAATTGTTGTAGTTGCCGCTCCCCAAACCAAAAAGGGGAAAGATAAAGCGCGTCAGGAAGCTCTTAACGCCAAAATCAGTTCTGCAAGCAAAAATGACACAATGAAAGTGTATATGCAGGACATTGGCCAAATTTCTCTGGTTACTAAAAAAGAAGAGATTGAACTTGCGGCGGCGATTCACGGCGACGATGTAGCCGCCCACGACGAGGCCCGCGCGGTTCTTATCCAGGCGAATTTGCGCCTGGTGGTCAAAATCGCACATGATTTCAAAGGACTGGGTTTACCTTTGCTTGACCTTATTTCGGAAGGAAATATTGGTTTAATGCGGGCGGTTGAAAAATTTGATCCGGCAAAAGGCGCTAAATTCAGTTCCTACGCCGCCTGGTGGATCAAACAATCCATGCGCCGCGCTCTCGCTAATCAAAGCCGGACCATCCGCATCCCGGTTCAATCCGCGGGTAAAATCAATAAGATAAAATCAGTCCGCATGAAACTGGCTGAGGAACTCGGACGGGAACCAACTGATGCGGAAATAGCAAAACATCTTGATTTCAGCGAACGTACGGTTGCCGGTTTGCGCCTGGCGGACTTACGGACTTTTTCTTTGCATGATCCTATCCAGCAGGGTGAGGACGGTGAATTTCAGGACATTATTCCCGACCGCAAGGCAATGACTCCCGATCAAATTCTCGGCGATGTCGAATCTGTTGACCGTCTTCTGGATTTACTGGAAGATTTAGACGGCCGCGAAAGATTAATTTTGCAAATGCGTTTTGGTTTGGACGGCAGCCGCGCCCGCACGCTTGAAGAGGTCAGCCAGCAAATAGGCAGAACCCGTGAACGCGTCAGGCAGATCCAGAATCAGGCTCTGGCAAAATTGAAAACCATGCTCGCCGATGAAGCCGGATTTGCCGCAGACTAGCAGTCTGTCGGACTTTGGGAATCGTCGCGAAAAATTGTCCGAATAAAGCGGAATTTTCGTCAAAATCACGAGAATATTGAACATATTTGACGATTTTGATGGAAATCTCAGCAAAATTCGGCAGTTTTGCAGCAGATTATCCATAAGTCCGACAGGCTGCTAGTACACTATACAGCTTAAATATTCGCATTGTATATAAAAAATGTAGCTC
>CAZEXM010000073.1:0-13898 GCA_964515915.1 uncultured Victivallaceae bacterium
AAACTTCGTATTTTTTTCACAAATTAATGTAGCACAACCGTCTCGGTTGTGAAGACACTCAAGCGAGACGCTTGAGCTACATTTTTTATATACAATGCGAATATTTAAGCTGTATAGTGTACTATAACTCTTTTTTTAATTCTTTCTTGAACTCCCAACTCACAACTATTTTAAGATTTTACGGGTTTATTATTGTAAGACATCATTCAATTCTTCGAAATATGCTTGAGGATGCAGACAGGCTGCACATTTTGTCGGCGATTTAAAGCCGGAGTGTATGTATCCGCAATTACGGCATATCCAGACTATTTCCTCATCTCTTTTA
Organism: uncultured Victivallaceae bacterium; assembly: GCA_964515915.1. Classification (GTDB taxonomy): domain Bacteria; phylum Verrucomicrobiota; class Lentisphaeria; order Victivallales; family Victivallaceae; genus JAHOYW01. Next base: position 326 of record CAZEXM010000073.1, read on the forward strand.
AATATGGTTCCCGTTTCCAGCTTTGAAAGCAAAGCAAGATAACGCTCTTCATGATGCTTTTCAGCTTTTGAAATTGATCTGTAAGCCGCCGCAATCACCGGAAAACCTTCCCGTTCCGCGACCTCGGCAAAACCGGGGTAAAGCGAAGTCCACTCTTCGTTCTCACCACCTGCCGCCGCTTTTAAATTTTTAACGGTGGAATCGAGATTGCCGGCCGGATAGGCCGCGGTAATTTCCACCGGACCGCCCTCAAGAAATTTAAAAAAGCGCTTCGCGTGCTCTTTTTCCTGATTAGCGGTAGTTTCGAAAATCGAGGCAATCTGAACGTAGCCTTCTTTTTGGGCGATTGACGAAAAATAAGTATAACGGTTTCTCGCCTGCGATTCTCCCGCAAAAGATTTCAAGAGGTTTTTTTCAGTTTCAGTTCCTTTGATACCAGCCATTTGTGCTCCTTTAATTGATTGTTAAAGTTTTATCTTATGCCGGGCTCGCTGTCGGGTCAACAAAAACCCTTTGTCCCAGTTCCCGATCCAGCATGAAAAGCGCGTCGCCAACTAATTTTATCTGCTGAATTACATCCATTGCGTTAGCTTCTTCCTCAACCTGCTCACCAACGAACCATTGCAGAAAGTTCAAGCTCGCGTGATCACTGACCCCGGCGGCCCGGTCAAGCAAAGCGTTAATACGTTTAGTTACAATCTGTTCATGCTTAAAAGCCTGCTCGAAAGCCGCCAGCGGAGAATCCCACCTGTTTTGCGGCTTCGCGATCGCGTCAAGCTCAACCTCCGCATTACGGTCGTGCATGAAATTATAAAATTTCATCATGTGAACAATCTCCTCCCTTGCCTGAACGTCCATCCAGTTGGCAAATCCGTTCAGGTTCAGGGATTTCAAATATGACGCCATGGCGAGATAAAGATAAGATGAATACAGTTCGAAATTCATCTGCCCGTTAATACTTTTTACCAGTTCCTTATCCATCATCCTGTCTCCGCTATGAGTTGTTATCATTAATACATAAAACAGCACTTAATAATATAGTAATATTTCAAACAGGTTATGTCAAGCGCCGCTAAGTTTTTTATGGTTTTGAAGACGCTGATTTCAAGATTTATTGTTTGAATTCAACAAGCGCAGAGCATTGAAAATGACTAACAGGGAGGCTCCCGTGTCGGCTGCTATTGCCATCCACAAAGTTGCCAGCCCGGCCAGCGCAAGGCCCATAAACGCTACTTTAAGCCCGAGCGCAAACCATATATTCTGTTTAATAATCCGCAGGGTATTGCGGGAATGACGGATAAGCCACGGGAGGGTTGTCAGATCATCCGCCATCAGCGCAATGTCGGCGGTTTCAATTGCCGCGTCTGAACCTATTGCCCCCATGGCGATTCCCAGGCTTGCCGCCGCCATGGCGGGCGCGTCGTTGACGCCGTCGCCGATCATCGCCACCTGTCCGAACTCCTTTACCAGTTCTTCCACTGCCCGGACTTTGTCCTCCGGCAATAGTTCCGCCCTGACATCCTTGATGCCGACGGCCGCTGCCACGGCATTGGCGGTACCGGCATTGTCGCCGGTCAACACCGTCAGCTGCCGTATTCCCAATCGTTTAATTTCGCTTACCGCCCCGGCGGCTTCCGGGCGGATACCGTCAGCAACGCTGATTAATCCGCAAATGTGATCATCATTGCCGATTGCCACCACGGAATGGGCCGCATCTTCGAGTGCTGTTACCTGTTGATGGATTTCCTGTGTCTCCCCGCCTTTTTCCTCCATAAAACGGTGGCTGCCGAGCCAGAAATTCCGCCCGTCAATATCAGCTTCAGCACCTTTACCTTTGATTGCCTGAAAATTTTCCGCAACAAACTTCGGAGTGATCTGTTCAGCTTCGGCGCAACGCTGTATCGCCCGCGCCAGAGGATGTTCGCTGTCCGCCTCGAGCGCGGCGGCACGTTCCAGAAGTTCATGGCGTGAATGAGAATTGAGCGGGATTATTTTCTGAACCTCGGGGTGGCCGAAGGTCAGGGTCCCGGTCTTATCCATGGCCAGGGCCCGTAGTTGGCCGACTTTCTCGAGATACATTCCACCTTTGATAAGCACCCCGTTCCGGGCGGCGGTGGTCAGCCCGGAAACGATACTGACCGGCGTGGAGATAACCAGGGCGCAGGGGCAGGCAATGACCAGGATAACCAGTCCGCGGTAAATCCATTCCACCCAGGATGCCGAGAACAACAGCGGCGGGACAATAATGATAATCATTGACAGGACAATCATGGCCGGAGTGTAGTATTTGGCAAATGTCTCCACCCACTGCTCGCTCAGGGCACGCCGGGAACGAGCCTCCTGAACCATGTGGATAATCCGGGCAAGCGTGGTGTCGCCGGATGCTTTGCTGACTTTAAATTCCAGGGCTCCATTCTCATTAATTGTCCCGGCAAAAACCTCATCGCCCGGTGCTTTGGATACGGGAACGGATTCACCGGTAATCGGAGCCTGATTGACCGCGGAGGAGCCTTTGCTTACTTCACCGTCAAGTGGTATTTTTTCGCCCGGACGAACCAGTACCGTTACTCCGATCGGCACTTCCTCAACCTGGGCTTCAATAATATCTCCGTGCTGTGGACATCGATAACGGGCGACAGCGGGAGTTAAGTCCATTAAAGCGGTAACTGCTCTTTGGGCGCGTCCGATACTCCAGTGTTCAAGCAGCAGTGACAGTGAAAAAAGAAAAGTGACGGTTGCCGCTTCAAACCATTCGTCGATTGCAGCCGCGCCGACAACCGCCGCCAGCATCAGGAAATTCATATCAAGCCGCCGCCGGCGCAATGCGGCGAGTGCCTTCGGGGCGACGAACCAGCCGCCGGCAATAATGGAAGCGATATATAATATTATGGAAACGAGCGGAAAAATGTGTTCTTTACCGCCGGTTCCGGCCGCCAGGGCATCGATGAAGCTGCCATGCAGATACCAATGCGCCAGAAAGCCGCCGGCAAGCAGGCAGCCGCTTACCCAGGTGCAAATTGAGCGTCCGTATTTCTGCCGGAATGACTCTTCTTCCTCCCGGGAAATCCACGCTTTCCAGAGAACCGCCCGCATTCCGCCGGCGGATACTGCCGCTATGATATCATCGCCGCCGATTTTTCCGGGAGTGGAGGTAACGGTCATTTTGGTATTGAGAATGTCAAAATCCAGATTCAGTACCCCGTCTTTTTTTCCCACCTCTTTTTTCAGGATGGCGATCTCTTCCGGACAGTCCAGGCCAAAAACTTTATATTCTGTTTTTTCTGTTGAGAGATGCCCGTCTTCGCGTTGCTCATCATGCTTACATTCAGCGCTATGCTTATGTGTATGTTCATGTTTCATTTATCATTCCCTATTTTTTGTCTGTGCGTTTATTTTCTTCAATCATATTCAGAATTGTGTAATCGTATATTTTAAGGTCTGCTTTTCTAAGCAAATCCACTTCTGATTTTTTCAGCTCTTTTTCCGCTTTTTCCACAAGTACAGTTCTGTCAATCAGTTTATTCAACAGCCCTTTCAACTGGTCAAAAGTTACATAGCGGGCTTGTTCGTCATGGGACAGCTCCTGAAACTCCCGCCGGAATTCACCCAGCGAATAAGGTTTGCCTCGAAAAATAAACAGTGCGGCTCCGTCATTTTCTTTGAGAAAACGCCGGTTTTCCATCTTTGCCGCTTCATTCAGAAGCACTGGTTTTGCTTCCGCAAAAGACATTTGCCCACGTTTTTCACGTTTCCGTATCCGTATCCGTGCAATATAATGCTTAGCATTATATTTTGCAATCTTTGTTACCTCTCCGGGAGAATATCTGTTCAAGCGGAGAGCGGCGCTCAACTGCGATTTTTCTTTTAACCATCTGACGGAAACATCTGCTTCGGGGTATTCAGCAGTCAAAAGCTTTATTTTACGGGGAGAGTCCCCGGCAATCAGCCGGAAGCGGAGCTCTTTAATTTTATCTTCGTCAACTTCACTGTCCGGAAAAGAAATCAGAAAGCCTCAACAATTCATAATTCACTGATGTAACGGCTTCCTCCCGTAATTTCAGGATATAATCCCTGACAAAATTCCTTTCTCTGTTTTTTGTAAGAATGTTCTTTATTTGAGGGCTTAGTTCCGAGAGAGTTCCGCCTTTGAATTCCGCTTTGTCGTCAAACGATCCGTAATCAAAGCGACAGCCGCACGGCGATAGAGATTTATACCGTGACGCCTGCAACTGTAATGTTTTGAACATCGCGGAAGAAAATCATGCAGATAGGCACGCAACTCCCCTTTTGTAACTTTCCCGTTCCGGTAAGTGGCAACAAGATTTTTATCCGGCGGCCGGGGTAAGCGGATGAACAAGCAATAGAAAACTGTTCCGATGAGTAAAAACACAATAGCGGTTCGAAAACGACGTTCCGCTATTGCGCCGAGTACCCATTTTAAGTTTTTTTTATTTCCTTCAGAATTAATATTTCGACTCGGAATACGGTAGATTTCCAGTATTCAACAGTAAATCATTCCTTCCAATTTTTGATCTGATTCGAGAGAGTCGTAATTAGAATACTGGTTTTAAGTAATACAACCACGGCGCCTACTGCCACAAGAAGTGAAGCTATACTGTTGAGAATATCAGGTATACTAGACATAATATTTTTTCCTTAAATTAAAATTAGTTTAAACTTTTTTTGAAATATCCGGTTCATTTCGACTCATTAATTTTTGAGCCGCCCAGAACTTCCGAAACCGAGTCAATCAAACCACTCGCCCGTAACATAACGACGAGTACCCCGATGGCAACGATTAAGCTGCCGATACCAGTTAAGATAGAACCGACCTTATCCATCACTTACCTCCTTTCTAGTTAGTTGTTTGTGTTGCTTCTGCCGTATCTTATTGATACGGTTGAGAAGACGGATTGCCCGCGCCAGAATGATTATTGAAACCACCATGGCAAAAATGGAAAGACACCAAAGAACCGGCTGCAGAATCTGAAACATGTTTCCTCCATTTAATTTTCCAGGAATTTCAGGTTAATTTTCCCGGCATCACCGGATGCGCGTAAAACATACTTCTTCACGCGCGGCAGCACTCGCTCCATCGTTTCGAGATAGAGTCGGTAGCGTGTAACATCTTCCGAGTAAATTTGAGAATTTTTCCGATATTCAGTCAACATGGTCTCGAATCGTGTGGCATCACCTTTAGCTTCATTCACAACTTCCATACGGTATCCTTCTGCTTCACTGACCAATTCCCTGGCTTTGCCCCTGGCTTCAGGAATTATACTGTTCCGGTAACCCTTTGCCTGGTTTATGGATTGTTCTTTGTCTTCCCGGGCCGTCATCACGTCCCGAAAAGCATCAGCAACTTCTATTGGCGGAATAATAGCCTTAATGTTGAATGCCGTGATTTCAAGTCCGCTGTCATAACGGTCTAACACCTTTTGCGCTTCCCTGAGGATTTTTCTCTGAGCGGCAATCTTCCGGGTCGTTAGAATATCATCAACGCCAACCTGACCGATAAGTTCAACCAATGAAGACGCAACCGCATTATGCAGTAAACGTTCTTCACTGAAATTTACCCGGTAAAGGTAGCGAGCTGCATCTTTGATTTTGTAATGCACAATCGCTTCCACATTAATGACGTTTTCGTCTCCGGTTAAAAGCTGTACCCTTTCCGGCATGAATGCCTGGTGTTTATGTTCTTCCAGCAGCAGTCCCACTTCAGCGCGGCGTATTTTCCCGACATTGACGATTTCAACGGCGTCAACCGGCCATGGAATTCGATAATGCGGCCCGGGTCCGGCAGTTTTAATAATCTTTCCCAGACGTTTAACTACACCCTGTTCTCCGGGTTTAACGGTATAAAAACCAGTCATGAAATAAATCCCTGTCCCGGAAATCAGCAAAAAGCCGATTATCAGGCCCAGGCGCAAATGCCCGAAAGCTTCCCGGATGTCGTTTAAAGGACCATTATCCTTTTTGTTCATTTAACCACCTCCTTTTTGCGGACAGGAGCAGCGGCAGGTAAAGATATCCGGCCACTGCTGAAAAGCCTCAGGAGTTCAGAATCCGCAGGCAAAACGGCAGTAGTCTTATCGTCGATTATCTTTTCGTAAGCTGCCAGGGTCCGGATAAATTTATAAAAATCAGGATCTTTCTGAAATGCTTTTGCATAGAGACGAATAGCTTCGGCATCACCTTCGCCCCGGATGATTTCCGCCTGTTTATACGCTTCCGACAGAATCCGTTTCTGTTCTTTCTTTGCCTCTGCCCTGATTTTTGCCGCTTCCTCACTTCCCTCAGAGCGGTATTTACGAGCAATCTGCTCGCGCTCCGCTTTCATGCGTCTGAAGACGGAAAGTTTATTTTTCTCCGGGAAATTAAGCCTTCTCATTTCGACATTTACAACCTCAATTCCGTAGTCGGCGGCCCGGCGGTTGCATTCGTTCCTGATTTCGCTAAGCATTTTATGGAGTTTCATTTTCCCTGCCTGAGTGTTAACCAACTGATCCAGTTCATAACGTCCCAGATAGACGCCAATAGTTGAACTGAACACATCCGATAACCTGGATTCAGTACCAACCTTGTCTTTGACGGTTTTCATGAATTCCAGCGGATCCTTGATTTTCCAGGTTCCGTAGTAGTCAACGACAACGCTTTTCTTGTCTTTGGTCAGAAATTCAACCTCCCCGGCTTCAAAGACATGGAGCCGGTTATCATAACGCTGAACGCTTTGAACCGGTTCAGGGAGCTTCCAGTGCAAGCCGGGTTCAAAAATGTTTTTTACCGGTTTTCCGAACTGGGTAACCACCGCATACTCTGTGGTATCCACGATAAATAAGACCAGATTGCTCATGATAAAAACCAGAACCAGAAGTCCTATTCCCACTAACCACTTAATCCATCCATGTTTCGTTACCATAATTAAATAATCTCCTTATTTTTTATTTTCTGTTAAATTTGAAAGGCATTTTTGTGTTGTTATTCAGAAACCACAGATCAGTTCCATCCGTTTTTACTTTCGAACCGATTAGAAACTTTCTGACATCCGGCAATATTTTTTCCATTGTTTCTATGTAAAGGCGCGCGCGGGTAATGTCTCGGGCTTTATCATATTCTTTGACTTTCTTCAGAAAGCGCGCTGATTCTCCCTCTGTCCTGTTGATCTTTTCATTTTTGTACGCTATCGCGGAACTGAGCCTCTCAGCTGCTTTGCCGCGGGCTTCCGGGACCAGTGCGTTGAAAAAGGAGTATGCCTCGTTGATATACGTGGACTTGTCCTCTCTGGCACTTGCAACATCCTGGAACGCATCTTTCACCTCATCGGGCGGCGCCAGATAGAGAATAAGTACATCCGTTACTTCCACGCCTGTCTTGTTCCGGCCCAGTTCTTCCTGCAGTGCCTTTCCGGTCTCTTCGCTAATCATTCTCCGCCCTGTGGTAAGCAGCCTGTCAATCAGATTGCGTCCGATAACGGCGCGAAGCCCTGATTCAGCCGCATTTTTGACGATCTGTTCAGGGGAGCTTGCATTCAGCAGGAAACGCTTCGCATCCTTGACCCTGAAATGAATAGCAATGCTTGCCTCGACAAGGGTTTCATCCCCGGTAAGTATAAGCTGCCTCGGTGTTACTATTTTACGTATATTTGAAGTGCTTACTTTGTCTACACGTTCCAGAGGATAAGGCAGACGGTAATGAATACCGGGACCCGCAATCTTTCCTGATACTTTGCCGAAACGCCGGACAATTGCCTGTTCGTCAGCCTGAACAAAGTAAAAACCGGAAGCAAAGTAAGCAATGGAACAGAATAAAAACAGGGTTATGGCTATGAGCCAACCGGATTTTCCGTGTTCATGTTGGTGGCCATGTTCCGGCAAAACTGCTCCTCCTGAACGAAGAGCGTTTAAATTGGATGTAAATATCTCAACAGCGGCCAGGAAAATGAAAATCACCACAATTGCCGCGGCAATTTTATCCAGGCCGGTCATCCCGAATATCGAGCCTATCAAACCGACCAGCACGGCGCTGGAACAAAGCATGTCCATCCGGGCATGATATCCGGCAGCGATTAAACTCGGGGATTTTTCCAGTTCTCCGACATAGAGCATGTAGCGTCCCATAAAATATGTTATGCAGACCCCGAAAAACGCTCCTAGTGCAGCCCATGAGGTGTACTGCAGTTCAATCGTGTCACCGGAAACCGCCTCATAAAAAAGATCAAAGCCCATATAGAAAATAAAAACAGATACAACCATGGCTACGATGTTCTCTGTACGAGCCATCAACCCCTTGAAATGCTCATTTGACTGGGACGAAATAATCAGTCCCAGAAGGACAATTCCCAATACTACCAAATCGGCAAAGGAATGCCAGGCGTTTGCCTTGAGTGCCAGGCTGCCGGAAACAAAGGCGAGCATAAAACGCAACGCGATGAGAACACAGTTTGCACCGATGGTCACGAGAAGCGTTTGTTCTTTTCTATTCATTTATAGTACCTCCAAATAATACTTGATTAATGTGCGAGAAATTTTTTCTCTTTAACATGTTTTTTTGACTCATTCGAGAATAGCCTGCTCAAAACAAAATCTCTGACAGTCAATTGCGACTTACTTAGAAGTTCATTCTGCATTTCGAGCATACGCTTTCTATGCTTTATGGTTCGCAGGACTTCCATAATTTTTGGTTTTGCCTCATAGAATGTCTGTTGACGTCGTTCCACGCGTTTGCGCATTTTAACTAACCAGTAGTTGTTCCTGAATTCGAAAAAATCGCTTATTTCATCAGGAGCGAGCGCAAAAACATAGCGGTGGAAACCGTGTTCGTAGCTCTCTGCCAAATGGCTGCCGCCTTCGTCTATCCACTGGTCGAGCTCACCGCCGCGAGTTGCCGTCCAGTCTTCTGAATATTCTTTGGCGATATCGGCAAAATCAGCTCCCGCACGCAGTTTTGATTCGGCTTTTTCGATACGTTTCCTGGCGCGTTTGCGTTCATCCTCGCTGAAGCCCGTGCCAACCCGGATAATGCTCACTTTCGCTTTAAGCGGCTCGACTAGTTGACGTTTGTATTGTGCATAAAACTTTTTGGCTTCCGCGTCCGGAATGGTGATTTTTTCATCCACTTCCGCTTTATGGAGCATTTGCTCCAAAGCTGCCCGCTTTACTTTTTTGAGATATTCTCTTTCCTGTTTGTTCCGTCCCTGGTCATCGGCCTTTTCCATCAGGAGTTCCTTGACAACAAGCTGGTCAAAAAGGTTCTTCTTGGCCTCAAAGCTGGCGAACTGCTTTTTCTGCTCCGGGGTCAACTCGTCAAATTCCTGCATGAATTCCTCGACCGTAAAACGCTTTCCGTGTATGGAAAAAAGAGCTTCATACTTATTCCGTTTCATTTTTTCCCGCTCTTTAGCAAGGTAAACGGATTTTTTAACTTCTCCCCTGACTGCTTTAAGAGGTTTTCGCTTACTGCCCAGCCGCTCGATAATTCCGGCGATGTAAAGCGCGCCGCCATCTTGGAAAACCGCTGTGGTCTCCCCTTTCCGGTAACGAAATACGGTTTTCAGGAACTTAGGGCTTTTGCTAGAGGAATTATTCTTCTCAAGATATTCAGCGCTGGAGAAACTATCCGCAAATTCATCGGCAATTTTTTTAAAGTTTCCGCCTGCACGGATTTTAATGAGAGCTTTCTCCGCCTTTTCCTGTACCGCTTTGTTTTCGCCATTTTGAAACACCATATACTGAACCTGGATTGACTCCGGACGCTTGTATTTACTGCTGTGTTCCTCATAGTAGTTTCTAATCTCACTGTCCGTAGGCTCAGAAACTTTTATCAAGTCGTAGTTTCTTTCTATAACGGCATTCTTTTTTAATTCTTCAATATATTTCGGAATGTACTCAGCTTGCTTCCGGGCAATCAGAATTCGCTCTATTTCTTTCTCCACTTCAGCAAAAGGGCGGGATTGATATTCGTCACGACGCTGTTCGTAATACTGACGCATTTCCACTTGATCCGGTTTGAGTTTGTCCGAGTGCATTTTCCCTGACAAAGCATTGAGATTGATTTCCTCCACCAGATGTTTCAGTTTATGGGTTACGTCTTTGCGCGCAAGCATTCCTTTTTCTCTTATCCAGCGATCCACCATCTTTTCCATTACCAACTGCCGCAGAAGCATACGATAGGTGTCTACAGAATTGAGAGGGTGATTCTCGCACTTTTCATCCGGTGAGCACTGAGAATGCTTAGAACCATGTTTTTTACAACTCATATGCTCTCTCCTTGGCATCATTTTATTGATATAAGCCCGGAGTTCCTGTGCGGTCACTTTGCCGCCAATATACGTTGCGGCAACAGTATCTCCAATACGATCAAGCCCGGAACGCTTATTTCTCTCTGCCTGCTCCTCTTTAAGAGCAAACATAACAAGTAAAGAGATCAAGGCTGCTATCGTTACGACCATTATAAAAATTACAAACTTCTTATTCATTTTTATTCCTGATAATTCTGGTTCGGGAGACAAATTTTTATCGGCAGGATAATCCTGTTCAACATTATAACAGGATAATTCTGTTCAACATTATTTGGATATGAGATAACTTTTGGGACATTAAGCAATGTCCGGATAAAAGAAAGTTTTTAATCCAAAGGAGAGAAAGTTATCATATAGCAGCAGCTTGAATCCAAACCGGCAGAGAAGTTGTTTAACAACTTCTCAATACAGATGGAGCACAAGAGAGAGTTCAACTGCCATACGATTGCAGAATTATTATATGATAAGAGTGGTGGTACGCAACATTTTCAAGGTATAAATATTGGGAAAAGGCGATGCCGTCAGACCAGTTTTAATCAGCATCGGTTTTTTGGGCAGGGGGTATAGCAGGGAAAAATAAGTAGTAAACGGTTTTTTAGAAGCCGTTCTTTTTTTCAAACTATAACTGTATTTGCTGTCATTACTTAATCTAATCAAAAAAATATCTATACAAAAATCATAACTTTCATTAGAAATTACAGTATTTATGAGCGGGACATCAAAAGTTATTTGCGGGCAACCACCATCTATAGTAGTTTCAACAGAAACATGGTCATTACTGGTGCATAAAAACGTATCAGTTCCAAATACGCTGGCAATCGTGAACATATAAGACATTGCCAGGATCACAGATATAAATTTTCTAAATTTCATCTAAACATCCATTATGATATTCTTATAGTATCAGTTAATAGTATGGCTAAAAGCTTTTGCTATTTTTCTAAGGTCAGTAGTACATGGCAGTTAGTATACATGTCTTTGAATCGAATAAAAGTTAAAAAGCGGATTTTTTTGCAAAAAAAAACGCATCTTTAATGAATTCGAGGAGGAATCACTAAAATAAAAATCGTCAAACTTAAATTAATGAGCTAATTTCAAAAGTATTTAATTAAAATTGAGTTGGAATATGCAGATAGAGAGTTCATATTAAGGTCAAAAAAAATAAAAAGACCTCATCATGAACAATCTCAAGGCGAAGATTAATAGGCGGTTCACGCGCCGATATTTTCCGGGTTGCCATGTTTTTCCGCCCACAGATCCAGGATTCGAAAAGAACAAGAGCCAAAGCCTTTATAAAGGGTGGAATTAAGTTCGGATGTCACGTCAAAAGAAAGCGTTCGCGGATATTTCATTCTTCGCTTCAAAATAAAATCTTTTACAGTTTTAACACGGACGTCGGTAAGATCATTGAATCCCAGCAGCATCTTTTCATTTGTAAAATACTGTAGCCTGAATTTGCGGGCGGATTGTTTGCCGTAAATATTGCGCAGAGAAAATTTAAGGATCGCTTTTCTGACATTTCCGGCGATTAAAAACGGCCTGATGTCAAATCTTAACAATGCGCGATAGCGATGATCAAAGTTGTTGGCATATTCAGTTCCTCCCCTTGAAATTTTGATATAGTTCTTTCATAACAGGATACATTTTTTTATAATTTTCGAATTTGTTTTCATATATTTCAGCTTTTTCATAGTTCGGCATGATGGTCTGTTCATTGCTGTCATGTTCAATATTATGCCCGGTAGCCGCTGAAAAAGCCAGCATTGCCGCCCCTAAGCATCCGGCTTCGTCAATATCTTTCTTTATGATCGGCATATTCAAAACATCCGCTTTCAATTGTAGCCATTTCGGATTTTTAGCTCCGCCGCCAGTGGCTATGAGTTTTTTTATCTTTATGCCGGATTCAGCCAGCAAATCTAAATTCAGTTTCATCTCCAGAAGCACCCCTTCAAGCAATGCCTTGAGTATCTCATGACCTGATGTGTTTAGGCGTAATCCCATTATTGTTCCTTTAGTAACAGTATCAAAATACGGAGTTCCTGACGGAGTGAAATACGGTAAAACCAGTAAATCTGTCGGCTCATCCGGCATCTGTTCAATCAATGAATCGTAGGAATCCTGATGACCTAATTCATTCTTAAACCATTGCAGGATATTTCCACCTGTCAAGCAATAAGCGATTGTCGTGTATTTGCCCGGCAAACTATAATCGTAACAGCAAAGATTATTTTCGTGCAGTTTTGGGCTGAGAACTTTTTCCGCCAGCACTGGAAATGTACATGTTTATCACTGTCATTCTGGTCTACTGGAAGGCGTTGTACCTTTATATGATAAACGTAAAATGTATTTGGGCGCAATTGTATTCGGACAACTTCGCGACAAAGACAGGGAATATGAATATAGTTCCGCCAAGGCAAAAAAACTTTTGGAGAAAACCCGTTTTCTTTCCATGCGGGAGGTTCGTGATATTGGTGAACTGCTTAAGCATATAGGCGAATATATTATTGAAAGTGAGATTATTAAACACAAAAACAAGCCTTGGACTGAACGCGTTGAAGATTATATTACAAACCATCTTCATGAAAAATTGACTTTAGCGCGTTTGGCAAAACACATAGATCGTTCGCCATCTTTTATCTCTCAGAATTTCCCAAAAGAGTTTGGCGCACCACTGAAGTGCTACATTCTAAAACAGAAAATGAAACAGGCAAAAGACATGCTCGAAAGCGGAAAATCCGTCAAACAAACAGCTTTTGAACTTGGTTTCTATGACGAATTTCATTTCTCCAAAAAGTTCAAAAGCTATTATAGCAAATCACCAGTAAATTATAAATCCCAATAAACTATTATTCAAGAGTAATCTTCAGTAGTCGAGCTGATTTTTTTTGGCAATGGGAATGTGTTTTAAACACCTGAAAAATTATCCCGAAGCTTGCAAATATGTAAAATATAGCCTAAAAATAGTTTCTACCGATTTGGTGAAAGCTAAATTTTTATATGCATTATGAGGCAAGAAATGACCACGCTCTCGGATATTATTACCAACCATGCAGTAGCCTATCTTAACGCCGCGACAAATGGAAAAGCAAAGTGGACAAGGTTGAATAAACAAGCCAAAAATCAAATTTACAAATCAAAGCAATACCCGAACGGAATCGATATAAAGGAAGCTCTTGATTTTAAAAACTAGTACACTATACAGCTTAAATATTCGCATTGTATATAAAAAATGTAGCTCACTTTGCGAAGGCTGAGACTGAGCACAGCGAAAGTCAA
>CAZEXM010000074.1:0-13888 GCA_964515915.1 uncultured Victivallaceae bacterium
ACTCTATCGCAGCTTGATATGGGTTTTGACCCAAAAGTCGACTGACCGATTACCAATAATCAAAAAAAATCCTTTCTTACTTGATTTTTTGTTTGCGCTAAGCCAAAAAGCAGTCTATCTTATTTATTAATTATAGTTGCATGTTAATTTAAACCTTTATATATTTAGAGAGGATACTTATGAACTGCATTTTAAAAAAAGTATTTATCGTCGCATTCGTCTTTAGCACTTTGACTTCCGCCCTTGCCGGTTTCTGGGATTCATTTATTCCTTACCAGGGCCCTAAAAAAGATGTTATTACACTGATCATTACCGCCAATTACAAACATCCCTTACTTATCGCACAACTTGTTCAAGATGAGACCAAGCAGCCTTATCTTCTTCTGCCGACGGCAAGCGGTAAAGGTATTTTCTTCAATCCTCCGCGTGAAAGATCAGAAGCGGCTCTTGAAATACGCGAAGGAAATCTGGCGCGTTTCATTCGTTTTTTGAACCCGAAACAGATTGTGATTTTAGGCGACACCCGCTACGTTTCCGAAGAATACCTCGAAATGATTGATAAAGACATTCCGCTAATAACTATTACGGGCAATAACTGGCAGCGAATCGCCGACCGGGTTGAGATTCTCCTGGCGGCCTGCAATGTAGGTTACGATTACAAAAAACTGGGTCAGCAACTCAACAGCGGCTTGTACAAACCTACCGCTCTGATAAACAAAGCGCCTGCTGATTTAGCGCTTAAAGACAGTGAAGATATCCTTGTTGAGGAGACAGTTGTTGATGAGAAGGCTGTTGACAAAAAAGATGCTGCTGCGGTTGAAGCAAGCGACACGGACAAAAAAGCAGCAGTTAAAGAGCCCGAAGCCGTCATGCCCAAGTCCACCCTGGAATTAATAAAAGACAAATAGGCATATTTCACAAACCGGGCTTCAGTAACATCGAATCAACAGGGAAATTATGTTAAACTTTTTCCACATTGCCAGAAATACTTTTACCGAATCGATTAGAGAGCCGATTTTCTTTATTCTGCTAATCACGGCATTAACCCTGATCGGACATTTCCCCTCGATGACTTTATTTGTCTTCGGGGACCAGATCAAACTGGTTGTTGACAGTTCCATGGCGACCGTTCTTTTGTTCGGTCTGTTTGTCGCGATAATGAGTTCAAGCCACACGGTAACCCGTGAAATGCGCAACGGAACAGTATTGCTTCTCTTGTCAAAGCCTGTTTACCGCGGGACTTTCATCCTCGCCAAAATCGCGGGTATTATTTTCACTGTTTTAGTCTTTGTTTTCCTGTGCAATGCGGGGTCAATAATTTCTTTATACATCGCCAAGGATCAATTCCGTATGGATATGGGGGCGTATTACATTTATTTCGCGATTATGATAGTCAGTTGTATCTTCGGAATGATCATGAATTTCATGTATTCGCGTTCATTTGCGTCCTACACTACTCTGGGAATTTGGATTCTGCTGCCGGTCTATTGCGTGATCTGCTTAATTTTCAAGGAACAACCGGAAATTTTATTACAAAGCTATATGTACGCGTTAATCCTGGTATTTTTCTCGGTATCGACAATGGCGGCAATCACGGTTGTCTTTGCGACTCGGCTGGATTTGGTTGCTAATCTGACCGTATGTTCCATCATTTTCTTCCTGGGACTGGTTTCCAGTTATTTATTTATGGGGGATACGGGTTCCGGTGTGCTTAATTTTATTTGCAGAATTTTTTACGCAATCCTGCCGAACTGGCAGTTCTTCTGGCTGGCTGATGCGCTGGCTACTCACAAAGCGATTCCCGCGTCGTATCTGTTATGGACGGGATTATATGTAATCCTGTATATTATGCTATGCACAATGTGGGCTGTAGTTATTTTCCAGAACAAGGAAATAGCCAAAGACACTTGCTAGAATATATGCCGGACAAGGACAGACGCACGGGTTGCGCCAGCCGTCAGGCCGGCATTCTTTAAAGCCGCATTTATTATCTTGCAGGGTAAATCACGAAAAATGATTGAACTTTTTTTGTTTTTTTCGGTATTTTTTGTTGAAAAATTTGTTTTTCCCTATAGTGTATTGGCTCACAAATGGTGGGAGTAGCTCAGTTGGTTAGAGCGCCTGGTTGTGGCCCAGGAGGCCGCCGGTTCAAATCCGGTTTCTCACCCCATTTTTCAGCTCAAGAAGAAAGAGCTATTCTTTTTATTTTCAGTTTATCGATGTCCATTGTTCCTAATTTCAGTTCCTGCCCCAGCTTTAAATGAGGTATACGGCTGCTGCTGATGCCGAGAACCTTGCTCGCCGCGGTATCTACAGCGACAATATCAGTCGAAAGCAATTGGTATTTCATAACAGCGACATCTTCAAGCCGGCGGCCCTGCGGCCCGCCTTTTTTCATTACTCTGAACGCGTCAACAACATTCAAATCCGGTTTACGGGCGCTAACGCAGTCAGCAATGCATTGCTGGAGGCCGGTTTTGTGAAAATACCCCCGGTCCCAGACAATTCCCATCAGGTTTTTCATCGCGGCTGTCATTATCGCTCCGCCATGATTTTTCAGTACCGGAACATTGATAAATACATCACTGTCGAGGATGATATTATGAATCATAGTGCTTTTCAGTTTTTTGCCGCCTGGAACTTTAACCGCGCGGTAATCCCGCTTGTAGTTGCCGCAGAGAACTTTCGCCCCGGCTGCTTTCGAGGCCGCAGAAATACCGCTTTTGCGATAAGAATCCTTCCATGAATTACAGGTGTGATCCAGAACATAAACCGTTTTGGCTCCGGCCTTGAAGCAGTGTTCGATAATCCGTTTTACCAGTTCAGGATTGGTATTGGCCGCGGTTTCAGGTGTTTTCGCCCAGCCTATATTGGGTTTTACGACGACCGTCTGTCCGGGTTTGACAAAACTCCGCATACCGCCCATTGCCGCGATTCCCCGGTCAAACATTTCCGCCGCTTCGCCCCCTTTGACCGCGACCAGGTCATATTTGCCCTTCTTTGCCGATGGTTTTGCTGCTTTTACAACTTTTCCCGGCAAGTTCAACGCGATGCCGCCGACGAGTCCGGCGACTGCGGTGTTTTTGAGAAATGTTCGACGTTTCATAATGGCCTCCGTTTGCAAATATCCGTTTTGTGGTATATTCTATATAATATATTATCATTAACCGTTTTGCAATGTATTTCGCGAAAAAATGAGGGACTGTATTATGGGTTTTGGCTGGCAGGAATTTTTAATCATATTTTTGGTTGTTTTATTATTTTTCGGCGCCCGGCGGATTCCGGAAATTGCCCGCTCACTCGGCAAAGCAGCCCGGGAATTCAAGAAAGCCAAGGACAACATTGTCAAAGAATCTGAAGAGATGCTGGACGCGGCTGAAAAACACGCTGAAAAAGAATCTGAAAAAACGGACAAGTCAAGCAAAAGCTGATAAAGCTCAACTATGAATTCCCCTGATAATCACAAAAGCTTTCTCGAGCATCTTGAAGAGTTGCGCTGGCTTATTTTCCGGATAATTTTTGCGGTTGCTCTATTGCTTCCTGCCGCATTTTTTTTCGCGGATGATATCATCCGCTTTATGCTTGTCCACAGTTGTCCGCCGGATTTTGCTCTGCGCTATTTTTCCCCGATGGAACCGCTGTTTGTTAAAATCAAGATTTCCCTGCTGGCGGCATTTGTCATTGCTTTACCCTATATCGCCTACCGCATCTGGAAGTTTGTTGTTCCGGCTCTTTACCCCAATGAGCGGCGGCGGGTCAAGCAGCTCGCTTTCTCCAGCTGGCTGCTTTTTATGTTTGGCATAGTGTTTTGCTTCAGTTTTATTATTCCGGCGATGATGCGTTTTTCGCTCAGCATGCAGAGCAGCGAACTGCAGCCGGCAATCGGACTGAGTAACTATATCACTTTGGCGGGGATGCTGCTGCTGGGATTCGGGATTATGTTCCAGTTGCCCATTGTAGTGTTCTTTCTGGCGCTGTCCGGCATAATTAAAATCGAGACCATGAAAAAACTACGGGCGATTGTTCTTATCATAATTCTGACTCTTTCCGCGCTGTTGACCCCGCCCGACATCTTCAGTCAGTTGATGATGGCAGTACCTACATACCTGCTGTTTGAACTGAGTCTGCTCTTTTCCGCCATGGCAATACGCGGTGGAAGAGTAGCCGGCCATAACGAAACGGAAGATATTCCGATTGATATTGGCGACGATGATCCGCCTCCTCCGCAGGAGTCGGCACGTGGGGGAGATGATTTTTTCCAGTCAGATAAAAATAACAAATGTTACCGCCGGTCCGCCGCCAAACGGAAGTTACGCTACATGTCGAAACGTTAAATAACAGGATATTAAAAATATGACGATTTGCTTTACTGACGCATCAATCCGGATGAGTTCAAAAATTTTAGTTTTGGCGCCGCATCCTGATGATTTCGACGCGATCGCTGTAACACTAAAAATTTTCCGGGATAATGGCAATAGCCTTGAATTGGCGGTAATGAGCGGCGCGGCTTCCGGAGTTGAGGATAGTTTTTGCGAAAAGCATCCTGATTTGACCAAGCCCCAAATACGGGAGCGGGAACAACTCGAGAGCTGTAAATTTTTCGGATTGCCTGAATCTTCAGTTGCATTTCTGCGTCTGAATGAAGATGAAAATGGAGATCTGGCGGAATCGGAAGATAATCTGGAAATAATGAAAAGATACGTCCTGAAAGTCAGGCCGGATATTGTTTTCATGCCGCACTGGAACGACACTAATTCAGGACACCGGCGGGCCTGTTCAATGTTCAGGAATATCTCGAAGGCGATAGATTGGTCACTTAGTGTTTATTTTAACCGCGATCCCAAAACAATTGAAATGCGGCAGGATATTTGTACTGCATTCGGCGATGAAGACGCGAAATGGAAAGGAAAACTGCTGCGTTTTCACAAATCCCAGCATCAACGGAACTTAAACACCAGAGGGCATGGCTTTGATGAGCGGGTACTGCAAGTCAATCGCCGGATAGCCCGGGAAAATTCCTGCGCCGCCCCCTACGCGGAGGCCTTTGAAGTTCAAATACGGTTTTGCGCTAAAAAAAAACTGAAAAATAATATTTAGTCCATGGATAGTTTAATTTTCACGTTCGCGATGTCGCCACGGCTGTCCTTTCCCTGATTTAAGCTATTTGACCGTGTGTGAAAGTGCCTTCCATTCAGCATCGGCCTGCTTTTGGAATTTGAACTCCCATTTTACGGAAAGGCCGTAAATGCCGCTGTCAACTTCCATCTTTGCGACAGCATCGGCTTTGCCGGCTTCGACTTTTAAAGAAACGAATTTCTTGACTTTCATGCCGTAGCCGCGGGATCTGCAGTAAGCCGCGATGGCTTTTTCAAACGGCGCGGTATCGGCCTTGATTGCGGGTTCGCTGTTGCCGCAGCCGGTCAGGATGAATATACTTAGCGCGATAACCAAAAGACGAATGATTTTGTTCATAATTTTTCCCTTTTTATGGATTTTGTCAAAAGTTTTGAATAATATTCTCAAGCGAGACGCTTGAGCTACATTATCAAACAACCTGAAAAACAATAATATTGTTTTTTCAGAACACTTGCTGTTCATTTCGTTAAAAGTGGATAGTCAATGATCAAAATTGTATAAAAAGCCCCATGAAATGGAGCGGTTTTATGCCAATTTTGTATCTTGACGATTCACCGTAACGAAGTACTTAGCCGTTATTTTATGTTTTCATCATTTATCATCGAACTTTTGACAGTTTTGGTTAAAATTCGTAATTATTTTTCTACTTTCCTAAATTTATGCGATGCAGTAGTCTGGGGATTTGTTGATTTTGACTTAAACTGTAAATTGACATTGTGTTAATGATAAAACTTTCCCGCGGCGGCTGGAGATGTTCGATAATTTGTTTTTCCGTATATTCCGCATGTGGACTGAGCTTGAGCGTGCAGTGGGGTTCGTAAGGAAATTTTGTAAGCTGAAATTCTATCTTTGACTGCACGAACAGCGCGTGTAATCTTTCAAAAGGTTCAGGATTTTGCAGCGTATAATAAAATATACCAGTGTCGGGAAAACGTTCGACCTGTCCGAACCGCGCGCAAAAAGCTTCGGTTTTTTGCGCGGCTTCGGCGGCTTCGGCGAATACCATATCAGCATCCTGCCCGGGAACAATCGTGCCGCGCCCGTTGGAGCCGCACAAAGATATTTCGACAGCCATATTTGCTCGGGGCGGATCAAAAAATGAGCGGATATCACGAACCGCTTCAGCAAGCGGGGAGGGGACATTTAAAACAATGTAACTCGGGTTATTGAAAATATCTGTGTTGTCTTTTGCCATTTCATTTCTTCGCTGTTGACAATTGTTTCTGTAATTCCAGAGCTGACTGGTAAAGCTTCTCAGCCTGGTTCGAACTGTTTTGCATTTTGTCTATTCGGGCAAGTTTGGAAACTTTGCGTTGAGTTGCCAAAGCTTTTTCGACCATGCCGCAGCGATAGTAGACTAAAGCCATAGTATTCAGGCAGCTTGCGTAAAAAGCTTTATTGTTTTTGTCGGCGGCAGCCAGTTCCAGCGCGCGTCGCGTGCAGGCTGCGGCAGGCTGTAGAATTTGGCCGTCAAAGGGAAAACGCGTCAATAATCCCCAGGCCATATTATTGAGCATCTGTGAATCGTTGTGAAAACGTTTTTGAATTTCTTCAGCGAGCCCGGCGGCGTATTTGCCGTATTGCGGGAAACGTGAGACGAAATCCAGTTTGATGAAATACAGCATCGTGTTATTCGGAGTCGCTTTGAGACGTGAATTTATAAAATCCCATGCTTTATCGATTTGCCGGTGGTTTTCGTATACAAACATACGCATTCGGATAGCAAAACCATTTTCCGGATCAAGTTTGAGAATTTTATCCGAGAGTTTAATCGTCTGTTTAAGGTTGCCGGTACGCAAGCTGATTTCCAGTTCCTGTTGAAGACGGGAAACTTTTTTCTGTGTGGAAGCTTTATAAGTGCCTTTGTAAATTTTCTCCAAAATCACCGCCAGGTCGGCGATTTCACCGTCCCAGAGTATTTTGCCCGCGGTATTGATAATGTATATCCTTGGGAGTAAACGACTTTCCCCGAGGTAGCGCAAGGTGGTCAGGCTTTGGTCGTCGACGGCGACGGCGTAGTTTATCCGGGGATGTTCATCAAGAAATTTACCGACAACATCTGTTTCTTCACGGGATACGGCTATTATCTGCAAACCATCGGCACGGTATTTATTCTGCAGGTAAATCAGCATCGGCACGGATTCACGGCAGGCCGGGGACCAGGTGCCCCAAAGCACAATCACAAATAATTTTTTTTGCTCATTTTCGGGGATTTTTTTGCCGATTTCCAATGAAACAGGGCCGTTTTTCAGCCATTTGCCGATTTTGAGCTTTATCGCCGTGTCGCCGGTTTGCAGGGCAAAGCCGTGGAAAGCGTAAAAATTAATTAGTAAAACTGCTAAAAAAATCTTTTTCATAAGTTTCTCCAATTGCAGCCGCACACCGGCATCAGTCGCAGTGCGGCACCGGCGACTGCTTAAGCTGTTAGATCTTATAATTCCGGCGCAAACTGTTTCCGGTCACGATTCAGCTCGAAAATCCTGGCTATTCCAAGTAATTTTTTTTCTTCGAGAGAAGGAGCAATAAATTGTATCCCGGTCGGCATGCCGTTTGTTTTGCTGATTCCGGCGGGAAGCGCGATGCCGCAGGCGCCGGAAAGGTTCAGCGCTATTGTGAAAATATCCGACAAATACATTTGTAAAGGATCGGATTTTTCGCCGAATTTAAAGGCTGGAGCGGTAGTTACCGGGGTTAATATTATATCGCATTTTTTCGCCGCTTCTTCAAAATCGCGGCGGATTAAGGTACGGACTTTCTGGGCGCGCAGATAATACGCGTCATAATAACCGCTGCTGAGCACGTAAGTTCCAAGCAGGATACGGCGCTGGACTTCGTCGCCGAAGCCTTCGCCGCGTGATTTGAAATAGGTCGCGATCAAGTCGCCGGCGTCTTTGCGTTCCCCGTAACGAATTCCGTCAAAACGAGCCAGGTTGGCGCTGGCTTCAGCGGTCGCGATTATATAGTAAGCCGAAACTGCGTATTTGGTATGGGACAAAGATATTTCAAGCATTTCCGCGCCGAGTTTTTCCAGGGTCGCAATCGTGCGGTTAAGTCCTTCGCGGACGCCGTCACTTATGCCTTCAGTATCGAAATATTCTTTAGGCAGGCCCACTTTTACACCACTTAAATCCTTGTTTTCAAGGCCGTTAAGCGAATCGGCAAAACCCGCGCAGGGCGTGGGCAGGGAGGTGGAATCCTTCGGATCGTTTCCGCCGATAGTATCGAGAATTATTGCCGCGTCAAGCACGTCATGCGCCAGCGGGCCGATCTGGTCCAGCGACGACGCGAAAGCCACTAGTCCGTAACGTGATACTCTGCCGTAAGTGGGTTTCAGTCCGACAACTCCGCAGAATGCCGCGGGCTGGCGGATGGAACCGCCGGTGTCCGAGCCCAGTTAAACCGGGATTTCCCCGGCGGCGACGCTGGCGGCGGAACCGCCGCTTGAACCGCCGGGAACCCGATTTAAATCCCATGGGTTGGCGGTTTTTTGAAAGGCGCTGTTTTCACAGGATGAGCCCATTGCGAATTCGTCCATATTCAGGCGGCCGCTTGGTATAAAACCTTTAGCTTTGAGCCGCGCGACGACGGTTGAATCGTAGGGTGATACAACGTTTTCCAGTAATTTGGAGGCGCAGGAACAAGTTTGCCCGGCGCTAAGGATACAATCTTTTATACCGACTGGAATACCATCGTAATGACTTAATTCCCGGCCGGAAGCGCGCCGTTTGTCCGACCCGGCGGCACGCTGCAGAATATCTTCGCGATCAAGCTTTAAAAAAGCTTTTACCTGCGCGTCGACTTGTTCGATGCGTTCAATATAAGCTCCGCACAGTTCGACGGAGGAAATTTCTCCGGCGGCGAGCATATCGGCGGCGGCATGAACGCTTAAAGTTTTTAAATCAGCTTTAATCATGATATTTCCCCGCCCGGCAGAACCGGCGCTACTTTTATCAATTCATCATTGATATTGGCGGGCGCGTTCGCCAGCATGGCGGCGCGGGGAAAAGATTCCTCCGCGACATCTTCGCGGACAACATTAGTCAACAGCGTCGCGTGCGCGGTCGGTTCAATGTCGCTGACGTCAAGTTCTTCGAGCTGCTTAATGTAAGCAAGAATACCCTCCATGTCTTTTTGCAGGCGGGCCTGGGTTTCGCTATTTAATTCGAGCCTCGCCAGGCCGGCTACATAAGCCACATCAATTTGACCGTTATCGCTCATTATATTCCGCCGTTTAGTTTTTTTCCAATTCCAGGGTTTTCGTAACCTGGTCGCAGACTTCGCCCGGCCCGAAATATTGGATCGGCCCCGGATATACATATTCAGTCGCGATTGACCATTGCTTGCGGCGACTGACGAATTCAAGGAAGGGTGCGCCGTCGAGTTTAACCAGGGCTTTTCGGATAACCGGTTTATCTTTGCCGTGCCGGCGTTCCATGTTCAGCATCATCGTAATCGGAATACCGCCGCAAGTCCATTCGGAGGCGGCTTTCGTGGTATTGCGCACGGACGACATGTAAGCGGTTTTACCGTTGCCGATCAGCGCTGAGGCGGTGTAGCCTAAGCTGTAGCAGTAATCCGCGTCGTAGTTGGACGGAGCGGCGCAGCGCCCCTCATAACCGAAGAAGTGGGTTTGGGTGGTGAATTTGCCGGTGTATTTACCTTCAGCTTTAAGTTCTTTCAAGCGTAAAGCAACCATTTCAGCGAGCATTTTTTCAGTTTCGATCAATGAAACCTGAACATTGCCGTGCGGGTCGCGGTCGAGGCACAACTGCAGCTGAATGCCGTGCGGCAGAGAACTGAAGGTAAATGATGAATCTTTGCCGAGGTGGCTGTTGATGAATTGTATTTTTTCATCGGGATCAATGATTTGGCCGAAGAGCAGGGCTTCCGCGGCGAGCATATCGTTGAGTTCGGCGATAAGGCTTTTCATTTCAGGAATGAATTCGACCAGGCCTTCAGGGATCAGCGCGACACCGAAGTTATCGCCGTTCGCGGCGCGTTTGACTACCACCCGGGCGATATCTTCGACGATTTCACCGATAGTCATTTTGCGTTCAGCGACTTCTTCTGAGATGATCGCGATATTAGCCTGGGTCTGCAGCGCGCATTCCAAAGCGATGTGTGAAGCTGAGCGTCCCATTAATTTAATAAAATGCCAGTATTTTTTAGCGGAATTGGCGTCGCGTTCGATATTGCCGATGAGTTCGCTGTAAACACGGCAGGCGGTATCGAAACCGAAAGAGGCTTCAATTTGTTCATTTTTCAAATCGCCGTCAATCGTTTTAGGGCAGCCGATAACATTTATAGGAATGTCATTGTTCTTGTAGTATTCAGCGAGCAGACAGGCGTTGGTGTTGGAATCGTCGCCGCCGATAACTACCAGGGAAGTTATTCCAAGGGCTTCGCAATGTTTTCTGCTCAATTCGAAAGCTTCCGCGGTTTCGAGTTTAGTCCGGCCGGAACCGATCATGTCAAAGCCGCCGGTATTGCGGTAGGCGTCGATAATTTCGCCGGAAAGTTCGAGGTATTCGTTTTTGATTAAGCCGTCCGGGCCCCTGAGAAAACCGTATAATCTGCTGTCGGCGTTAATTGATTTCAAACCGTCGAACAAACCGGCGATAACATTATGTCCGCCCGGAGCCTGTCCGCCGGAAAGAATTACGCCAACCGTCAGGGCTTTGCCGGCTGCGCCGGCCGCGTCTTTTTCAAAAGTAACGACGGGGCTGCCGAAAGTTGCTTTGAAGAGTTTGGAAATTCTTTCGCTGTCGGCGACGGAAGTAGTCGCCGCGCCTTCGCGTGTTGTTATGTTTGCGCCGTTGCTCAGGGCAGGGGGCAATTTTGGTTGATAAGCGGCTCTGGCTTTCTGTAAAGCTGAAATTCGAGTCATTGATTTATCCCTTTTATCATGTTTATATAGACTCTTGCAAAATACAAATTTTGCACGAGTCTTATGTTTAATATGTATAAAATAAAATTAAATCATACCTTAATGGATTTTGCTCAATAATCAAGTCAGATAGAGCAAAAAAAAGGAGTATTTTATAGAGTCTGAAACGAGGATGGATATGGACATTGACCTTGACGGTGGAGTAAAGTAAACCAAATGAAATATTAAATTTCTGCGGCTGCAGCGTTGTTCTTAAGGAAGTTTTTCATAAACGCGATAGCTTTATCACATTCGTCTTCAAGTACGTAATGACCTGCTTGTTTGAGCTCAAGGAGCTGGGCTTGCGGATAATAAAGTTTCCAGCGCCGTAGATGACGCTGAGAAAAACGCCAGTCACGCATTCCCCATATTATGCATACAGGAATTTCACGGAACATCCATAGGCCGTGTTCTATTTCGAGCAGTACCTCATACGAGACATGTTCCGGGTCAATCGGAATATCCTGTATAAAACGCAAAATTGCGATGCGGTCGTTATAACTTTGATATGGGAATTGAAAACCTTTTTTTACAATTGAGGGCATAGCTTTCACCGTGCACATGTGTATTGATGCCTTGATAAATAAATTAAAGTTGCGGATGAGTTTATTATTCAGCCACGGGATGCGGCAGATTCCAATCCTCAAAGGCAGCCAGGATAATGAAAAAGCGACGGAATTGAGAAGAATCAACCGGCTTATTTTTTCCGGGTGTCGAACCGCCAGTCCCATGCCGACCGCGGCGCCCCAGTCATGAAGGACTAAGGTTATTTTATTTAAATTTAATGAAAAAATTAAGCTTTCGAGGTTATCGATATGGGTTTCGAGCCGGTAGGGAAAGTCCTGGGGTTTGTCGGATAATCCGCAGCCGAGATGATCCGGAACAACAACCCGGTAATTCCTGCTGAATTCACGGATTAAGTTGCGGTATAAAAATGACCAGGTAGGGTTGCCGTGAACCATAAGCAAAGTTTCTTTGCCATTGCCTTCGTCCAGGTAGTGATAATTATGTGCTTTCACCTTTATGAAATTAGCTTTGAAAGGATATTCGCTCTGGATTTCCTCAAATTTTATCACTTGTGCAACTCCTTAATTCGCCCGGCAAAAATTATTTAGAAATACTGACGTTAATCTTGCCATTTTTGATTTCAATATTTTTGATGTATCTTAAATACTGTTTGGCTAATTCCCTTTCAGGCAGCAAAAGCGCTTCAAAAGCCTCAAGAATTTGTTCTTTCAGATAAAGCGGCAGGGGCAGAAAACCAAAACGCGCGGCGCTGAGTTCGTATTCCATACTCCGGGGTTTGTCTTTAGCAGCATCCGCCAGTTTGGGAATGACAAACAGTTCGAGACGGCAGGGAATAAAACCAAACCATTGTTCTTTAACAATGAGGCTTAAGGTTTTGTCATCTTTTATGTTGATAATAAAATCGAAGGTGGGATTTTTTTCAGTTTTTTGTCCAGCCATTTTCTTTTCATGCTTGGCTTTTTGCCAGGCTCGTCTTCGAGCTAAATCAGGGTCAACATAGGTGGACGCGCTGGGAGCTGGACTACTGTCCGCGAATTTCATCTTGCCCTTCACTGTGCCGCCCAATTCGGTTCGCGTGCCCAGCTTGACTGTGCCGCTCAGTTTGGTTTTTGCGCCCAGCTTGCCGGTGCCGCCCAGGGGCTGGAAAGAAGTAAAGCCGCCGGCTCGTCTTATCTGCTTTTTCTCATGTTCGCTCCCGAGGTAGTTGGCGGCAAATGTCGCTTCCGCCGCGCTAAACTCAAAATCTACTTCTTCGGACTCTCTATCCAGTAGAGTATCAATTTCCTGGCAGGCAATAACAGCAAGGGCAATTTCTTTCTCATCGCTTAATCTGGGAGATTCAGGAAAGCCAAAAGGACAAAATGCCATAACGACCACAGTAATGACAGCCAGAACGAAGCAGGATTTTATTATGCGTTTGAAAATATTTTTTATGCGCTTGCTTTTATGTGTATCAAGCAGTCGTTTATTGAATTTAAGTTTGGTGCCGCAGTTACGGCAGCAGATGGTTCCCAGTTTATTGGAGTATCCGCATTTGTGACAATCAACTTGTTGATTAAGCATAATCCCATCCTATTTCTTTTCACTGTTTTTTTGCGGCGGTTTTTTAGATTCCCCTTTCGATGATTTTTTGCTATCGGACTTTTCTGGTACTGAGATATCTTTTTTCTTATCTCGCTCGTAAGAACTTGAACGGTAGTCCGTGCAGTAAAATCCGCTCCCTTTGAATATAATACCAGCTCCGCTGCCAATCAAGCGCTTGAAACCAGATTTTCCACATTCAGGACAGATTGTCAGCCGTTCAGCACTTATGTTCTGAAAAATTTCAAAACGTTTTTCACAATCAGGGCATTCATAATCGTAGTTTGGCACAGTTAAAATCTCCTTATTCTGTATTTAAAGAAGAGCTAGCAGCCTGTCGGGCTTATGGATAATCTGCTGTAAAACTGCCGAATTTTGCTGAGATTTCCATCAAAATCGTCAAATATGTTCAATATTCTCGTGATTTTGACGAAAATTCCGCTTTATTCGGACAATTTTTCGCGACGATTCCCAAAGTCCGACAGACTGCTAGTATACTATAAAATTTAAAACTTCGTATTTTTTTTTCACAAATTAATGTAGCACAAGCGTCTCGGTTGTGAAGATACTCAAGCGAGACGGTTGACTTTCGCTGTGCTCAGTCTCAGCCTTCGCAAAGTGAGCTACATTTTTTATATACAATGCGAATATTTAAGCTGTATAGTGTACTAGTGTCTAGTCAAGATTATTTTTGTAACAAATAATTATCTAACTTCT
>CAZEXM010000075.1:0-13829 GCA_964515915.1 uncultured Victivallaceae bacterium
AAATTGCATCATAATATCAAGCAGAAAAACGAACTGCAAAACTTAAGTAATAATATACTGCATTAACAGAGGCGGCTACATCTTTCTCGATTCTACAATGTAGCCACGGCTGTCTCTAGCCGTGTTTTTACTAACCTTTTGAATGCAAATTGGTATAATTTACTGCTTGAAGCCTTACGCAGACGCAATCAGCTTAATCCGGGAGGCCGTTATCATGTTTACGCTGAGCTGGCAGAATATTTCAAGCAAAAAGGAAAATTTCCGGGCTCCGCTTTGGACGGAATGTCTGATGAAAAGTTTCCTGGAAATATTACAGACATACTATATCGTGGTTGAAAAAAGCTTAAACATGTGCAATATTCTTATATTATTAATCAACTTAATACCCGGGAGGCATTTGAATGGATTGGCATTACGCACAAAATAATGAAACAATCGGCCCTGTAACCGAAGATGAAATAAAAGAGCTTATCGCCAGGGGAACAATCAATGCCGACACTATGGTCTGGAACAGCACATTTGAAGATTGGCAAGCCTTATCAGCTACCGGGCTGGCAGCTTTACTGTCAACAGGTTCTGATGATGCCGCTCATGTCGGCTTGCTCTACGCCGGATTCTGGATTCGCGTCGGCTCCACAATGCTTGACGGAATTATTTTGTGGCCGATAAATATGTTAGTACTGTTACTGTTTGGACTTTCGGCAACAGGAGGAACTTCACCGGAAACTTTTATGGGCGTACAGCTTTTAGGGCAGTTTATTCAAATTTCAGTCAGTTTCCTCTATACTACTTTGTTGATTTGGAAATATGGTGGTACCCTGGGCATGCTCGCACTTGGTTTATGTGTCGTGAATCCGGATGGTTCGATGATCAGTTATCCGAAATCCCTGGGGCGCTATTTCGCTTACATACTAAACGGTTTTACTTTCGGTATTGGTTTTATAATGGTAGCCTTTGACAAGGAAAAACGCGCGCTTCACGATGTAATTTGCGGAACCAGGGTCGTCTACAAAAAGAAATAAAATATGTTAGTTTTTACATGTTCGAAATGCGGCCGGGGCGCACCCGGTGAAGTTTCCGGCCATTCAGCTCACGCCAATCCCTGAACTTGCGTCAATCAGTTCAATGAAAAATCAATCAGCTGTGTAAAGTTTGCGGTCGCGACACACAAATGAGTATCAGCTCCGCCGTAATATACTTTCAACTCATCATTGTCTTCGAGAATGGCGCCGCAGGCAAAAACCACGTTGCCGACATCGCCGATGCGTTCGTAATCCTCGCGCGGTGAAAGTATTGATTCTTCACAGCGATTAATTATTTTAATGGGATTTTCCAAATCGAGCATCACCGTGCCGATTCGATAAACAGGCCCTGAAGAAGTCATTTTCACCCCGTGGTAGATTTCCAGCCAGCCGTGTTCGGTTTTGATCGGCGGAACTGACGCGCCGATTCGGTAACTGTCCCAGAAGCGCGGCCTCGGCGGCATAAGTATTTTTGCTCTCCCCCAGTCAAGCAGATTCTTTGAATATGATATCCAGATGCTTCCGATACCATTTCCAATCGGGCGGTCAAAGCGTACATATTGATCATTGATTTTCGCGGGAAAAAGAATGCCGTCTTTATTGCCGGGTTCAGAAACCAGCGCGATACGTTCATAATCATAAAAATTTTCGGTTTTAGCCAGGGCAATCCGCGCGCCGTACCGGGAATATGCCGTGTACATGACATAATAGGTGCCGTCGATCATGGTAATCCGCGGATCCTCAATGCCCCTGGCTTCATATTTCGCAAAAATGCCGTTTTTCGCAGGCGTCATGACCGGCTCGGGCTCCACCTCAAAATGCAAACCGTTTTCGCTTTTTGCCAAAGCGAAAACAGAAACTCCTCCCTGTCCCTCAATTCTCAACAAAAGATAATAAATTCCGTCCTTCCTGACAGTGGAGCCGTTGAATACGGTGTTACATCTGAATGGAATGTCCTCCAGTCCAACTATTGGATTTCCCTCAAATCGATGAAGAAAATCCCTGCCGTATTTACACCTGGCCATAGTCAAAATTCCCTTTTGCTGGCGAGACAGTCTTCTTCTATTTCATCAAGCATGGTCGTACCGACGCAAATACAACTGTTGGCGGCGCCGTAATAAAGTAAAAGTTTTTCCCCTTCAAGAATGCCGCCGCATGAAGATACCACATTAAAAATATCACCGACGCGCTCGTGAAATGCACGCGGGGAAATTATCGGTATGTTGGTCCTGGCAATTACTTTTGCCGGATCAGCCGGGTCCAGAAAAGCGGCCCCGATCCTGGCAATCGGGCCCCCGGAGGTATTTTTGACGCCGTAATATATTAACAGCCACCTGCCGTCGTCAAGCCGCATCGGCGGCACCGCCGGGCCGACCTTGTGCGAATCCCAGAAACCGCCCCGCGGCGACATTAATTCATCGTATCCGCCCCAGTATATGAGGTCATCGGAATAACTTATCCATATTCTCCCGCCTTCCTTGAGCATCTCCAGTTTTACATATTTGCCGTCAATTTTTTCAGGAAAGAGCAAGCCGCCCTTGGAATCAGGCTCGGAAATAAACGCGCGCTTTTTGACTGTTTTAAAATCCCTGGTCTCAGCCAGAGCCAAACGAAAACCGTACAGGCTGGAGGCGGTGTAGGTAATATAGTACACGTCTCCGATAAGCGTAATTTTGGGATCAAGTACGCCGTAGCGTTCATATTTGGCGAACTTTCCCCTTGAGTCGCTGGAAATAAAAGGTGTGCCATCCACTGTAAAACGATGCGGATCATCACTTTGCGTCATATAGATGCTTTTTGTGCCGCGCATGTCCTCGATGGTTACCAGCAGCAAATACCGTCCCTTGAACTTTACCGCGGCGGCATTGCAAATGTGCGAACACGGACAGCAAAGGTCCGTAATCGTGATTATCGGATTTCCTTTCCAACGGTTAATTACATCAATATTTCTGTATTGCTTCCCCCTGGTCATGATTGTCAACGCTCCTTTGCTCTTTTTTCACAAAAACGTCCGCATTATTTCATCAACCGTGCTTATCGCCAGGCACGACGCCTCGTCAGCCGCTCCGTAGTACAAGTAAACACAGCCGTCCTTTTCAACTATTCCATTGCTGAATACGACACCAGGAAAAAAACCACCGGTTTCATATTCCGCTTCGGGAATTAAAAACGGTTTTTCCGGACGTTTGAGCACCTTCCACGGCTCATCAATATCCAGCAGCATCGCAAAAAGACTGTAACGCGATTCCGCGTCCTTTGCATGATATATGCAGAGCCAGCCCCGGTCGGTCTTCAAAGGGGCGCTGCCGCCGCCGATTTTTAATCCTTCATAGATATTATCAGGCCGCGGCCTGGCCAGGCATTTGTACCCGCCCCAATGCAGCAAATCAGGAGACCGGGCATACCAGATCGAGGGTTTTCCGAAACCGTCATTGTTCGGACGGTGCAGGGCGGCATATTTTCCCTTGATTTTCTCCGGGAAAACCGCCACGTCTTTATTCTGGGGATAAAATATGACCCCCAGCCGTTCATGGGTGACAAAATCGTCGGTACGCGACAAGGCGGTGCTCCACCCGTCACCGGAGACAATCGTGTAGTTTATATAATACCTGCCGTCAATAAGGCTCACCCGCGCGTCCTCGATACCGTATTCCTCGTCCGCCGAACAAGGATAGATAAAAGCCTTGTCATCAACGGTAAAATCAATACCGTTTTTACTGCGGGCCAGCCGGATATGACTGATGCTCGAAAGATAATCCTTTCCCTTATAGACAACGCCCCGGCTGTCCTTCAAGCAAAGTTCCGGGTCATGCTCAGCAAATTCCATGACTCCGGGGACTCCGTCAGCAGAGCTGAAATCGTAAAACGGCACCCGGATTTTTCCCGGCGCGCGCACACAGTCCTCAGCAACCCGCAGGAGTAGAATAATTTCGCCCTTAAACAGCACGGCTCCCGGATTAAACGCCCCGACAACCCTGAAGCCTGCAGCCGACGGACGGACATCTCCGGGGCGGATCAAGGGGTTTTTTTCGCAGCGTTTGAATAGCGTCCTGCCTTTATCCCACATATACATACCTCGATCTCGGAAAATTAGGGTCAAAGCGTCTGTAAACATCCAGCGTCCGTTCGGCAATAATACTCCAGGAAATTTTTTCCCGCACATGGCGCAACGCGTTTTCCGAGCATTCCCGGTAAAGCTCATCGTCCTGTAATAAACTGACAATTCGATCTACATATTCATCATCGCCGGTCGCGGTAAAACCGGCTTTCGACTCATTGATAATACTCTTAAACGCGGGTAAATCAGAACAGACAACCGGCTTCCCGAAAGTAAATGCGTGCGCCATAATTCCACTCTGCGCTCCGGCTTTGTATGGAAAGGCGACTATATCAGAAGCAGAGACGATAGTGTCAAAGGTATCTTGCGGAAACTGGCCCCGGAATACTTCGATTTTATCACGAACCGGGGAATTATCAATCTTTGCGAAAAGATCATTGCGATAATGCGAAAAATCAACCATTCGCATTTTTCCGGAGATGACCAGCGTCGCCTCCGGGCAGCGCTCAACAACTTCCGGGAAGATATCAACCATCCGGTCAAAACATTTACTCGGCCTGAAATACCCGGCAAGTAATACGACTTTTCTGCCGTCAAGGTTCAATTTTGCCTTGGCGTCGTTGACGGGTTCCATTTCTCTGGCTCCATGCGGCACAAGGATTATTTTCGCGGGGTCGGCGCCATAAACTGCTTGTAAAATATTGACATGAACCTTTTCATGAACAATTATCGCGTCAAGTTCGCGGCACATTGTGGAAAGAATTATTTTTTTCCTGTATTCCGGCTCGGGATGTACGGTATGCAGCGTGGCAACCACTACCATAGTCATCGATTTGAACCGGTATATCAACTCAAGTACCGCAATACCGTCCATTTCACCAAAAAGGCCGTACTCGTGCTGGATATGCACGACATCAGGAGTGAACTGCATAGTCATGTCAAAGATTTTTTTCGCGATAGCGCCTTGTTTCGAGCCGTAAGCAGGATAAACTTCGTCACCTTTCGCTCCATATTGACTGATTACATGCAACTCATTCGAGGTGGATTTCATAGCATTCACAAGAAAACTGGAATAAGTAGCTATACCGCACTCAATAGGCGGATAACTGGTAACAAGTGCAATGCGCATAACACTCTCCTAATAAACGTGTTAACTCTTTCAAGATATTAATGCCGTTATGGCTGTTTTTTAAAATAATGCCGGAATGTAAAATTGTCAACGGATATTTGCGACAAAAGCTTTCTTTACCAGAATTTTTTTTTCGGCGAAACCGCCGGAAAACAAAAATATATCGCACCGGGACGTTCCCGGCGGGACCCGGACGGCGCCTGGACCAGGTTACTGCAAATCACCAATCAACAGTTCAACGCGCTCAAGTTTCTGTTTCAGGTCTTCCAGATGACCCTTTGCCGCACTGACCACTTTTTCGGGAGCGTTACTCAAAAACCTTTCATTTGAAAGTTTCGCCATCGAACCCTTAATCCAGCCCCGCAGCTCTTTTTTCTGTTTATTGAGTTTATTGATTTCGTCCTCAATATCAATTAAGCCCGCAAGCGGCAGATAAATAATTCCCGCGTTGGCGATTTGCGATGGCGCGGCTCCCCTGCCCGCGACATCATAATCGGCAAGGGAAATCTCAATATTATCGGCCCTGAGCAATATTTTGAGAGAAGCTTTTTCGCTGTTCAGGAAATCCGCGTTAACCCGGTCAAGCGCCTTGACAAAATAATTTATTTTTTTGCCGTCCGGGATGCCGTAATCAGCTCGTAAACTGCGTCCGGCACGAACCAGTTGGAATTTAGCTTCAACCAGGTCAAGCAAATCATGGTTTTTTTCCATAATTGATGGAATATTCAAATCTTCCAGAGGCCGCGGATATCGTTCGCGCATGATGGTCTGATCCTCACTCAAAAAACCCATCTGGTGAGCCAGTTCTTCAGTGATAAAGGGCATAAACGGGTGCAGCAGGCGCAAAATTTTAAACAGGACAAAGTCAAGCACCTGCAGAACCTGCTGCTTTTCTTCTTCGCTGCCGTACAAACGCACTTTGGCGGTTTCGATAAACCAGTCGCAGAAAGTACTCCAGACCAGTTCGTAAATTTCATGCACGGCATAATGGAAACGGAAATTCTCAAGCGACTTGTCAGTCATTATAATCGCTTCATTAATCCATGAAATGATCCATATTTCGTCCGGCGTAAGCAGCTTGTGATTAACGCCCGATAAATCGCGGAATCCCGCGGTAACCGGCCCCTGCATACTGCGGAAACGACAGGCATTCCACAATTTATTAGCGAAATTACGGCCCAGTTCACACTTTTCGTTACTGTATCTGATATCCATTCCCACCGGCGCGATATAAATGATGGAAAAACGCAGCGCGTCCGCGCCGTAAGTATCAATGACATCCAGCGGATCGGGCGAATTACCCAGGGATTTGCTGAGCTTACGCCCCTGCTCGTCGCGAATAATACTGGTGAAATAAACGTTTCTGAAGGGAACGTCGCCCATGAATTCGCAAGCGGCCATAATCATCCGAGCCACCCAGAAAAAGATAATATCCGGCCCCGTAACCAAATCGCAGGTCGGATAAAAATATTCCAGAGTATCGGTTTTTTCGGGCCAGCCCATGACCGAAAAGGGCCACAGCCAGGAACTGAACCAGGTATCTAAAACGTCTTTTTCCTGAGTCCATGACCCGCCGTCAGCGGGAGCTTCCATGCCGACATAAATTTCGTTAGTTTCATCATTGTACCATGCGGGGATGCGGTGCCCCCACCAGATTTGACGACTGATGCACCAGTCCTGAATATTTTCCATCCAATGGTCATACGTTTTGCTCCAGCGTTGCGGATGGAAGGTGATTTTACCGCTTTTCACCGCTTCAACGGCGGGTTTGGCGAGTTCCTTCATGCTGCAGAACCACTGGGCGCTGACGAGAGTTTCAATCGGCACATCACCGCGTTCGGAATAACCGACGGCGTGCTTGATGTCCTCGATTTTGACCATGAGTCCCTGTTCCTCAAGCATCCTGACGCACTTTTTACGGGCGGCAAAACGATCCAGGCCGGCAAATTCGGGCCCGCATTCAGCGTTCAGGGACGCGTCGTCGTTCATAATTGAAATAAGCCCCAGATTATGACGCTGTCCAACCATAAAGTCGTTAGGGTCATGGGCGGGAGTTATTTTTACACAGCCGGTGCCTTTTCCGGGGTCGGCGTGTTCGTCGGCGATAATTGGAATTTTGCGCCCGGTTAAGGGTAAATCAACGGTTTTGCCGATAAAATGTTTGTAGCGTTCATCGTCGGGATGAACGGCGACAGCAGTATCGCCGAACATCGTTTCGGGGCGGGTCGTCGCTATTTGCAAAACGCCGGAACCATCGGACAGAGGATAATTGTAATGATAAAATTTCCCGTCGACATCCTTATAGATAACTTCTTCATCAGAAAGCGCGGTTTTGGCGACGGGACACCAGTTAATCATGCGTTGCCCACGGTAGATACAGCCTTTGTTATAGAGGTCGACAAAAACTTTCCGGACGGCGGTACTCAGCCCTTCGTCCATGGTAAAGCGTTCCCGTTCCCAATCACAGGCGGTACCGAGTTTACGGAGTTGTTTAATGATTGTACCGCCATATTCTTCGCGCCATGACCATACTTTTTCGATGAATTGTTCTCTGCCGAGTTCATCGCGTCCGGGTTTTCCGGTTTCGCGCAAAGTTTTTTCAACTTTGCTTTCGGTGGCGATTCCGGCGTGGTCGGTGCCGGGAAACCAGCTGACTTCATAGCCCTGCATTTTGCGCCATCTGATGAGGACATCCTGCAATGTATTGTTGAGAATATGTCCCAGATGCAGAATACCGGTTACATTCGGCGGCGGGATTACGATGGAATATGCTTTCTTCTGTGAATCAGGTTCACCATGAAAATAGCCGCGTTCTTCCCAGACAGGGTACCATTTATTTTCGATATCCCCAGGTTCGTAAGCTTTCGGCATTTCATTATTTGTGCTCATGTATAAGGCTCCGGACAAAACATTTGTTTTAATATATTCAGCAAAGCCATTAAGATAGCACATTATAGCAAATTTTGAAATGTTTTTAGATAAAAAAATCAATTGCAGTATTGACGATACAGCTCTTCCGGTTTCCGGCCTGGTTTAAGCGCGGTCATTATGAAGTTAAAACGGAAAGTCCCTGATGTTAATTTGTATTTATCCATGGTGTCAGGACCGCACGAACGCGTTCCTAAACCACGCTGCGCGTAGTCCAGATGCAAATACACACAATTTTCCGGTTTCAGTTCATTGGTATGTTTAGCGCCATACATTTGCTGAGCCGAGAACCGGGATACGGTGAACTGCATTTTTTCCGGTGCGATAATCAACAGGCCGTTACCGGCGGCGGCGCGCAGCGCGGTCCAGCTTACCTGGCAGCGGGCACCGTTTTCCTGCGGCAGAATATATGGAACATACATGTTGTCAACGGAATCTTTGAACTGGTCAAACCAGGCTCCCGCTTGACGGTCGATATAATTTTCGTGCGGGCCTAATCCAAAATATTCGACCTGGTCAAAATCTTCAGGTAAATTCAAAACAAGCCCAAGACGCGCTAAGTCGCTTAAGTCTTCCGGAACAGTAAAAGTATTTTCAACTAAAATTGCTCCGCCAGGCAAAGCACTGTAAACTTGCTCGTTGCTGACGGCGGATTCCTTGCATTTGACGATTTGTTTAACAGAAAGTCTGCCGTTTTCAAAAACGCTTGATTCAACAACAGCTTCAGCTTTGTCCACGCCTTTTTTTATCCAGACATTTAAAGCGCGTGTGTCGTCGCTGCTGTTCCAGTTTTTGATTCCATCATTATCAATCGGCGCACGCCAAAGCGAAGTACTGATTTCAGTACTGGCATCCAGTAAATTATTCAGCTTTAAAATATTACCGAAAGTGGAAGCGGGATTGAGTTCAAAAGCGGTTTCCGGGTATGTGGTATTTACAGCTTTGAAAGGTATCGCGAATTGTTCCCAGGCGACTTCGTATCCGGTTTTTGACCAGAGAGCCGCACCGGTACGGCGGAATGAGAAACGCAGGTAACTGCTTTCTCCGCTCTTCAATGTTACTTTGTCAAAATCCAGCTTTAATTCCTGCTTCCGGCGGGGGCCGGTCGCGGGCATCGGCAGTGTACCGTTTTGAATAACTTTATCATTGACTTTCAATTCCCAGACTATTTCCAGATAAGATAAATCGACGAAATAATTTTTATTGAAAATCTCAAAACGCCCTTGAACCGGATCTATGGCTGAAACTTTCAGCGGCTGCGCCAGTTTTTTGTACTCGAACATTGCCGGGTGCGGGCTGCGGTCAGGCCATACCATGCCGTCGGCGCAAAAATTCGAGTCGTGCGGTTTGTCGCCGAAGTCGCCGCCGTAAGCCCAGTATTCAGTGCCGTTTTCATCGACCTGCTTGATGCCGTGATCGATCCATTCCCAGATGAAACCGCCCTGTAAACCGTGATATTTTTCGAATATTTCAAAATATTCTTTTAAATTACCGTTGCTGTTGCCCATAGCGTGGGAGTATTCGCACATGATATACGGGCGCGGGTCTTTTTGCTTTTGTACCCACTTGACGCAGTCGTCAGGCGAAGTATACATCGGAGCGATATAATCAGTGATTGCCGGATTTACATTGTCTTTTCCGGCATAAAGTCCGCAATGTGAAGCACCTTCGTAATGCAGGGTTCGCGCCGGGTCGAAAAAACGAATCCAGCCAGCCATCGCCGCGTGATTTTCGCCGCAGCCGGACTCATTGCCTAATGACCAGGCGTAAATACAGGGATGATTTTTGTCGCGTTCAACCATTCCCACGGCACGGTCGAGAAAAGCCATCGCCCATTGAGGATTCGCGCATAAATCGTTGTAAAAGGCGTGATGTTCGATGTTGGCTTCGTCGATGACGTAAAATCCGTATTCGTCGCAAAGATCGTAAAATTCCGGCGCGTTGGGATAGTGTGAAGTTCGAATCGCGTTAAAATTGAATTGTTTCATCAAATCCAGATCACGCCTCATAAGTTCGACACTGACGGTTTTGCCGTGAACGTCGTCGTGGTCGTGGCGATTGACTCCGTTTATTAAAACGGCTTGTCCGTTGATTAATAATTCGCGGTTTTTGATCTCAATATTCCTGAAGCCGACTTTTATGCCGGTCGCATCGACAACTTTGCCGTCCGGATCAACTAATGTAACGGTCAAAGTATAAAGATACGGCGCTTCGGCACTCCATTTTTCAGGAGCGGGAACGTCTATTGTTATTTCGCCTTTGGTGCGGCGCGGATCACTTGAACACGGATACCAGAAGCCTGGTTTGCCTTTCACGTTCATTTCAACCGGCTCGTCAAAAACAGTTTTTCCGGCAGCGTCATAGAGTCGGCAATGATATTTCCAGTCTTCGCCGGAATCGATGAAACAGCCGCATAATTTTAGATTGAGCAAACCGTTTTTATATTCATCATCCAGACTCGCGGTGGCAAAAAGGTCGGAGATTGAATTTCGCGGCAGGCTGCGGAGATAGACATCGCGGTAAATTCCCGCCATCCACCAATGGTCCTGGTCTTCGATAAAACTCGCGTCCGACCATTTGACCACAATTACTGTTAATTGATTTTCGCCGTCTTTCAGAAAAGCGCTGATGTCAAATTCACTTGAAGTACGAGTGTCTTTGGCATAACCAACTTCCCGACCGTTCACATAGGCCCAAAAAACACTTTCAACACCATCAAAATGTAAAATAGTCTGGCGTTTCGACCAATTACCGTCAAGCTCAAAAGTGCGCCGGTAAACCCCGGCCGGGTTTTCCTCCGGAACGTTTGGCGGCAGATTATCCCATGGCATTTGCACGTTGGTGTAATGCGGCTTGCCGTAACCCTGCATGTTGAAACACCCGGGCACCACGATATCATCCCAGTTATTGTCGTCAGTCGCTGGGTCAACACAATCCTTGTCCAATTTTTCAGGACTACGCGTGTAATGAAATTTCCAGTTGCCGGCTAATTTTTGAACCCATGGCGAAAACTCTTTACCTATTTTACGGGCTGAAACTTCGTCTGAAAAATTAAACAAACTGGCGCGGGCAGGTAAACGGTTCAGGCTTACACATTCGGGGCTTTGCCATATTTTTTTGTCGAGAATAAGGCTTGT
The DNA here is from genome assembly GCA_964515915.1 of uncultured Victivallaceae bacterium. GTDB lineage: Bacteria > Verrucomicrobiota > Lentisphaeria > Victivallales > Victivallaceae > JAHOYW01. Next base: position 11,275 of record CAZEXM010000075.1, read on the forward strand.
ACTTGGGGTTTTCATAAAATAATTCTCTTATTTATTAAAATTTGGTATTTATTGTGTTATAATATAACTGTATTCTTATACCGTAAAATAGAAATATTGGGAATATAGCATATGGAAAATGGTAAAAAATCACTTAATGAGATTGATTTCAGTATATATGAACATGACATCGTATACCGCAGCTTGGTATTAACTCCCGGTGAACGCTTTGGAGCCGGGCTTATGTTTAAGCAGGGGAACAGGCTTGAATATGATAATGCCGTCCATCCGCGTTTTGCTTTGATTATTATTCTGAGGGGTGAAGGGACATTATACACTGAAAATGGTGAAAAATTTGAGCTTGGAGCGGGGATGTGTTTTAAGCGTATTCCCGGCAAAGCCGAAACCTTAAGCATAAAAGATGATGATAAGTGGCTCGAATTTTTTATTGAAATTGGTCCGGCTCTTTATCAGGCTTTACGTTCAATGCGGATTATTGAGACGAAGCCATTGCGTGAGAATATTGAAATAGATGCGGATTTTTTTAACAAATTAATATTCTTTAAGGAGCGGTTCAAAACGATTGACGAGCGTGCTTTGCCGCTTATTGTAGGAGACTTCGCAAAAATTTTAGCGGACATTCAACGGCGTTGTTCCAGGCACGGGGTGAGTAAAGAAAATGTATTAATTGATTCAGCGTGCGCTTTTCTGGGGCGTGATTTCAGCAAGAATTGTGATATGAAGGCATTTTGCCGCAAACAGGGGCTTGGCTATGAGAGTTTCCGCAAGTTATTCAAGAAGCAAATAGGAGTATCGCCCTGGCGGTATCGAATCAGGAGGCGGCTTGATTTAGCCTGTGCGCTTTTACAAAACCCGGAAATGCGGATAAATGAAACAGCCATTGAATTGGGCTATTCTTCAGCCTATGACTTTTCAGCGCAGTTCAAAAAATATTTCAAGGTTTCACCTGCGCACTATCGCGCAGGAAGTAAAAAAGGAAAGCCCGGAGGCACAAAAACCGGCAATTAATTCATGACGATGTACTGGAAACATTTAACTGTGGAAGTCAACAGCGATAAATAAAGGCTACTGCTTTAATTTTTCTAATATTGCTTCCTGCAGTTTTTCAAAACCACCGGACCGGATCATGAAACTGGCATAAAATTTGTACGCGCTTTCAATTTCATATCCTCCTTCTTTATATATTTCTTTCGGCGGCAGATAACCAATACAGCCGTTGGCATATCCGACAATATATAATTGACCTTGTCCCGTTTCTTTTCTGAGTGTATCAGCCATTGGCGAAAAAACTTCAGCGTTGATGCCAACATAGCTTAGTGGCCCGATTTTTATAATCTGAAAAAACAGCTCTCCGGATTCCGGTTTTTTTCCTTCGTTGATCAAGCCGATAGTATCCCGGGCCCATTCCCGCATTGCCGCATACACACAGCTGTTCATGTAACTGTCCGCTTGCGTCAGAAAATATTTATGGTGATTTTCAAGCATTGCCGCAACTTCTCCGCTGGAAAGCTCAGCAAATGGAAGTTCGATTTTGTCAAAAGAAATTTCCAGGCTCTCGTCATGAATCGGTGCTGAATCAGCGAGTCCTTCAATAATTTTTTCGCCAAGTATTTTTCCCAGTTTTTCTACTGCCGAATAGTCATCAGCACGATCAACAGGATCAATATTTCCGCAACCACCGTTTGTAATTAAAACGTCTGGCTGACCAGGCAAATGTGATTTAACCCAGTTCGCGGCATATCCGGCAATGTCAGCGGATATATTGCGATTAACGGCGCTTAGCCCTACATTGTGCATTGTGAAATTTATGAGAATAGCATCATAAGTATTATCCGCTTTCACAAATGCCGTGATTGGAAGTTTATTGTCAACATGGCGGTTTGCCTGCATTCTGCGGTCTCTGGAAATGCTGTCTAAGGATGTTTCAGAAAAATAAATATCCACGGTGCTGAGTGAAGCTGCGGCCTCGCGTACCGCTTCAATAATTTGTGTTTCAAGATAAATAATATAATCAGGGTCAACATCCCCGCACTTCCGTAATTTTACGGTAGCCGGGCCGGAATGCGTATGGATTGCGCTGAGTATTACATTATCTATATTTATATCAAGCGTGACAGCGGCAAGCTGCCGGATTCGTTCCGCGTGCCGGTTGGAAAAAGCAAGAAGGTCGCAATTGATCCATGCTATTTTTGTTCCCTTACTTTCCATGAAAAGAACTCTGGCATAGAGTTCATCATACTTTCCGGTTGAAGGCTGAATCCGTCCTATATAGCCGCTTAATTCTACCGGCATCAAAGGAGTAATTAATTTTTCTGAACTACCTGTTTTCATCGCCAACCCGTAATTTATCTTTATTCAGCGAATACGCAGTTACAATCTAACATCGCTTTTGTATTCTTCCAGGAAAAAAAAGAAAAGAATTAAAATGGAATAAAAAATTATTTTTGGTGAGCAAAAACGATTTTCAGGGTTATAATATATTAAGTAATTTTCTTGCTATGGGACTGTAAAATAATAAACCTTACAATTGTCGGTGCATAATGACGTAATTCCAT
>CAZEXM010000076.1:0-5046 GCA_964515915.1 uncultured Victivallaceae bacterium
TCATTTTCCGAGACCATTCCTTCACCCAGACCGGAAATGAAACTTGCCATGTACGCATACATCCGTTTTTGATTTTCATTTGAAATGACATCTCCCTTAATGCCTGCGCTGCCATCTATTCTTGACCATGAATTCTCGGTTCTATCACAGGCGAGAGCAATGGCGTTTAAAATTAATTTTCTGCCATTCCATTTATTACGATGCGGCCAGACCAATACCCATTTTGTACCGGTTCCCACCCGGTCACGCATCGGCGAGGAAGCTGCTGCTCCATGAACAATCACGCCTGCGGGTATAATTTCTTTGCCGTTCCACCATAAGGGTTCTGTTACCATAGCTATAATCGGGGTTTGCAAATTTGAGGTCATAACGGTTTGAGTTAATTCACAACGCAAAAGTTGACCGAAAGGTGCACTTTGACTGTTGGGATTTGGAGGAATGCTTGACGGCTCAGCCGTATATAAACCTATTGGCGGAATATAAGGTTTTACCGGTGAATTTCTGTATCCACGGTACGCCGGTTTGAATATCACCGGGTTGGATTTTTGGACGGGAATGTTTCTTTCGGGCTTGAATGTTTTTTTATTAACTGCAATTAATTTTGTTGGCTCTTGAGTTGGTTCCTGCTTTTTTCTATCCGGTAAAATATCAGACAAGGAGGCTTTATAAGTAGTTTCAAGCGGTTCATTTATAGCCTGATTTATTTGTCCTTTCAAGGTTTCTTTTTGCTCAAACACATACTGGAGGCCGATGAATACAAAAAACATAATGCCCAGGAATATAAGCAGCTTTCCAAATGGTGATTTAAAAAAATTCATTTTGAGACCCCGGCTTTTTTATTTTCAGTCGCATTAATCAATATTTTCCATTCGTTATCCGCCGAAAGCTTGTTTTTCCTGCCGTCAGCAGTGCTTGCGACGACAAAAAAAGCAACTGTTGCGGCAAGTGGCGGCATCACACCGTCAGCATCAATCAAGGCGGGATATAAGCGTTCATTCAGAACAGAAAAAGCTGTTTTTTCAGGAGTATAAACTAGAGTTTTCCTGGTGTTGTTTTTTAGTTCCACCATAAAAACCAAAGAATTATAATTACCGAATCTCCATGTTCTAAGCACGGTCACGGTGTAGTCTCCGTAATCAGATATGCATTTATTGCTGCAGACTTGCACCTGTGAGACAGCTCCCGGATATTTCTTTTTCAACAGCTCAAAGCTTTTCGCTTTGTCCAAAAGTCCTTTTAGTACGGCAATTGAAGGTGGACGAAAATTACGCTCCGAAGCAAGGCCGTCTTCTCCCTCTTCACCACTGAAGCTTACACTTGACATTGCTTTATCTTCATTTTCCTGAAGCTTGAGAATGTATGTATTTCTGCCGTAAATAATATTGACAGTGCCGGAAACTTCTGCTTTCAAAGCCCTGACGCTGAAATAATAATTACCCGGCTGGAATGACATTAGAAAATCACTACTTGGAGAGCCGTCAACATTATAGTGGACCGTATTCATCGCCACATTGCCGGCGGCGATTCCCTCAATTTGTCCGGGAAACATTACGGTAGTAACGCCTCTCGTGAAATAGGTGTTAACCGGATAAATCCGTTTTTTATCCAGCTTATATGCAACGATTTCTTTGTGCTTTGTTTTTTCCGCCGCATGGAGCATGCCGGAAAGCAGCAAAAATATGAAAAAAGTATGTTTTATCATTTCTTTTCCCTGGTTTCGTAGTTAATTATTTTTACTACGCACAAAGGTAGTTTACCGTTTTGGGAAATGTCAGGATTTTTATAAAGCAGAAGACCAAGCCGGAACAGTTTTACATCTATATAAGAATGATTCATGTATTTACAGGTGCGAATAAGTTGACCGCTTATACTGGCAAGATAATAGCCTTTTTTCTGCCTGATAATATTTATTTGCCCTATTTCGCAGTCCTGGTTGATATTCTTCTTATCAAATTCATTCTGTTCTTTTTTTATAAGGTTCCTGACTTGCTCTCCACAGTTTTTCATGAGGAATGCCTGTTCAAGGCCGGGCTGATCATCTACGCCTTTAGCCGACCTGTCAAGCAGGCTTTTGACCGCAAACTTTACGCAGGCAATCTGTAGTTTTCTGGTCTCCCGGAATGTTTTGGATTTTACCAGGTGAAAGTTACCCCCCGCATCCATTACAATAACTTTTTCCTCATTTGCTTCCTGCAAAAGTTTGACGATCAGTATCGGTTGAATTATACTCACCATCCCCAGAAAAATTGCGAACCTGAGGTATAATCGGCTCTGTACATAATGACTTTTAAAATGACTCATTTTCCTTTTCCCATTGCTTTAGTTACGGAATTTAAAGACACGGCCGATGCCGGGTTGTTGTTTTTTCCTCCCGCCTTATTGCCGGGCAACATATTCATTGCCGGAGTCGGAGGCTTGCCGGAGTGTTTGCTTCTACTCCAAACCATTTGCTGGGCGTGTCTGCCTATTGCCATTGATGCCAGGGCGGCGGTTCTCATGTTTCCTGTAACCGCGGTTCCCGGATTGGCTCCGCTTAGCACGGAAAAAATGACAATTGGAGTAAGCAGGTAAAAAATGCTCATTCCAATAAAAAGTGTAATCAGAAAAACCAGCAATCCCAGCAGAGCGGTTCCACCTGTAATCACCATTACTCCCGCCCCGGAATTCAGCGCGCTCGGAACGCCGAGCAGAACAATGCCTTTCAGTATGAAAATATCAGCTATCTGGTAGCCCACACTCCACATCATCGCGGCGAGGGAATAAGTAATAAATTTCCACAAGTTGCTACGAAATATTTCCCAGGCGGCAAGCCCTGAAACTATTGGCGCCAGAATCTTAAATGCGACAATGAAATACGATTGCAGCAAGCCGGATATAAAACGCAAAACAACATTGCAGGAAAGCAGGACTTTAAAAAAGTTCGCCTGCAGCGAGGTGATGAAATCGTCAAAGAATCCGCTGTCGCCTTCAATGCGGATGGTTCTGCACCTTTCCAAATAAATATCAATTTTGCTGTCGCTAGAGGCGGTCATTTCCTGGAATATTTTTGTTCCTTCATCCAGTATCGGGTTGTAGAACGCAATAAATGCCGTTAAAACGGCCGTGAACATAATCCGGTCAAAAATTTTAACTTCCCGTCCCCGGAAACAGCCGCACATAAACGCAATTGTAATAGAAGCAAAAGAAAAATTTCTCAGGTGCCATATTATTATATTGATCATTTCGTCAGTCATTATTTATCGCCTTTGACTGCGTTCATTAAAATATCCGCGTTAAAAAAGTCCATCATTATTTTTCTGGACCTGGCTTTTGTTTTTAGTTTTTCTTTCTGGTCGTTTCTAATCTGAATTGACACAAGCTTATTTAAGGCCTGCTGTTCCTGCTCTTTAATGGTATCAAGTTTGCCGTTAACAATCTGCAAAGCGGACGATATTTTTCCGATTTCGGCCAATGATCGCACACTTTTGAGAGCCAGGGCAAGAGCTCCTCGTTTGGCAATCAGACTTCGTTTTGTATCGTGATTTTCGGCTAAAACCTTTTCATAATTAATGTACGCGGCTTCGGCAACCTGATATTTGAATTCAGGTGTACTTTCAGCGCCGTAAAGCGTTTCTGAATCATAAGCTTTCAATGCGCTGTCATTCTTTGCGGCATCTCTGATTTTTTGCAGGCTGAGATTCTTAATCACCTTCGCTTCACCAGTGGAATGTGCTCCGGTATCAATCAACTTCGGGTCTCCGATTTTTTTCGTCAAATCCTGCATTTCCTGCTTAATATCGGATAATGTGTCCTCAATAGTCTTGGAAACATTAGTCGTTTCACTTGTATATCTGATTATTAAATCAAGCCATTTGCGGCTGGCTTTTATTTCTTTAATTTGCGCAACCGCGTTCAAATACAGCTGCTGCCGGTTAGTTTCATCATGTACAGCCATCTGTGCCGCTGCCTTAAAAACAAGCATTCCGATTAACAAAAGTATTAAAAACTTCATTCTGTTACCTCCAGATAAACATTGTAGGGAACTTTTTTCATTCCAGGTATTACCGGTGCCGGAATGGCATAAATATTTCTGCTCGAATATCGATCATCGCGCTGCATTGCCTGAATAATTTCAAACTGCCTGCGTGCTCCATACGCCATTCCGGATTTGAAACCATTTTCGTGTGCTTTTGTCTGCTCTCTTTTTGCCCTGCCGGCAAGAGATTTACCGATTACATAGGTCGTCGCGGCTGTAGCGGCCGCAAGTCCCGCTTTTTCGCTGCCGGTCCAATCATCCGGAGCAAGTTCATGGGCGGCCAGGCCGGTAACTGCGGAAACAACAGCCGTCGCGACATCATCAAATCCGACCGTTCCCGAAACACAGCCGCCACAGACCAACAAAGGCATAAAAACGAATAAAATTTTATTCATAATTCTTACTCCACATATTTTACGAAATTTTTGTTGCTTGAATTGCTACTGGACTCTTGTCGAGCTTGTTGAACTGCCTGAGACGCACTCGACGGAGCCGCTGCGCTTCCGGTCAAGCCGGTGATTGCTCCGAACATTCCTAAAAATACAGCAAGATCATAATTATCCGGCCGAACCGTAGTAACGCCGTCATTTGTTACAATAATTTTATCACTACCAGAACCTTCTCTGTCGCCTGCCACAACGATAATTGGCTCTTCGTTATCGCTGCTGTCCGGTGCAATAGGTTCCGGATCCGGTACAACTGTAATCTGGTCATCACCTGGAACTGGAGTATCCGGGTCGCCTGGAGTATCGGGCACAACTGTAATCGGATCGTCAGGAATATCCGGTTCGCCCGGTTCATCAGGAGCATCCGGTACAACTATAATTGAATCGTCTGGAGTGTCCGGCGTGCCGGGGTCATTGGAAATACCAGGATCATCCGGAGTATCTGGTGCATCCGGTTCGCCCGGGTTGCTGGGATCATTCGGCTCACTCGCATCATCCGACGTGCCGGGATCATCCGGAGTGCCACCAGGGTCATCTGGTGTGTTCGGGGCATCAGGTGTGCTCGGGTTGCTGGGGTCATTGGGG
>CAZEXM010000076.1:5146-13540 GCA_964515915.1 uncultured Victivallaceae bacterium
TTGCTTGGGTTGCTTGGGTTGCTTGGGTTGCTTGGGTTGCTTGGGTTGCTTGGGTTGCTTGGGTCGCTGGGGCCGCTGGAGTCGCTCGGGTCGTCAGACTTTTCTGTAATAATAATATTTGCAGTTGCGGCTTTCTCTTGGCCTGTAACAGCGTCTTTGATGACAATAGAGATTGTACTGTTTAAAGTTTTATAACTTTTTCCTGCCCACCGCCCTTTTCCGACCGGTTGTAAGAAAGCGGGTCTCGTTCCCGCGGAAAGAGAAAAAGAACCGCTTCCACCAAAAATTAAAACCGTAACCGACATGGTTTCACCGATTTCAGATGTATAAGTTTCAGCCGTAAATTCTACTTCTAATGATTGTATATATTCTTTTTTGTAAATATAAAAAATGCAGCTTCCAGGTGCTGGCTTTGGATCACTATATCCTTCGGGTAAAACTGACCAACCCCAACCCTGTTGAACATAAAAGTATAAATAATATCCATCTTGATCTTCGAAAAGCCCTTTATAAAAAATTTGTCCGGCGGTAATTTCCTCAGCATGTATTTTAAAATCACCATAACCTGCATGTATGCTGTACTCATAATAAATATAAGCATCATAATGTGTGTATGGAATTGACGCTGGAGAGTTTGACGTTTGGTCTAACTTATATATATAAGGGCCTTCCGCTTCACTATATCCACCTTCTTTAATTCCCGGCTTTACTTCCCATTCCTTCTTTTCCGCTTCTTCTCCATATGATGCAGCTACGAACAAAACAAAAAATAAACACAATAACTTTTTCATAATAAAAAAACTCCTTTTTTAAAATTGCGGGGTAAGTGTGGCATCGCTCAGGCCGAAAGCGATGAAAATATAAGTACAAATAGCTATAGATCCAGCGGTAATAACGATTCCGATAATATCTTTGGCAAAGCTTCCACCCTGTCGCCAGTGCATGATTCCTTCATAGCAGAAAAACACACAAAGACAAAATGCAACGAAAGCCCCGAAACCCATCACCTTGCACAACGCGTCTTTAAAATCAGCCGCCATTAACGATAGCGGTGCAAAAAACAGCACCACTCCGTAAATTTTCCGTCTTAGTCTTTTCATTTTTCGATCTCCTTTTTTTGGTTATGGCTTGAAAGAATATTTAACATTTCAGGGGATAAATAATTTCTGCCGATTCCCGCCGTCAGTCCGTCTTTTTTGGTTACCTGGGCAAAAGCGGCATAACGTTCTTCGACCGGCAGATTTGCCGGTGTTTCAAAATTCAAAACAGCTTCTTTTATAGCTCCGGACAGCCCCAGGGCTTCGCCTAAACGCTCAACATCTCCCCGGTCGGACTGCCCGAGCAGGATGTATTGATGAATGTTTGATAAAACCGATTCCTTTATGTCTTTGTTATTCAGCATTTCGTACTGCTGAAATGATATTAAAACCGAGCAGCGGTACTTGCGGTATTTAGTCATCGCCGACTCAATAACCTTTGCTCCCTGCGGAATCTCAAAGAAGCTGTTAGCCTCATCAATAATGAGCCTCTTTTTTCCATTTCGAGGCAGACTTTCAATTTTACTCATGGCCAACATTTGAATCAAAGCCCCGACAACAAATTTAAAATCAGGGTCATTATCCGGTACGCTGGAAAGCTCAAAATACTCAAAATCACCATCAAGCTTTATATTGGTCATGCCGTCAAACAAGCGGCCGTTTTTGCCGCCGGCACACCAGAGCTCAAGTATGTCCGAAACATCCTGTAATCCTTTCAAATCCTCTTCCTCAGGTAATGGTTTTGAACGCAGATAATTCACAAACAAGGTATGTATCGGAAAATCTTCAGGACTGAAAAACGCAAAACACTGCATATACACCCTTTCACGACCGGAAGCTTTGTACATGTAACGGCTTACTGTTTCAGCGTCATAATTAGCGTTTTTCCATTCTTCCAGAGCTTTCAAATACGCTTCAGATTCGTCGTCGGCTTGACGTTCACGCATATATTTTTCCTGAAGTATCGCCAGTGTTGTAAGTTTATGCAAAAGTTCAGGCTTATTTGCCAGCCATTCCTCTGCATGATCCAGATAAAACGGTTTCAAATAGCGCATTATCATGCCCACGCTGACCGATTCGCTCGCCATTACCCGCAAAATAGTGGCAACCATTGAAAGATGTTCACCAGTAAGCGGCAAATTATTAGTGTCGAAATAATTAATTGTTATACTACAGCCGGGACCAAGCCGGATAGGCTTATAGCCAAGTGAATTTGCCAAATCCTGATAGGATAATCCGTAGTCAATAATGCAGGTATACTTATAAAAACCATGAGTCTGCATTATTAGGTCCGCAGTCAGCACGCTTTTTCCCGAACCGGTTTTGCCGAAAATAATAGAGTGCTGCGGATCGGAATCTTCATTCAGTGTCCCGGCAAACTGTTTCAGGCCTATCAAATTACCTTCTTCTCCATTGTAAATTGCTTCAGCGTTAGTCAAATTTCCGGTATATGTGGAGCTGAACGGCACAAGGCAGCTTGCATATTTTCCGAGCGTCCTGAATGAATGTTTTGACCGTTTCCCATACAGCCAGCCGGGCGCGGCCTGAAAATAAGCATTAATCGCACCCTTGGTTTCAGAAAGCACATAATAACCAATATTTAGATTAGTAAGTGAAGCTTTTATTGCCGTGGCCTTTACCTGCATTTCATCCACGCTTGGAGCGTGAACGGAAATTATAATTTGGCAGTCAACAGGCGTTGACCTGCCATCGTCAAGCTCGGAAAGCATTTCCCGACGGCGATTATAGGCAAGCTCCAGCGAATGCGGAGCATTTTTCTGCTGCATCTGGTTTTGCAGAACGTTCAGCGCGTTTTCTTCCTGGCTTATGACTTTATCAAGATCGCGAGCCACAATGTTAACCGTGATGCTGTAGCCGAGAATTCCCAGCTTGGTAAGCTGATTAATCATTCCCGGATAAACCTGTTTGGGCAAGGGAGATTGCAGCGCATACACACAGACATGCTGATTGTCCAGAAGCATGCTGAACTCTTTAGATTCAGTTATATCACTGAAAATACAATTTTCCTTAATGCTCAAATTTTCGTCAAAACAATCCTTTACAGGCGCGTAACTGTGCGAAGGATTGTAATATTTTTTTACCAGATTGCATAATTCCAGAGTATTAAGCCTTTTTGATGCAACTCCGATTGTATCCAGAAAACTCGAAGCCCGGTTAAGCTGCTGACGGGCATGAGTTTTTATATTTGACAGTAATTCTTCTTCTGCTTTATTGTAGGTATCATCGGAAAGATTTTCAGACAGCCGTTCAGAAATTTCACTGCTTATGAACACAAAAAACTCTTCTCTGCGCAATTCCCGATCAGAAAGCTGTTTTTCGTACTCTTTACTTCTTTCTTTCCTGTAGTCATAACAAATACTTCCTTTTTCAAGTCCTTCTGTGATATGGTCGTAATCCTGAAGTTCTGTGTACTTATCCCCGACATTCCAGTAAAACTGAACCCGAAGTTTTTCCTTGGCAAAAAAACTTAACATTGCATCAATGCGGTGTTTCAAGTTGTTTTTGTCTTCATTCCGAGCATAATCCATCGGCGGAATTAACAGAGAAAGTCCGCAGGACCAGGAACCGGCCCCGAGATCGCCCCAGATAATTACATCATCGACAAACATGCCATCCGGGGCATGGCTGAATTTTTTGGCATACGGGAGGTATGAAGCGCCATAGCAAGTCCCCTCGAATAAATCTTCAGCATAATGTGGAGGTTTTCTATAAACCAAAACAAACAGAATAATCAAAGCCAGTAAAAACGGAACCGGAATAAGTGGCGCAAGAATCAACATTGAGATACCAAAGTTGTTTGCCATTATCAATGCCGCACTGCCGACAGCCCCGAATAAAGGAAAAAGAATTTCCTTGTCTGTCAAGCCCAACCACTTTCTGGTTACAGTGCTGCCGTCAGTAACTTGTTCGATTATTAATTCGTCATTCATAGGCTTATTTCTGATTCCTGATTTTGTTTTAACGTTTTATGCATATTCATTTTTTTTGTTTTTCTGAAATCATGTATTCAATGCAAGCTGACATTGAACGACTTTGAGATTTTGCAAGCTCTTTAAGCTTTTTTCTGTACTGTTTTGAGATAGAAACCGTTGCTTGATCTTTTGCCATTATAATTTCCATTCCTACTTTTCGTGTTGTTTGTTTATATATATTATAATTATAAAAATTGCAAAAGCAATTGCAGATGCATATTTATTTGAGCTTTTCTAGTTGCGTATGCATAATTTGCCCGCTATATTACTAAAAAAGGAGGTTTTATGTTACAGCAAAAAATGACAAAATTAGTATTAGGGCAGGAACACGTCTTTGAATCATTAGTAAAGTATATTCAAATCGGAGAAGCCGGACTAGCGCCGGACAACGAACCCAGGGGAGCATTTCTTTTTACCGGGCCAACCGGCACCGGCAAAACAGAAACCGCTAAAGTATTATCACAAGTTTTAAATAAAAAACTCTTACGCTTTGATATGAGCGAATATAAAAACAGTGAGAAATTTTTGCGGGATTTAACAACACGCCTTAATAAAACGTCAAGGGGGATCATTTTACTCGATGAAATAGAAAAAGGCAATATGGAGATTTTTGATTATTTCCTGCAGATCCTTTCCGAAGCAAGAATTACCTATAATCAGAAAGTTTATAACCTGTCAGAATACTATATCATCATGACCTCAAATATCGGCAGTAAAAACATCATGGGGCAGAATAATTTTGCCATAGCCAGGCGAATAGTTGAACGTCTGGTAAAATCCCATTTTCGCCCGGAATTTCTAGGAAGAATCCGCCAAGACTGCCAAATATGTTTCCGGCCACTTGAATATGAAGTAATGCAGCAGATCGTAAAACAAAAAGTAAAAATGGAAATAAACAGGCTACAGGAAAAAGAATATTCATTAGAGTACGATGAGAGTATTTTGCCGTTCCTGATGAACGAAGGAGTAAACCCGGAATTCGGAGCCAGACCAATAGTTCAAGCCGTCCAGAAACACATAGCCATGGCAATAATAAACTCCAACAAAAAATCAGGCAAATTGACAATTGACGGTATTCAGCTTATTTTTCATTAATTGTCCAGCATGAAACCTACCAGCAATTTTCGTGCTTTTAAAAACGGTTACTTGAAAAAACGTCATTAATTGATTATACTTAATGACATTTATTCACAGATATTTGCATAAATTAGTCCTTTTTTAATGTTCTTTTCTTGCAAATCCTAGTTTTTTGTTTATATTTAACTATGATTTACAAGGATTTAAGGATTAGTTATGGGTAAATATAAAAAACAACTAAAGACCTGGCTTGATGCAAACAAGCCTTTTTCCGCTGCAGAAATACGTGCGGTCGGTATTCCGTCACAGATACTGGTTGAACTTTGCGCCAAAGGGGAAATTGAACGGCTTTGTCGCGGCGTATATATTTCTTCAAAGGCACAAAGCACAAGTGAATTTTCGCTCCAAATAGCAATGCTTAAGATGCCGAAAAGCATAGTTTGTCTTCTTTCTGCTCTGCGCTTTCATAACTTTACAACTCAACTTCCACATGATGTTTGGCTGGCTGTAAAACCTCATTCGTGGATTCCGAAAAGAGATGTGATTCCCCTGAGAATAGTTGCCTTTTCGGAGGCGTCATATTCTTATGGAGTGGAAGCGCATGAGATCGACGGTGTAAAAATAAAAGTTTATTCCGCGGCCAAAACCGTAGCAGATTGTTTCAAGTTTCGTAATAAAATCGGACTTGATGTTGCAATGGAGGCTCTTAGAGAGGGGTATCGTCTTAAGCTTTTTACAGTTTCTGAACTTATGAAAGCCGCAAAAGTATGCCGCGTTACTAATGTCATTACCCCGTACATGGAGAGTTTGGAGAGTTTACTGGAATGAATAATCCTGCGCCTACAAACGTTGTGGCTTCCGTTGAAGCTAAATTAAAAAATATGTAAATCATCCAGCAGTGTCAATGACGGTATACGTTTTGATGAAAAATCATTAGAAGTTAGTCAGATTCGGATGATACCGAATATGGAGGAACTAGAATCGTTCTAACTGCTTATTTGGGCCGGGCAAAAATTCCACTTCAATTTGATATCGGAATTGGTGATGCAATTACACCTGCTCCAGAAATAGTCAAATATCCTGTTTTGCTCAATGGAGAAGTCCCGCAAATTAAAATTTATCCCATGGTAACCTTCTATTGCCGAGAAAACTGAAACTATGGTTTCACGGGGTACTTTAAACAGCCGCATGAAGGATTTTTATGACATATGGCTCCTCACTGAATTATTCGATCACGACTTTCACACACTCAAGCAAGCGGTTTTGAATACTTTTAGACGTCGCGACGTTTCTATGCCAATAGCAGTACCGGAAAGTTTCACAGAAGAATTTTATCAAAGCAAGATGAAAGAGACGCAATGGAACGCATTCTGTCGCAAAAACAAATTGCAGAAATCTCCTGAAAATTTTGAAAGCGCGGTTTTGCGAATATGGGATTTTCTGCAACCAGTCTTTTTTACTCCTGAAATTCCACCAGTAAAATGGCAAGCGGGTCAAGGTTGGCAATAAGCTTTATAATATTTCTTCCTGTTGAAAAAATCTTTCTTTTGTATTTCTTTTAGAGGATAACTACAGGAAACTATAGGAACGCACGTCCTTTATATATAAAGAGCCGCGCCCCCAACAGCACCGTCAAGCGCCCCCAACAGCGCGAGCAAAAAGCCCCTAAGAGCATCACTAAAACAGACTTTTACAGGCTGCGCCCCCAAGAACACCGTCTAAAATCATACCATTTTCAGCATTTCCCAACAAAACGCCCCCAAGAGCACTGTCAAAGCAATTTTTTCGAGCTTACAAAAACAAAAATCAAGCAAACGCCCCCCAGCAGCACTATCAAAAATAAGCTATAGGTATTATTAATTTCCATAAAAATGCATTTTTCTTGGCTTTTGGGATTGAAATCCAAAAGTATACGTATATTTTAGGATTGTAATCCAAAATCATTCATATATAACAGGATTTAAATCCAAAACCATAGGTGTTGTTATGTTTTACATCCTCAGATCGATTGAATCCGATATCCAGAATCGCTTGTTCTCTGACAAGGCTATTATTGTTTACGGTCCACGGCAGAGCGGCAAAACGACGATGATTAAACATATCATTGAACCCCATTCCAATGACACATTGTGGTTAAACGGAGACAGTCCAGATATCCGTGAGATGCTTGAAAACGTAACCGTTACCAAATGGAAAGCAATTCTTGGCAATAAAAAAATTATTGTTATTGATGAAGCGCAACGTATCGTCAACATCGGACTTAGCATGAAGCTTTTGATTGATGAACTGCCGGAAATTCAATTGATCGCCACCGGGTCTTCAGCTTTTGAACTTGCCGACAAAACAGCTGAGCCACTGACCGGTAGAAAGTTTGAATATCACCTTCTACCGCTCTCTTTCGCTGAAATGTGTGGAAAACATGGATTGCTTGAGGAAAAACGTGCACTTGAACAACGCATGCTTTACGGTTCTTATCCTGAAATTGTCAGTAAACCGCACGACGAACAAAAACTCTTAAGTATGCTTGCCGGAAGCTATCTCTACAAAGACTTGCTGATGCTGGAAAGTATCAAGAAACCGCAGTTGCTTGATAAACTTATTCGTGCCGTTGCGCTTCAGATAGGCTCAGAAGTCTCCACTTCGGAAATAGCAAAATTGATTGGCGCGGACAATAAGACTGTTGACAAATACATCGACTTGCTTGAAAAAACTTATGTTATATTCACGCTCCCGGCGTTCAGCCGCAATGCCCGTAAAGAAATTCGAAAAAGCCGGAAGATTTTCTTCTATGACCTTGGTATCCGCAATGCTGTTCTCGGAAATTTTGTTCCGCTGGCTTCCAGAACTGATCTTGGCGGTTTGTGGGAGAATTATTTGATATTGGAGCGCATCAAACTGCAATGCAATCAACCATTTCCGCCGCGTCACTATTTCTGGCGCACTACTGACCAGAAGGAAGTGGATTATCTCGAGGAGTCCAACGACACCTTAAGCGCATGGGAATTCAAGTGGAAGAAAGATTCTAAAGGCAAGATTCCGGTAGCGTTTACCAATGCTTATCCAAAAGCCAGGACAGCATTTATAACAACCGCAAATTACGATGAGTTCTTGCTTTAAAGAATGAGAAGAATATTGGAAATCATAAGGTTGTATCACAAAATTTGTGACATTAACAACTAATACCAAAGCAATTGATAAAAAAAGGAATAATAAAATGCAAGAATTTATTAATTTAGGGACTGTAAAATAATAAACCTTACAATTGTCGGTGCATAATGACGTAATTC
>CAZEXM010000077.1:0-13435 GCA_964515915.1 uncultured Victivallaceae bacterium
GGACCGCGTCCCGAACGTCGGTTTCGTTATCTTTTTTAGTTTTGGCGGAACCGTCGAAATAGACGCGTTCTAAAAAATATCCCGCAAAAACATAAATGCCGGGCGGCGGATATTTCACCAGTCAAAGTTTGCGTTAGTGGTGAGGGCATCCAGCCTGGTTTGAATTATTTTTTCCGCGTTCTTTTGGCGGAAGTCATATTGCTGACGCAATTTTCTGACATGTTTTTCCAGTGATTCGAGCCGTTTTTTATTGTCTTTCATTTTTGAAAAAAATATTTTGCGGATAACTTCGCGTAATTGTTTAAGTATTTCTTTTTTCTTTTCGGCGTTTTGAGTATTTTTGTACCGGCGCACCAATTCTTGTATTTTTTTATTTGTCTTTTGTTTTTTCTGCCTGATGCGTTTGACTATTTTTGCGAGTTCCTGCCGGAAAGTTTTTGGATCAGTAACGTATAACTGGCGGAGATGGGTGCGTTCTTCGCTGGAAATATTGCGCAGGATTTGCCATTGCGCCGGCAGTTCCCGGTTGAATTTGCGGGGCTTTCGTTTCCATCGTTCCTTTTTCTCCTTCCGTTTTTTATCTTCCCGCTGTTTATCTATTTTTTTTTCAGCTTCAGTGTTTTGTTTTTCCGTGTTTCCGGCGATTGCCGGATTGCTAAGGACAAACCCGGCCAGAACTGTCAGCAGTAAAAATTTCATAATTATCCCACTTAAATGTTTTTAATATTTATTTCGGTTTCAATAAATTCATCAAGAGCGTCGTTGCTTGCTGAGCCTATGGTGATATCCTGCTGTGAAACTTCCACGGCGGTATCGAGGACGAAAATTCTTTCTTCAAAAGTATCCCAGTTCCAGGATTTATGGAATATATCGTTCGGCGCGGCGGTCAGGGGGCCATGAAACATAACTGTATATACTGCGGCGATTCCACTGGCGGCCGCGGCGGCATAGCCGAGGACCCGGCGGATGGTGATTTGGCGTTTTTGACTTTTGGCGTATTTCCGGGCTGCCGTGATGATCGCAAAATCATTCGTCAATGAGATTTCCGGCACGGATTTGGCCCGGCTGAGCAAGTGCCAATTCTCCTGCAGGCGGCGGCAGCTTTCGCACCGGGCGCAATGCTGTTCAATTTCCGGGCTGAAAACACCATTGGAAGAAAGAATTTTTTCCTGCATCTGAGAGCAGTTGTTATTCATTTTATTAACCTCCGATATTCCATTGAACCAATTCCTTTTGTAAATTTTTCATGGCATACTGCATCCTGGCAAGTGCTGTATTAATTGAGCATTTATGAATTTCAGCGATTTCTTTAAAGCTCAAACCATCCTGCCGCAGCGTAAATACTTCCCTTTGTTCCGGTGATAAGCATTCTAATGCCGCTTCCACCGCGTCCAGTAATTCAGCCCGGTCCATATCGCGCCACGGTTCTTCCTGAGAAGTGTTTTCCACTTCCGGCGTGTCATCGCGATCCAGTTCGCTGAAAATATAATTTCTTTTCTGCCGCCTGAAATAATCCAATGCGGTATTACGGGCAATGCTCAACAGCCATGCCAGGAAACGATCCTGATTATGATAACGATGTAAATTCTTCAATGTTTTGATCCAGATCTGCTGGAACAAATCATCAACGGCGGAGTTTTTTTCCGCAAGCATTTTCAACAGGAATGAATAGACCTGTCGCTTATAGCGCTCATAAAGCTCCGTAAACGCATCCGCATTCCCATTCAAATAAGCTTTTATTAAATAGTTATCGGGCTTATCCAAATTTTAATATAATCCTTGTCGTATCTTTACTATATAAAACGCTCACATTTGCGGCTTATTGTACAAAACCGGATAAATTTACAGATTTTTTTCGTTTATTTCCAGCCGAGAACTTGATAGCCCTGCCGCCTCAGGGTGAGTTCAACGTGTTTTTTGAATAAGGGCCTGGGTGCCTTTTTGCTGAACATCCAGTCAATTAAAAAAATGATGCCGCTTCCGCCCGCGCCGATTACGGTGCCGGGGCCAATGCCGCCGGACGCGACATCGACCGCAGTGCTGACACCAGTACTCGCAGCTCTTTTGCTGCCTGATTCAGCCAGAGTCCTGTTGGAACTGGAAGAATCGTCAAGTCCGGAGCGTTTGGCGCTGTCAATTGCGGCCTGTACATCTTCCCGGGCCCGTTTTGAGCCGACTTCCCGGTAATGCCTATTGGGATACAAAACCGGCCTGCAGACCGAACAGGCAGCGAGAAATAAAATTCCCGAGCTGACGGCACAAAGAATAAAAACGTTTTTTTTACTTTTATTTGACTCGTGTTTCATGCAGAATATTAATCACTTTTTCGCGAACATTATGTAAATGCTGACTGAGTGTGTCCAATTTTGTCTTAAGCGTATTTTGCCGGCGGCTGAAAGAGTTTATCTGGCCAAGCAGGTCATTTATACCGCGCAGGATACGTTTCAGCAAACTTATTTTAAATTGCGGCATCCGCGCGTCTTCAAGTTCAATTATATCAATACTGCGAGCCGTCAACCTGCCGAAGGTACAGGTCGTAATCAAGCCTGATTTACGCAGGGAACGGCGTAAATCACGGACCAGTATAATATTCCATTCCAGGGATAATTTGTGCAGGTGCAGAAAAATATCCGAATCGCGGCGGTCTTTCAAATCACTTATATCCAGATGCTCATCATCGCCTTCAAAAAATATATCCAGTGAGTTTTCAGTGTTGTTTGAATCCGCCCTGGAGGGAACCAAATCGGGATGCGCCATCAGTTTATTGATAATACTGTCTTCTTCATCGGGCAAATCCAGGCAGGACGGGAGTATCTGGAAATAACGCCTGATGCGTTTTTCATCCTGACGAATTTCTTTTTCCCACTGGAACTCGTTCCAGTCATGATTATTGTGAAATGAATAGTCCATTTGATCCTTACTTAAAACTATTTTTATAAAAAGCTGCTACTGTACAGCTTTTTGCCGGGAGCGCTGGTCGCCAGACCGGCATTTTTCCCGTTTTTTCTTTATTCTGACTACTGAGACGGCAGCGACAAAAGTCGCCGAGGCCTGAGTTCTCGAAAAAGTAACGCCTTACGGAAAAGCTCAAACGCTCGCATCTTTTCAAAAAACATCGCGAGCTCTATTTTTTAAAAAGCCTCGCTTTTTGAGGATGAATTATCCAATTGCGCGACTTCGTCGCTTAAGTTTCGAACATTGGAGATGTTCGACAAACGTTCCGTCGTTTGATCCCGTCCCGAACGTCGGTTTCGTTATCTTTTTTAGTTTTGTCGGTGCCGTCTACTGACTACTGACTACTCTTTTAAAGTTATTTTTCAGCGCTTAATTCTTCCAGTTTTTGTATATCTTCCAATTTTGGAGCGTCGCCCCAAAGTTTTTCCAACTGATAGCGTTCCCGCATTTCCGGGGTCATGATGTGTACGATTACCGCACCAAAATCAATCAATATCCATTTACTGACGGATTCACCATTAACGCATACTGGTTTGACCTGGAGTTCTTCAAAAGCGCGCTTTTGAATCCAGTTGGCCAGAGCTTTCATCTGCGGTTCGGATTGCGCGGTGCAAAGCACAAAATAATCAGCGATTGTCGTAAGTTCCGAAACTTTAAGCGAGACAAGGCCCGCGGCTTTTTTCTCTCCGGCTTCGCGAACACAAAACTCAGCTATTTTCCGTGGGGCAACTTGTTTTTTTGACATAAAATTAATCAGTCTCCTTTAAATACAAAGCTTTGGATTTTATATATTTTAATATGTTTTCTTTTATGTTTTCTGTTGTCATTTTATCTGCGGCCTTGTTTCTTAACGAAGTGGAAGATATATCGAAAAACGGCATTTGCAACACGCTTTGCAATAAAATGTCAATTTCTTTCGCTGTCCAGTGCTTTAACAAGCTTTCCCGACTGATTTCATATCCCTTTCGCGGGTAACAGATGATCTGGTATTGCGCGACAAGTTCTTTGGCTTTATACCAGGTGTCCAGAGTCGCCAGACTGTCACCGCCAATCAATAACTGTA
This sequence comes from uncultured Victivallaceae bacterium, assembly GCA_964515915.1. Taxonomy (GTDB): domain Bacteria; phylum Verrucomicrobiota; class Lentisphaeria; order Victivallales; family Victivallaceae; genus JAHOYW01. The sequence goes on from CAZEXM010000077.1 coordinate 4,019, forward strand.
ATGTATCATCAGGAAATTCTTTTTCCAGTAATTTTATAATTTTAAAACTATATGACGGCTTGAGTGCGGCACGGCATTCGATATCCGAAACTATCAGGCCGGGCTCGTCGGCGACAAGTAACTCAAGCATTGCGCAGCGGTCGGAGAATGAGCTGATTTTCCGGCCAAGTTTGTGCGGCGGATCGTATGCCGGTACAAACAGAATACGATCTGTTTTACCCTGCTCAAGAATGTATCGGGCTAATTTGAGATGTCCGCTGTGCGGAGGATCAAAAGTACCGCCGAAAAAGGCAATTCGCATTTGTAATTATCCTTTCAGAAAGTAAACTTTATACTATACATATAGTATATAAGGCTTTAATATGAAAATCAATATCAGCAGTAGCAGTATTTGTAAAATTGCGGCAAAAATAGTCAAAAAACTGCATTCCGCGGGATATTCCGCGTATTTTGTCGGCGGCGCGGTCCGGGACATGCTTCTGGGCAAGCCTCCCGGGGACGTGGATATTGTAACTTCCGCCGCGCCTGCCGATATAGCGGAGCTTTTTGCCGACACTGCGGAAGTCGGCGCGGCCTTCGGGGTTATGCTGGTGAAAGAGTGTGGTGAATGTTTTGAAGTCGCGACTTACCGCGAGGAGCGTAATTATCTGGACGGCCGCCGCCCTGATCTGGTCAAATACACTGATAATCCGGAAATTGACGTAATACGCCGGGATTTTACCGTGAACGCTTTGTTGTGCGATCCGGAAACCGGTAAAGTACTGGATTATGTTGACGGCATCAGGGATTTACGGCAGGGAGTACTGCGGACAATCGGCAAAGCCGAAACGCGTTTTGGCGAGGATTATTTAAGAATGCTGCGGGCGGTGCGTTTCGCGGCGCGGCTGGGTTTTGAACTGGAATTGGAAACCCTGGGCGCGATTCAAAAATTAGCGCCGGAAGCCGCGAATTTGTCAGCGGAACGTATTCAGTTGGAACTAAGCATGATATTCACGGGTGAAACCCCGGACAAGGCGCTGGATATGCTGCATGAAACCGGTTTACTGGCGGTGCTTCTGCCTGAAGTCGAAGCGCTGCGGGGGGTTGCTCAGCCGCCGCGGTTTCATCCTGAAGGCGATGTTTTCGAACATACCAGACTGATGTTGAAGTCAATGGCATTGCCGAATGAATTAATCGCCTGGAGCGTTCTGCTGCATGATGTGGGCAAACCACTGACTTATTTCCTTGACGAAACCGGGCGCGAGCGTTTTTTCGGGCACGAGCATCACGGGGCGGAAATGGCAAAAGATATCATGTCGCGGCTGCGCTTTTCCAAGCAGGCAGTCGACCGGGTTTCGCGGGCGGTCAAAAATCACATGCGTTTCGCCGCGGTGCCGCAAATGCGCAGGGACAAAGTAAAGCGTTTAATGGCGGATGATAATTTTGCTTTGGAACTGGAACTGCATCGTCTGGATTGCATTTCGAGTCATGCTTTAATGGACGTGTTTACATTCCTGCTGGACAAAATAGTCGAACAATCCGGCGAAATAAAACTGCCGCCGCCATTATTAAACGGTAAAGATTTAATAAATATGGGCTTTAAACCGGGGCCCGGGTTTAAAATCATCCTGGAAAAAGTACGCGATATGCAGTTGACAAACAGATTAAAAAATTCCGCCGCCGCCGTAGGCTACGTTAAAGATAAATTTTGCAAGTCCCCAAGAGAGAAAATTTGATTGTCCCGCAAAGACGCAAAGGAAGAGAAGAAAGAAGATTGTTTTTTTGCTTGCAAATCAGCTCAATAGAGTTATGTTTACTGATGCTTTGCAGCTTGCAGCAAAACTGAACAGGAAATAATTCAGTTTTGCGGCCAATATACCAGGAAAAGCATAAAAAATGATACTGTCAAAGATATTATAAAAAATATGAAAAGTGTATAATGTAGCACAAGCGTCCCGCTTGTGAATATTCTCAAGCGGGACGGTTGACTTTCGCTATGCTCAGTCTCAGCCTCCGCAAAGTGAGCTACATTGATTAAAAATACATTTTTCTGAATGGAATTTTCGCGCAAATCATGGAGAAAGAACTCTATTTTGCGATAAATATCTAATGTTCAACTGGATAGAGCATTATTTAATATAACAATTTGACAGTAGAGGTAATTGCAAAAGTCCAACATAAACATGATTTTTAGTGTTTTAGGCGAGCAGATTTTGGTTTTTGAGCGATTGAGCATACCCGTAGGTATGTGAATGAGCTCAAAATCAAAAGATGCCGTATAAAATCAAAAATCTGTTGTGGAGACTTTTGCAATTGCCTCAGTAACTAAAAAATAACCGGGAAACAATCAGGGAACAGCTTATGAGTGAAGTACAGGAATATCTTCAACTTACAATTGGGGCGGTTTTGGTTTACAACTTTGTGTTGGCCAGATTTTTAGGAATTTGTCCGTTCCTCGGGGTGTCGAAACGGCTGGATACAGCGCTCGGCATGTCCGGAGCAGTTATTTTCGTAATGACTCTCGCATCGTTCGCGACGTCTCTAATTTTCAACTACCTGCTCAAAAATGCTGTTTCAATCGGCGGATACTCAATAAATTTAGGTTTTTTGCAAATCATATTGTTTATTCTGGTTATCGCCTCGCTGGTGCAGTTGGTCGAGATTGTCCTGCAGAAAATCAGCCCGCCGCTGTACAGTGCTTTAGGTATTTATCTGCCCTTGATTACAACAAATTGCGCGGTTATGGGGGTGGCTACTCTCAGTGCAAAACAAAATTACAGCGTCGGACAAGCAACCCTTTTCGGTTTTTTCTCCGCAATTGGCTTTGCTTTGGCATTAGTGTTGTTTTCCAGTCTCCGTGAACGCCTTGAACTGAGCCAGGTGCCGAAACCTTTCCAGGGAATGGCAATCGCGTTAATCACCACGGGTATACTGGCGATGACTTTTATTGGTTTTTCAGGGCTTTGTTAGAACAAAAGGAAGTATAATGGAAGTTTTTATTGCGGCAGTTATTGCCATGGCGCTTATCGGGATTATTCTCGGAGCCATCATTGGCGTAACCGCTAAATTATTCAAAGTGAAAGTCGACCCAAGAATGGAATTAGTTACTGAACTGCTGCCCGGCGTGAACTGCGGCGGCTGCGGCAAAGCCGGCTGCGCGGATTTCGCGAAATCAGTAATTTCCGGGGAAAACCCGCCAGGTAAATGTCCCGTCGCTTCGCGGGAGCAAATATCATCTATTGCCAAAGCTTTAGGTATAGAAACCGGCAACACGGCCAAAAAGACTGCGGTTGTATTTTGCGGGGGAAATCACAATCAGGAAAAAATACAAACTCTTTACAACGGGGTCAGCGATTGTGTCTCCGCCTCCCTGATCGCCGGCGGCCCGAAAGGCTGTTCTTACGGTTGTCTCGGGATGAGCAGCTGCGCGCGCGCCTGCCCGTTTGACGCGATTGAAATTGTCAACGGCCTGGCAGTGGTTCATCCGGCGCTCTGTGTCGGTTGCGGAGTCTGTGTTGACACCTGCCCGCGCGGCCTTATAAAACTCGTACCGCAGGACGCGACCGTTCATATTTACTGCAGTTCCCCGGAAAAGGGCGCGGTGAAAATGAAAGTCTGCGCGGTTCCGTGCATTGCCTGTCGCAAATGCGTCAAGGCTGGTGAAGAAGGTCAATTTATCATCGACGGTTTCAGCGTCAGTGTCAATTATGATGCTGAAAAACTCGTCGATGCTGATATTATTGAAAAAGCAAAATGTCCCACCGGCTGCCTGCTCGCTGGAATTGAACATTTGAAAATCGAAAAAGCGCATAGCGGCGAGGCGGCATAATGACTAAAAGAAAAGCTCTTACTTTTAAAGGCGGTATTCATCCGGCAAAGGACGGCAAAGCGCTTTCCAGCTCCGCCGCTATTCAGGCCGCGCCTTTGCTGGCGGAATACGAACTGATAATTCAGCAGAATATCGGGGCTCCGCCTAAAGTAATCGTCGAAAAAGGCGATGAAGTGAAAAAAGGCCAGGTACTGGCCGAAGCGGACGGTTTTGTTTCAGTGCCTCTGCATTCGCCCACGAGCGGCAAAATTAAAAAAATAGACAATATTCCCGGCCCGATGGGAGTGCCGGTACAAGCTGTTATCATTACGGCTGACGGTGAAGATCAATGGGGCGGATTAATGGCGCCTGTGGATTGGAAAAATGCTGAGCCGCAGGCGATTAAGGACCGTATTCGTGATGCCGGAATTGTCGGCATGGGCGGCGCGGCTTTCCCTACTCACGTTAAACTTTCGCCGCCGCCCGGGAAAAAAATTGATTGTCTGATTTTGAACGGCGCCGAATGTGAACCTTATTTGACCGCTGACCACCGTTTGATGGTGGAATATCCTGAAAAAGTACTCGAGGGCGCTGTTATTCTGGGAAAAGCCCTTGGCGTAAGTGATATTTATATCGGCATTGAAGTCAACAAAACAGACGCGATTGAGATACTTTTAGCGAAAGCCGCTGATTTCGGGATCAAAATCGTTGCTTTACAGGTGAAATATCCGCAAGGCGCGGAAAAACATTTAATCAGCGCGATAAGCGGAAGGGAAGTTCCTGCCGGTGGTTTACCGATGGATATAGGCTGTGTGGTGCAGAACGTCGGCAGTGCCGCCGCGGTGGCGGATGCGGTGATTGAGGGTAAACCTTTGATTGACCGCATTACTACTGTTACCGGTGATCCGGTCAAGGCCCCGGGCAACTGGTGTTTGAAATTAGGCACGCCGCTTATTGAGGCGCTTAAATTTGCCGGCGGCGTAATTTGCGAACCGGGAAAAGTCATTCTCGGCGGCCCGATGATGGGATTCGCGCAAAAATCCCTGCAGGTGAGCGTTATGAAAAACACTTCCGGTATTCTGCTGTTGAAAAAAAATGAAATTACTCAATATAAATCAACCGCCTGTATCCGCTGCGGTAAATGCGTGGACGCTTGTCCGATGAATTTACAACCGGGTTCTCTCAGTGCCGCGATTGAAAGTGAAAAGTTTGACCTGGCGGATAAAAATAACGTTATGGACTGTGTGGAATGCGGTGCCTGCGCGTATGTTTGTCCATCGTATCGGCCGCTGGTGCAGCATTTTCGCCGCGCCAAAGCCGAAATTCGCAAGCTTACTAAAAAATAGTTGTAAGTTTTGGAAAATATCCTTTAGATAACTGATAACTGAAAATAAAGAGAATTGATATGAGTGAAGAAGTAAAAGCGGAAGTTCAGCCGGAAGCTGAATTAATACTTCCCAGAGGGAATGAACTGGTACTCAGTTCTTCGCCGCACATTCATGCGGATGATAATGTCCAGTCAATAATGATTAAAGTAATAATTGCGCTGATGCCCGCTGTTTTCGCGGGTATGCTCTTATTCGGGACGGACGCGATCCTGGTAATCGGATATTGCATCGCCTTTTCGGTCGCGGCCGAAATGATCTGGTGCAAACTCGCCGGCAAGCCGCTGGATACGGTTAAAGATTTCAGCGCGGTTCTGACCGGTTTGCTGCTGGCGATGAACTTGTCCGCCGGAGTGCCGTGGTGGCTGTGCCTGATCGGCGCGTTTCTGGCTATCTGGCTGGGCAAACAAGTGTTCGGCGGTTTGGGGCATAATCCCTTCAATCCCGCGCTGGTTGCCCGGGTTGCCCTGCTGATTGCGCTGCCCAAATATATGACCACCTGGGTGCCGACTAAATTTATGGATGCCAATGTCGGCAGTTACGCTCAAAAGTTTTTCACTCCTGAAGCGTGGAATAATGTTTTAGGCAGACAGCTTGACGCCGTTACCAGCGCGACTCCGCTTGACGCCATCACCTGCGCGACTCCGCTGGGGGTGGCCGGCACTACGGAAAAAGTGCTTGGAAACGTGCACGGCATATTCGCGAACATTGCCAATCCTGAAGCTTATCAGCAGTATTTCCTGGGCAATATGGGCGGTTCACTGGGGGAAACTTCGGCTCTGGCTTTATTGCTCGGCGGAATTATCCTGATACTTTTCAAGTTAATAAAATGGCAGGTTCCGGTCTCTTACGTCGCTACCGTCGCGGCATTTACGGCGGCAATCAATTACTTTTTCCCGGGCGTTACCCCGCCGGCCCTGTTCCATATACTTACCGGTGGTTTGCTGTTGGGAGCCATCTTTATGGCCACTGATATGGTAACTTCGCCGATGACTAAAAAAGGCGCCGTGGTTTTCGGCATCGGCTGCGGGATCATTACCTGTGTTATTCGTATTTGGGGCAACTATCCCGAAGGCGTCAGTTTTTCCATTCTGTTTATGAACGCTCTGGTACCCCTGATTGACCGCTTCGCAACTAAAAAACCGTTCGGCTATACCGTTCGGGACAAGCCGGAAGGAGTAAAAGCGTAAAAATGAAAAAACTTAAAGAAACTGAAAATATTTTCATCCTGGGCCTGTTCCTGGGGGTATGCGGAGCCTTAGCCGCGTTGATTCTGGCGTATTTCGCGTATTTGACGCGTGAACCGATCGAAAAAATGAAAATGCGGGCAGTGAATAACGCTTTGCAGGAAGTTCTGCCGTCCTTTGACAACTCCCCCGGAAATAATGTTTTCAAAAAAGACGGGGTGGTTTTTTACGGCGCCGTAAAAAACGGCAAACTGGTCGCGGTCGCGGCCGCCGGGGACAGCATGAAAGGCTACAGCGGCAAAATTGTCGCAATGGCGGGTCTGGAACTTGACGGCAAAGTCCGTACAATCGCGGTCATTGACGGCAAAAAACTTTCAGCGGTATTGATTACCGAACAAAAAGAAACGCCGGGACTGGGGACGGTTGTCTGCGGGCGTAAACGGCAAAAAACTATTTTCAATGAAAAACCGGGTAAAGACGCGGCTCTGCCGCCCGGCAATTCGATTCTTGATCAGTTCGCGGGGAAAACTGCGGGCGCGAAAGCGTGGAAAGTTACTAAAGACGGCGGCAAATATGATTATATGACCGGAGCGACGATTTCCAGCCGCGCGGTAGTCGCTGTTGTTTACAAAATCGCCCATGTTTTTATCGTGAACCGCAAAGAAATAATTAAACGGCTTTCCGAAGCTGAAAAATAAGAGATGCTGATTATGAGTTTAACTAAAGATTTTACGAAGGGTATCTGGAAGGAAAACCCGGTATTGGTAATGCTTCTGGGCATGTGTCCGACACTTGCGGTTACGAGTAACGCGGAAAACGGTTTGAGTATGGGAGTTGCCACGGTTTTCGTTCTGCTCGGTTGCAATATCGTTATTTCATTAATCCGCAATATCGTGCCTAAAAAGATTCGTATCCCGGTATACATCGTAGTCATCGCGACTTTTGTAACGGTTGTGGAATTATTGATGAGTGCCTATGCGCCTCCCGCGATAAATAAGTCCCTGGGAATATTCATTCCGCTAATCGTGGTAAACTGTATTGTTCTGGGACGCGCGGAGGCTTTTGCCTCTAAAAACGGTATTGTACGTTCAATAATGGATGCTTTAGGCATGGGGCTCGGTTTTACATTAGCCCTGGTCGCACTTGGCGCAACCCGTGAATTTTTAGCTACCGGTTCGCTTTTTCAGGTCAAAATCATTAGCGCCTGGACAGTTGATTTCATGTTATGGACGGGGGCCCCGGGAGCCTTCATCATTCTGGGTTGTTTCCTGGCCGGTATGAACTGGCTGAACATGCGTAAAGCGATTAAACACGGTAAAGTATACATTCCGCCTCAGGGCCTGGACTGTCGCCATTGCCGTTTGTGCGACCTTGCCGGTAACAACGAAGAATAGAGGGGGACGAGGGGAACACGGATAAACACGGACGGACACGGATGAACACGGACAATGTTTTAAAAATTTGTATTGCTGGTTGAATGTGGTGTAAGACGTGATATTTTAATTTTCTTCATAGCAATAAAAACGAACTGTAAATAAAAATGAGAATAAAATATGAATAAGACAATTTTATGTATTGGCGCGGGTTACGTTGGCGGGCCGACTATGGCGGTAATTGCTGATAACTGCCCGGATTATAAAGTTATTGTCGTTGATATTGACGCTGAACGCATTGCCGCCTGGCAGTCTGGGACTTTGCCTATTTATGAACCCGGCCTCAAAGAAGTTGTTGACCGCGTTCACCGCAAAAACTTGTTTTTTTCCACTGATGTCGTTGCGGGGATCAAAGAAGCGGACATAATTTTTGTCAGTGTCAACACTCCAACCAAGACTTTTGGCGCCGGCGCCGGCAAAGCCGCGAACTTGCAGTACTGGGAAAAAACTGCCCGCGATATTATTGAGCACGCGGAAAACGATAAAATTGTTATTGAAAAAAGCACTTTGCCGGTTCGTACCGCCGAAGCGATGCATCGTATTCTGCAATCCAATACCACGGGCCTTAATTTTGATATAATTTCCAATCCCGAGTTTATGGCCGAAGGAACCGCCATCGACGACCTGCAAAACCCCGGCCGGGTCCTCATCGGCGCCATGGAAGACGCGTCCGGGCAGAAAGCTTTACAGACTGTCGCTGATATTTACCGCCGCTGGGTGCCGGAAGAAAAAATTAAAAAAACCAACGTCTGGAGCAGTGAGCTGACTAAATTAGTCTCGAACGCCATGCTTGCGCAACGGATTTCGTCCATCAACAGTATTTCCGCGCTTTGCGAAAAAACCGACGCGAATATCCTCGAAGTTTCAGATGCTGTGGGAATGGATCCCCGTATCGGGTCAAAATTTCTCCGCGCCAGCGTCGGGTTTGGCGGTTCGTGCTTCAGAAAAGATATTCTTAACCTGGTATATCTCTGCGAATTTCATGGCCTGCCGGAAGTCGCCGCTTACTGGGAGCAGGTCGTTTTGATAAACGACTACCAGGAACGACGTTTTGTCCAGAATATTACCGGCCGCATGTTCAACACTGTCGCGGGTAAAAAAATAGCTGTATTCGGCTTTGCTTTCAAAACCGATACCGGCGATACCCGGGAATCCCCGGCTATTTACGTCAGTAAATTGTTACTGGAGGAACACGCTGTCCTGGCAATCCATGATCCGCAGGCTTTGGAATACGCCAAGCTAGACCTCGCTGACTGCGAAGGTGAAATTTCATACGAAACAGACCCCTACAAAGCCGCCGAAGGCGCGCATGCTATAGCTATTTTAACTGAATGGAAAGAATTTCGCGATCTGGATTTTGAAAGACTTTACGCTTCGATGGAAACCCCCGCTTTCATCTTTGACGGCCGTAATCTTTTAGACCACAAAAAAATATTTGAGATCGGATTTAACGTTTATCCGCTGGGCCAGAAATCCCTGTCGCATCTTTAATAACATGGACGAATAGGAGCAGGGTCAGAGCAGTGATTAATCGCTGCTCTCAGCCTCCATATCAAAACCCCGCATACGGCCTAGTGTCTAGTCAAGATTATTTTTGTAACAAATAATTATCTAACTTCTGGATA
>CAZEXM010000078.1:0-13122 GCA_964515915.1 uncultured Victivallaceae bacterium
AGAAAAAAGGCTGATTACATTTTTTGACCTGCAAGGCGACTGACCGATTACTAATTTTTATAATAATCGGCAAAAAAACATCTAATTGGCTTGCGATTTTCATTTTTAGTGTTATAATTCAAGTTCTGCAACTTTATATTTATAATACAGGACAACTATATCCTGATCAAAATAAAGAATTGAAACCTCATAACAAAAGGAACAATATGTCCGGATATGATGCATTGTTACAAGAAAAGCTCGGAGATACTTATCCGAAGCTTGCCGCTTTAAATAACGAAAAATTGAATAATTTCCTCGGCGATTATATTGAGTTGTGCAGTCCTGACTCAGTTTACTTCTGCGACGACAGCGACGCGGACGCGGAATATATTCGCAATCGTTCAATCGAACTCGGGGAAGAAAAGAAACTTGCCCGCGCCAATACTACCATGCACTATGACGGCATCGGTGACCAGGCCCGCGACAAACCCAACACTAAATATATGGTACCGGCGGACAAAATCGCTTCCATGGGTAAACTTAACTGCATTGATACGAAAGAAGCCATGCTTGAAGTCAAAAGCATCATGAAAGATATAATGCGCGGCAAACAGGCTGTCGTTAAACTCTTCTGCGAATGCCCGACTCACGGCCCCTTCTCTATCGGCTGCGTGCAGTTCACCGACTCCTGCTACGTTGCCCATTCGGAAGATATCCTTTACCGTCGCGGCTACCGGCACTTCATGGACATGGAAGACAAAAATGATTTCTTCCGTTTCTGCCACAGTGCCGGCGAACTGGACGAACGCGGCTGCTGCGTAAACCTGCAGAACCGCCGCATCTACCAGGATCTCGACAATAATCTCGTATTTTCAATGAACGCTCAATATGCCGGCAACACTGTCGGCTTGAAAAAACACTCCATGCGTTTAGCGATCAACAAATCCGGCAAAGAAGGCTGGCTTTGCGAACACATGTTCATTATGAACGTGCCAAACGAAGAAAAAGCCCGTTCAACCTACTTTGTCGGCGCTTTCCCGTCGGCTTGCGGTAAAACTTCCACCGCGATGGTTCCCGGCGAAAAAATTGTTGGTGACGACATCGCCTACTTCAAAAACATCAACGGCGAATTCCGTGCCGCAAACGTTGAGTGCGGTATCTTCGGTATCATCAAAGATGTAAACGGCAGCGACGACCCGGTTATCTTCGCTACACTTAACGAAGCTAAGGAAATGATCTTCTCCAACGTCCTGACCGGCCCGGACAACAATCCATACTGGCAGGGAATGGGGGTTGAAACTCCTGATTCCGGCGAAAATTTCGCCGGTAAATGGACTAAAGGCGGCGATACTCCGATTTCTCACGGCAACGCCCGTTACACATTGCGCATGGACTACCTGAACAACCTCGATTCAGCCTGGAATGACAAGGAAGGGGTAAAAGTCGACGGCGTTCTTTACGGCGGACGGGACAGTAACACCTGCGTCCCCTGCGAAGAATCCTCCTGCTGGGAAGATGGTATTATCATGAAAGCCTGTACTTTGGAATCTGAAACAACTTCCGCCACCATCGGGCAGGAAGGGGTTCGGGTTCCACAGCCAATGGCCAACCTGGACTTCATCACTTACCCGATTGGCGATTATATCAAAAACAATATCGACTTTGGTACTCAATTCGGCGACGCGTGCCCGAAGGTTTTCAGCACAAACTACTTCCTGCTTACCAGGGAAGGACAGTTCTGCACCAGCAAACTGGCTAAAAAAGTCTGGCTGCACTGGTTTGAAGGCCGCGTTTACGGCGAATACGAAGCGTATGAAACTCCAACCGGTTCTATTCCTAAATACGAAGACCTGAAAGTTCTCTTCAAAGCTCTTCTCGATGAAGACTACAGCCTGGAAGACTATACTTACCAGTTCAGCTTCCGCTGCGACGCGTGGGTTGCGAAACTCGAACGCGCCAAAACATTCTTCGCGGACATGGCTCCTACTCTTTCTCAAGATATTTACGCATACTGGGACAGGAAAGTTGAAGAATTCAAAGCCGCGAAAGCCAAATACGGCAACGACATCAAACCAGGTACCTGGAAAGGTCTCTAGAACTTCAAGAGCTCGAAATTTAAAACTTCGAGCTCTTTTTCTTGTCCATGTTTATCCGTGTTCGTCCGTGTTCATCCGTGTTCCCCCCCATTTCAGGGAAAGAGAATATCATTCCAGCTTTTCAGTGCGGGAAAGAAGTAATGCGGCTCATCGATAATCCGCATCGGAATCCGCGCGTTTTGCCAATGTTTTTCCTGCGCGCGGCGAGTAAAAATCTTATCGCCTAAACCGATAATCGCCTGTTGGAAAATGTTTTCAGGAGCAGGATTATTTACTATCTGTTCCTGTAAAGCGATTAACTCGGCTTTTTGCTCATCCACTGAACGAGCCGGAAAATTTGCCTTGAATTGTCTGCCGTATTTCACGCCGCACATGCGGCGGTTGAATTTCATTCTGCCCGCTTCACTCCAGGAATCCATCGTTCCCTGGAAAATAGCGGGCGCTATCCCCTCCTCTTCATCTATGGGTTTCAAAGTCCCGTTGATTGCCAAAGTGCTCGCGAATTTCACTCCCGCTAAAACTTTGGCCGCGGCAAAAACTCCCAGCGACCATGCCGCTAAATGCACAGCTTTGTAATCGCTAAAATCTTCGAGAGCTTCCAAAACCGTATAATCATAGACCATTAAAACGTCTAATTCATTATTGACCGTAAGCTGTTTAAAAGGTTTTTCGTCCATCGCCCAGCCATTGAAAAAAAGCAGCAATTCAGGAGCGTTTTGTCGATTTATCCAAAGCTTTTTCATAATTACACCACCACCCGGCATTTTTACGTTCGCAATGTAGATAGTACAAGCGGGACGCTTGAGCTACATTAAAGTTAAAATTTTATCAATATCTTCTTCCGTAAGCGCGGCGGTCAATGAAAAACGGAGCCTTGCGGTTCCCGCCGGAACCGTTGGCGGGCGGATAGCGAAAACTAATAATCCCGCCTTACGTAATTTCTCGGATAAAGCTACCGCCGCCGCGTTTTCCCCGACGATCAAAGGCACTATCTGCGAACCGCTGGCAGTTCCCAGTCCCTCGCGCAGCTTCGCACTGATTTTAAACAGATGTTCGCGCCGTTTCTGCATGCCGGCGGTTTTGCTCAAAACAAAACGGCTCCAGTTGACCACCACCGGCGGCAGGGCGGTCGTAAAAATAAAGGAACGCATTTTATTAATCAAATATTCACGCAGCGCTTCGTCCATGACCGCATAGGCGCCCGCCGAACAAAAGGCTTTACCAAAAGTCCCGACAATGATATCCACTTCATCAAGAACGCCCTGCTCTTCCGCGAGCCCGCAGCCGGTCGCGCCGAAAACCCCGACGCTGTGCGCTTCGTCGATAATCAAAGTTGCATTGTATTTTTGTTTCAACTCAACGAGCCGGCGCAAATCAGCCGCGTCCCCGTCCATACTGAAAACAGATTCGCTGATGATAAAAATGTTTTCGTATTTGTCGAAGTTTTTCTCAAGCAGGACGGACAGGGCGGCGTAATCCAGATGCCCGTAACGTTTGAATTGCGCATCGGCCAGGCGAATTCCATCAATAATGCTGGCGTGATTGAGTTTATCACACAGGATTAAGTCTCTTTTCGAACTCAGGGCCGGCAGAATACCGATATTGGCATGGTAGCCGCTGTTGAAAGCCAAGGCGGCCCGGCCCTTGTACATTTTGCTCAAAGCCCGCTCCAGCTCCCGGTAAGCGGCATGATTGCCGGTCAAAAGACGCGACGAAGACGATGACAAGGCATAAGTTTCATCCGCCGGGCAGGCGAGCAGCTTTTGGTAAAATTCTTCACGCAGTTCCGGCATGGCGGCCAGGCCGAGATAATCATTCGAGGATAAATTTAATAAATCATCGCCGCATTTGAGTTCACGCAGTACACGAAATTGATCTTTATCGTGTAAAGCAGCTAATTCTGATTTTATTCTTTCTGCTAATGACATAATTATTTGGGATTTGAACTGAATAATTTCAACCTGTCAATAAATTCATCATCTTCAGCCACCGAACGTCCGCGCGTCGTCAAATAACCGCCGGTCATCAGCGCGTTTACGCCCGAAAGCATCAGCAAACCTTGAAAATCCTTCAATGTCGTTTCGCGGCCGGCGGCAAATTTCAGCATTTTTCGCGGATTGAGCAGACGAAACAGCGCAAAACTTTTCGCGACTTCCGCCGGCTGCATAAGCGGAATCTTTTCGAGCGGGGTTCCGGGAATCGGCATCAACACGTTTAAGGGAATACCTTCGACATCAAGCTCCTGCACCGCAAGCGCCATATCAATACGGTCAAGCGAACTCTCGCCCAGACCGAAAATACCGCCGCAGCAAATTTCCACTCCAAATGACTGTAAATATTTAACCGTATTAATTTTATCCTCAATACTGTGGGTGTCGGCAATAAGTTCCGCGTATTTGGCCGGGGCTGTCTGCAAATTGATATTGTAGCGCCCGCAATGGTGCTTCGACAATATTTCAGCGGTTTGCCTGCTCAAAATACCGATGGAAACACAAAATTTCATGTCCGGAAATTGTTCATACATGGCATCAAGCGTTTCCATGATATAGTAAAATTCGTCATTCGGCTTCAGATAGCCGTGTCCACTGGTTACGTAGCCGAAAGAGCGCACACCGGTGACATAAACGGCCTTCAGGGCGCTCAGGGCTTGTTCTTTGCTGACGAGCGGATAAGTTTCGACATCGGTATTGTGGTGGGCGGATTGGGCGCAGAACTTGCAGTTTTGCGAGCAGACACCGGATTTTGCGTTGAGGATGGAGCAGACTTTAATGCCGGGGGCGTATTTGTCCCTGACTTTATTGGCCAGCGACAACAAATCCATCAACCCGGGGCCCGCGACATTCCGGTCAATGGCAATTGCTTCGTCCCTGCTTAAAACTTCGCCTCCAAGAACTTTATAAGCATTTTCAATATGTACATTAAGTATTTTCATTTCTTTAATTTCTTTTTCCGCTTATGTTGGTGATAAGTTGTTCCAGTACAATACGGGATTCACCGCCGCCCGAAACCAGTTTACGGTTAGCGTCGAGGATATCACGCAATGTCCCGGCGAGTTCCCGATCACTGAACCTTGACGCGCTTTCGCATATTTTATAAGCGCGAAAAGGATGAATTTTCAGCAACATATTATCCGGAAACTGTTCTTTCAGGCTTTGGGGTACGGCTGAAAAATATGATTTTCCAACCCGCGCCGGTGCATTAATTTCGGCCATCGCGTTTTTGGTTTTAATCATTTCCTGAAAAGTCCGCGCCGCCTGGCTGAGAAGCGACAGCTCCAGATTGCCGCCGCGCTGGGCGCTTAACTGCTTCACCAGGGTATTGACCAGGCGCAAAGCGGCGGGCATATTCCTGTCCACCAGCGCGTTGGCGAGATCCCAGCTCATCGCTTCGGGAGTACAACTGCAGATGGCTTTGCAATCCTCTACCGTGATCCGGTCGGAGTCTCCGGCGTAACAAAAGACTTTCTCCAGCTCGGTCTGGAGCCGTCCGCTGTCCCCGGAGATTGTTTCCGAAAGATAATAAACAGCTGCCTGATCGATTTGTTTATTGGCTTTAGCGCAGATGCCCTGTATTAAATGCCGCTGGTTTTCGGCAAATCCCCGGTCACCGAAACTTGTTTTTTTGAAAATCTGAATATCTGAATCAGCCGCAGCTTTACAGGCTTTAAAAAAAGCTTTACGCTGATCGATACCGGAGCCGTCTATAAGCAAAATTGTATCATCAGGAATACCTTCCTTGATAAAAGCAATCAGTTCGACTATGCGTTTTTTGATAATATCCTTAGCACTGACCGCCAGGGCTTTCTCAAAATGCGCGAAATGACGCAGCCAGATTTTTTTGTCCGGGCTGAGGAACGGCGGCGTCCGCAGGGCGCCCAGCAGACTGCAGAGAATATCTTCAGGTTTCGCCTCATCGCTGTCGCCTTTGATAATCTCCAAAGCGGGATTATTTTCAGCGTCTTTACCGCATAATGAAGTAATTATTTCGCGGCTGCGCAATTTTATCGCGAAGTCATCATCGCCGCTTATTAAATAAAGTCTGACCATATTTTCTTATACGGGTTACGGGTTACGCGTTACGGGTTACGGATTACGATTTTTTATCGCAGCACGTAGCACTTAACACGTAACACTATTTTTTATATTTTGATTTTACTAAGTCCGGGGATAAAAGTTTCTTTTCCGGTCATTGCCGCAATAGTTTCAGTGAGCAATTCTATCGCGTCTTTTGCGTCGCGCATATCACAAACCTCAACCGGTGTGTGCATATAGCGGTTCGGAATACTCAACAGGGCGGTCGCGACACCGGCGCGAGTCATTTGCATCTGCGCGGTATCGGTACCGCCTGAGGCGCGGTGTGACGCTGCTTCCTGATAAGGTATTTTATATTTTTCAGCTATTTTGCGCAGCATTCTGCCAAGCACTACATTATTATCGGCGCTGCGGTTCAGTTCAGGGCCTTTGCCGAGTTTGATTTCGCCTAATAATTTATGCGGAATATCCGGGATATCTGTAGCAAAACCGACATCGACAGCAAAACCGACGTGTGGATTAATGCCGTAAGTACTGGTCGTCGCGCCGCGCAGGCCGACTTCTTCCTGAGCGGTACCTACGCCGTAAACGGCGACAGATAATTTGCGTTTACTGAGTGCGCGCAAAGTTTCAGCGACCACAAAGGCGCCGATTCTATCGTCAAGCCCTTTGGACATAACGCGGTTTTTACCGATTAACTGGAAGTTTGGTTTTACCGCTACCGGATCACCGATCTGCACCAGTTTTTGAGCGTCTTTTTTGTTTTCCGCGCCAATATCGATCCACATATCCTCAAGCTCAACCGCCTGCTCACGTTCTTTAACTTTCAGCAAATGAACAGGTTTTTTACCGATTACGCCGGGGATTTTACCTTTTTCAGTGGTAACTTCGATTTCCGTGCCGGGCACAGTGAGTTTATCGATACCGCCGTTGGGGCGAAAGTATAAAAGGCCTTCATCATCGATGTGGACTATTTGAAAACCAATTTCGTCATAGTGTCCGGCGAGCATAATCTTGAATTCAGCATCAGGATTAAGTACGCCGATAGTATTTCCCAGAACATCTGTTTCAACTGCATCGCAAAATTTAGTTAAATAGTCACGATAAATACCAGCGGTTTCTTCTTCAAATCCGGACGGGCCGGAAGAATTCAGCAATTCTTCCAGAAATTTCATTGCGCTTTTTTGCATCATTATATATATCCTTAACTATTGACCATAAAATCACAGGTGATAAGTAATATAACGAGCTAATCGCAAAAGTCCAACAAAGAACACGGACGAACACGGATGAACACGGACGAAAAGAAAAAGATATCAAGGGCGATGTTCGCCTTTTTTCTTTTTTTCTGTTTTGCTATGATTGTTTTTGGTAGTATATTAAGAGTTTTGGCATATTACTTTAAGCACGAAAGGTAAGTTGAATGGTAAAAGGTTTTGAAGCAAAATTAATAGCGGCTTCCAGCGCGGAAATTTTTAAAAACGCTAAAGCCCTTTTGAAAAATAAATGCTTACTTTGCGCGTACCGCGATGAAGACGGCGACATGAACGCGGTCTTTGAACAAAAAAAACAGTACGATTATGTGACTGTAAGTTCCGGCGAACCAAATCAGGCTCGCTGCTCCTGCCCGCAAAACACCGCTGAACTGTGTCGGCATGCGCTTGCCGTGATTATGTATTTCGCGCGTTTCAATGACACTAAACTGCCGCTCATAAGAGAAGAAAGCGCTAAGTACGCGGGACTTAAATATCAGAATTTTGAAGAATTAGCGGATGTTGAAAACTTTGAGCCGCAAGCCCGGATCATTATAAATACCGAATCCGCTTTCCCGCACGTCCCGAGCAAATGGGAAAACGCTGTACTCGCGGTGAAACTTAAAACCGCTAAAAAAGAATATATCGGCAATATCAATAATATGCGTCAGCTTTATTTTGATAAAACCCTGGCTATATCATTAAAATTTGACTATTTTTCACTGCAGGAACGCCAGATTATCCGCTTTCTCGCCGTCAACGCTGAAGGCGAAGGCTCAAAATTGCTGCTTAATTCCGAACAAACCGCTGAGTTTTTCCACTGCCTGATCGGCTTTAAAAATTTTTACCGCCAAAACCGCCGTTTAATTGTACACTTCGAACCGGCGGAAGCGGTTTTGCTCGAACGCGTCTCAAAAGCCGGGACTTTGTACTCCCCGGGCATCTGCGTAAACGAAGCCCTGCTGCCAATGAAAAAAGCTAAAGTTATCACCGGGCGCGCCGGCTGCTGGATAGGCACCCGGGGCGAATACTGGTGGCTCCCGGCTACTGTCGATATCGCCTGGCTTCGCAACTTTTTCCGCCTGAACGAACAGGAAGCAGACAGCAAAAGCATGATGCGAATGCTTGCCGGGAACCAGTTCCCCCTGCGAATCGTCAACGGCGCCTGCGCTAATATCGGAGTGCGCTTCGCGACCATCCTGCTTGACGGCAAAATCACTAAAGAACACGCTTTACAGATGGATTTAAAATATCTTTATAACGGTCAAATACTGGATGGCGATAATGGACGCTTAGCCTCAAGTTCAGGCCGTTTCTGGACTCGCGAAGAAACTCTGGAAAAATCCGTGGACGAAGAATTGAGCCGTCTGGGCTTCATCGGTTCCGGGAGTACGAAGCATTTGACCGACCCGGAAAGCATCGGCGTTTTTCTCGGCGAAGTACTGCCTTTATGGATAAAAAAACGTGAGCTTCTGCTGGGCGGCAGTCTGGCGCAATTATGCAGCGGCGGCAATAAACTCGCCGGTGTTGAAATTAAATGTTCTCTCCGTAAAAAATCAGAAAATAAATTTGTACTATCTTATCAACTGAAAGGAAATTCCCGGAAATTGAGTTGGAATCCTTTAGTAAAGGCGGTCAAAGCCGGAAGACATTACTATTTGACCGGCAACGGAATTATCGAATTAAGCCGGCATTTCCGCAACTTTCTGCTTGCGGCGGACAATCTGGTGGAAAAAGTCAACTATCAGGATTCGACATTTGAACTTTCGCGCTATTCAGTAAACTTCTGGAAATATATCGCCCGGCATTTTCCGGCGGCAATTCCCCCTGAATTTGCCGGCTCAATACTGGATGCCAAGGCCTCAGGCCGGGAGGAAAATTCAGATATCACCAAAGGTTTCGCCGGCACGCTCCGCGAATATCAGATTGAGGGGGTAAGGTGGATGCGCGAACTCACCGGCCAGGGCTTTAACGTCATTCTCGCGGACGAAATGGGCCTGGGGAAAACTGTTCAAACTTTAGCGCTGCTCGCCGCGGAAAAAGGTAAAAATGATCCGGCCGCTTTGGTTATTTGTCCCGCCAGCCTGATCGAAAACTGGAAACGCGAATGTCAAAAATTCGTTCCTTCTTTCAAGGTTATCGCGCTGTCAGGCGCGAAACGCGGCATTCACTGGACCAATGCCGCCGATTATGATTTAATGATTTGTTCCTACGCCGTCGCACGCCGCGACGCGCTTGATATAAAACGAGTCGAAATCAGTTATTTGATCCTGGATGAAGCACAGCATATTAAAAACCCGGACACCGCTAATGCCCGAAGCTGTAAAAATATAAAAGCCGGGCATCGTCTGGTTTTGACCGGTACTCCGCTGGAAAACTCACCCGACGACCTGTGGAGTATTTTTGATTTTCTGCAACCCGGAATGCTCGGCAGTTTTAACAGTTTCAAAAAATATTATCACGGAATCGGCGCGCTCGAAGCTTTGCAGAACGACCTGTCCGAACGCGTTTCACCATTTATAAAACGCCGTACCAAAAAAGTCGTCTGTCAGGAATTACCGCCCAAAATAGAACAGACTTTGTACTGCGAAATGATGCCGGGACAACGGGCCTTGTACAGCAGAATATTGAATAAAAGCAAAAAACAACTTAAGCAGCTCCAAAAGGATGGTAAAAAGAAAGCTAATTTTGAGCTTCTTACAACTTTGCTGCGTTTGCGCCAGGTGTGCTGCCACCCTGCCCTGCTGCCGGATAATCAAGGCGAAGGCCGGGAGGCCGGCAAGATGGAACTACTCAAGGAACTGATTCTGGAAAACATAGACAGCAAGCAGAAAATGCTCGTATTCAGTCAATTCACCGCGCTGCTGCAAATCATCCGCGAATGGCTCAATGAAGAAAATATCGCTTACGAATATTTGGACGGCGCCAGCAAAAAACGACAGGATCGAGTTGACAATTTCAACAAGAATAAAGATATTCCGGTATTTTTGCTGAGCTTGAAAGCCGGCGGAACGGGTTTGAATCTGACCTCAGCGAACACCGTGATTATTTATGATCCATGGTGGAACCCCGCGGTCGAGGCTCAAGCCACCGATAGAACCCACCGGATTGGACAAACCCGGATTGTAAGCAGTTTAAAATTAGTGGCAAAAAACTCAATAGAAGAAAAAATATTGAATATGCAGCTTGAAAAACAGAAGATTTTTGATACACTTATTGAAAATCCCGCCGCTGGCGTCAATAGCTTGACTATAAACGAGCTGAAAGCTCATATTTTTGACCTTGAAAGGCCATAATACAAAGCAAATAACTAACCACTTTGGGCGTTGTTTTTTTTAATGATAGATTTTGTCAACATGAATCTTTTGACAGAATATCATATTCTTTTATTCGCTGTTTATTTTCAGGCTTGGTCTACTGTAAATTTATATATCATTTTCAGCGACTAAGTAGTCGCGAGTGCAGCCTTGCACCGCGACCTTTGCGCTCGACAAGGTCAATAACTTTAGTCAAGCAGAAGTCTCTGTCACGGAGCAAGCTGCTCCTGTGACTACTTTTTGCAAACATACTTTATTTTTCATGGGATGACTGTGATATTTTTTTACAAAAATTCTCGTTTCAGAGCCGGGAACTGTATTAAAAAAACCGTATTCCATGCTATATTAATAATAGAATGGTTTTAAAACGGAGATTTCTTTTGAGACTGAATAATAATTTTGAAATTGAAATAGAAAAAGTTACCTTCGGTGGTTCGGGGCTGGGACGGATTGACGGCAAAGTGTGTTTTGTGCCGCGTGTCCTGCCGGGTGAAGTGGTCGAAGTAGAGATCAAAAAAGATAAACCGGATTATTATACCTCGCGTTTGTTGAGGATACTGGAGTCCGGCGCCGCGCGGGTTGCGGAAGAATGTCCTTTCGGAAAATTTTGCCCGGGCTGTGCTTACCAGCATATTGATTATAAGTACGAAAACGAAATGAAAGACAAGCAGATGAAGGATTTCCTGGAGCGTAATCTGCCGATAGACGATTGTGAGTTCGGCGTCTGGCAGGCTCCTGAAAAGCCGCATGGATACCGCAATAAACTGGTTTTGCACGTGGAAAAAGACGGCCCGCGAACTTTGCTGGGCTACATGTACGAAGGCAGTCAGACAGTTCTGGACGTGGCGCAATGCCCGCTGGCATGTGATGAGATCAATGAAAAACTGGCGGAATTGAGGAATAATAAAGGATTTTTTCACAGTTTGCATAAAGGCCAGACTTTTACATTGCGTTATACAAAGGAAGACGGCGTGCTTTACTGGCGCAACACTCCCAAGGCGGGTTTGAGCTGGTTGAAAGAAGAGCTGCCCTTTGGTAAATTTTCGGTGCCGGCCGGGAGTTTTCACCAGGTCAACAATTTCGGCTGCGCCGCGTTGATTGAAAACTTGAGCACTATTCTGAAAAAAGAGAAACCTGAAGCTGTGTTGGATTTGTATTGCGGTTCCGGTTTATTCGGTGTAACGGCGGCTCTGGCCGGGGTTCCTGAAGTACTGGGGATTGAAATTGATGAACAGGCGGTTGAGTCGGCGCGGTATAATCTGCGCCGCTACGGCACGAAACACGCTGAGATTATCGTATCGAATGTCGGCAAAGTTTTTGAAAAGATTGTTGATAAATTGCCGGAATCGGCTGTTTTGATCGTTGATCCGCCGCGGAAAGGCCTGGGGAAACAGTTGAAAAAAAGTATAGTGAATGGGAAAATCAAACGCTTAATTTACATTTCGTGCAGTCCTGACACATTGGGCCGGGACTTAAATATGTTTCATGCTAATGGTTTTAACTTGAAATTCGCGCGAATGATTAATATGTTTCCACGAACAAGTCACTTTGAGACTTTTACGTACTTAACGAGGGACTGATGAAAAACGATATGTTACTGGGGCATCGTGCTCGCTTAAGAAAGAAATTTTTGAACGGCGGCTTAAAGGCTTTACATGATTATGAGGCTTTGGAACTATTGTTGACTTTTGTAATTCCGCGCCGTGACGTCAAACCGATAGCCAAAGCTTTGCTGCTTCAATTCAA
This sequence comes from uncultured Victivallaceae bacterium, assembly GCA_964515915.1. Classification (GTDB taxonomy): domain Bacteria; phylum Verrucomicrobiota; class Lentisphaeria; order Victivallales; family Victivallaceae; genus JAHOYW01. The sequence continues at coordinate 12,426 of CAZEXM010000078.1, forward strand.
GGAACTGCACGCGGTGTTTGACGCGTCGCCGCGGGAGTTGCAAAAAGTTAAGGGTATTGGCGAAAACACGGCTGTTTTATTTGTTTTTTTACGCGAATTATGTATTGGTTATCTGGAATCCAAGGCATTGGGAATAGATTTTGTCAATTCCCCGGAATCCGTAATAGACTATGCGCGAATTAAAATTGGCGCCGAGAAAAACGAATTTTTCATGGTGCTTTATTTGAACAGCAAAAACCATGTGATTGATTACGACTGCCAGGAAGGAACGATTAACCGCGCGGCGGTTTATCCGCGCAACATTTTACGGCGTTGTCTGGATATTCACGCAGTCGCGATTATTCTGGTGCACAATCATCCAAGCGGTTTGTGTGATCCGTCGCCGGCTGACCGCCGCCTGACCGACAGTATTAAAAAAGTTGTTGAAACTGTGGAAATAAAATTACTGGATCATATAATTGTATCAAAAGCAGGCTACAGCAGCTTTGCCGAATTGAGAATTTTGTAAAAAAACAAAAAAGTAAGCGCATCGGGACCTTCCCAAACGGGGTCCAACGATGTGACGAACGTCGCCCGTTCCCAATGGACAAGTGAATAATTTCGCCTCGCTTTTCGAGTTCACAGTAAAGTGTTTTTTGTAACTAGTAACCGTCAATAAATAAAAAGTGAATTTATGCTTGAATAATATGATTGACAT
>CAZEXM010000079.1:0-13106 GCA_964515915.1 uncultured Victivallaceae bacterium
GGAACTACACTATTTTACCCCCAAAATAACCTTTTATTTATTGACGAACACTAAGCATAGCTGCCTCCTTAAGTTTTTGGCCCGGTCTCTTTGACCAAACCTTCACAAAGCAAAGCGTCAAGCGATTTTTCCAGGAAGATTTACGAAGCCCGCAGGGTAGCCGCAGGATATTTTAGGGGAAAGCTCCGCCGGAACGCCGGAGCTAACACGGTTTTTAAAAAATTATTATTTCACTTGTTAAATCAGAATTATTTTCAAAAAAACTAGTGAATATGCCTACAGGAAAAACATGAAATGAGCGAGTAAGCGCAAAGGGATTGGCACAGAGATCGGGCATACATGAGGGGGGCGGTTTGTCAATACGGAATACGGAAAGTACCAGCAGGAGTAAAATACCGATTTTATAGAAGAAATAAAGCGGAACACTCCGCAACCATACAGTAAACGAAGTGCTTGAAAGCTATTTTGAATTTAAATGTAAACTCTTAAAGGCTAGTTTTTAGAAAAAACATGATTTTCTTTGTATTTAAGGTTGCATTATTGTAAACTTATGATATAATAAAGCTAAAGAAGTTTACATTGAGAATCATTTATAGGAGATACTAAAATGCGAAACTCTATACTCAGACCCAGAACTGTAAAATTAATTGCAAGAATTATGAAGCCACTTGTTGATGAAGGAGTGATACTTGTTTCGGAAGAACAGTTTGTTAGTGCTAATCTTAAAAATTTAGCAAACAAAGGCAGATTAATGCCTGCTGTTGTCCCAAAGCTGATTAACCAGCGAGAAGCCGCTGAAATGCTTGGTTTGGGATACAGCAATTTTAAGAAGCTGGAAAAAGAAAAGGCATTCCCGTTCAACCGTCGAATGGTTGGTTCATCTGTCCGCTATCGTAATGTCGATATTGTCGAATACATCATGGTGGATAATTCAAGTCCGTAATACTTTTTCAGCTTCCAGTATTTCATCGTTATTTTAAGCCCATTTGGCGGGCAAGCCAAATGATACCAGCAAGCCCTAACGCATTCAGCGGAACGCTGCATCCGGCATTTTACAATGCCAGTATTTTACCTGTATTTTGCGTGGTTAACAATATGTCTTTTAAAAACCCGGCAAAACAGAAATATGTGGATAGTAACCTTATATCATGACGGATAATTTAAGTCCGTAATGTTTTTTCAATCTCCAGTATAGCATTGTTTTTATCTTCAAGGGCATCAATTATACTCAAAACTTTTTCAATACGTTCGCGGTCGGAAATAGTATTGCCCTTACCGAACAAGGAATTTATAGCTTTCTCCTGGGCTTCTTCACCAATATGGGTATAATATTTATCAACAATCTCGGAATTAGTACCAAGAATCGAAATAACCACCGCTTTAGGAACTCCGGCTTCGGCGCAGTGTGAAGCAAAACTGTGGCGCAGGGAATGGAAACCGTACACCGTTACTTTCCTTTTGCGTCCGGGTATCGCAGTAGATGTTTCCAGACCGAGCCATTTTATAACCCGTAATACGTCGGTGTTGATTAGCTTGCCGCCTAAATTCCTGCCGTTTTTATCAAGCCGCTTATACTGTTTGGCAACATTCGGGCAGACATAATCATCAATTTTCCATTCCTTTGCTTCTTTCAGCGCCTCAAATAATTGCGGAGCCATGGGAATGCTTACTTCCTTGCCAGTCTTGAACTGTGTGATCCAAATCCGTTTCCTGTTCAAATTCACCTTGCTCCAAGGCAGCAGAGCACAGTCTTTCAACCTCTGTCCGCTAAACAGGCCTAGATAATATATCACCCGTATTTCCGCTTTGTTTTTGACCTTTTTGCTATCATCCTCAAGTGCAGCTAATAACTGCGCTTCCTGCTCACGGGTAAATGATAAACGCCTGACGGAATGAGTTTGTTCTTCGCGGACTTTTCTGCGCAGAGATAGAGCACTGAATGGATTGTCGTCATCCCGGTAATCTTTGAGTACCTTAAATATTCTGGCAAGGCGTTTGATTTTCCGGTTATGGGTATGTACGGAAATTTCAAGTTTTCGCAGGTGGAGAGCGAACTTGTCCGCTATTTCGGGAGTTAGCTCATTGATTTGCAGCTTATTATCGCCTACAAAATTTACAAATTCGTTAAAATCGGTTCGATAAGCTGTTTGTTCCTTGACGGTAGCCGGAGTTGCGCGACCGGGATGTTCCGCATAAACTTCCCAGGCGTTTTGCAGCTCCAGGCTTTGCTTTTTGGAAACAAAGCCCTTGGCGTGTTGAACGTGGGCTGAAATGACTTCCGTACTTGAGGCTTTGAGTATCGGGACCAAAGCTTGAGCTTTATTGAGTGCTTTTTGCCGGTTTTTGGTTTTCAGACTGACGGCTTTGCGCTGTCCTTTGACCTGATACCTGAAATAATAGTTCCCGTTTTTGGTTTTCTGATAGATGGTTCCGATTTCGAGTTTGACGACTTTACTTGACATAACACTCACCCCATTAGTTGAAATACCTGATATAACCAGTATAGTTAATTTTGTAGCATTTACAAATGAAATACGGTACTAAATGCCACCTTTTTTGCGAATTTTGAGGTTAATGGAGTCTCATTGGAGATGGGCGCCCAGCGTTCCGCCGCTGGACCGCGCCCAAACAAATGTTTGGATCATGTATTTTCGCCGCTTTGCGACGACCAGCGGGTTGCCGCTGGACTCAATTTTTTAAGGACAAAAAAAATGCAGAAAAAGATTCAAATCGGCGAAATAGTCGAACGCTCCAAAAAACTGGAAGCACTGCTGAAAGCTTTAGAAGCCGAAGGGCGCGGGATGCATGAATTGATCTCCAGCGTTCAAGATAAACTGGAGCCTGAATTGAATAAAAAACTGCGCTTCATAGCAACTATCCGAAATCAGGCCATTCATGAACCGGAATTCGATCTTGACAGTGATTTTGAACGTTTTTGCGCCAGTTGCGAAGAAGCTGAACAAATATTAAAAAAAATAGTTTTCCCAAAAAAGGCCGCCAGAAAGCAAAAAGAGAAAATCACCCCGCCGCCGGCTGGATTTAATTTTTTATTTTTGCTGCCCTTTATTCCGGGATTGAATATTATTTATTTCTTTTTCATTTTGCTTTTAAGCGTTTTGCCCAGCGCAAAATATATAACTGCACTCATACTTTATCTGCTTTCTTTTGCCGTGATTACCGAGGGAATAATAAAACACGACGAAACGCACATAATTCTTGGCGCAGGAGTTTTCGCGGTGCTTTATATGTACAATATTGTCATCCCGCCCCGCCGTTTTTCCAAATTTCGCTACGTGCCGCTGTTGAATATCCTTATCGTCACCGCCAATATAAAAACTGAAATTTACTGGAAATTATTCTTCATCGCCAATATTTTTATCATTATGTCCGCGGCTTCCGGCTTCTTTATTTTTATCCGGGATCAACTTCTGACCGGAATTGTTTTATTCGCCGCCGCCTATCTGGGGGGAATTATACTTTTTCTTTATTCGGGTAAAAAGAAAATTAAAAATTGAGTCCAGCGGCAACCCGCTGGTCGCTGGAATTGGTCTATTGCGCGGCTTCGTCGCTTAAGTTTAACTGCTGGATCCAATTTTTTCTTTTTTTTAATACTCTATCAAATGCCCATCAATAACAGAGGGATATTTACCATCACAGCAGTATTCCGGCTGCAAAGCGACTTTGCCGCCGCCACCGGGCAGGTCAATAGCAAAAACCGGTACCGCCAAAGACGACAGGCTTGAACGGAATTCAGCTAAAATCTCCAGGCCTTTGTCAACTCCGGTAGCAAAATGCCGAACACCACGCACCGGATCCACATGAAATAAATAATGCGGTTTGACTTTTATCGCGATAAGCTGCCGGAAAAGCCGTTTTAGAATGTCGGCATCATCATTGACTCCCTTAAGCAGCACGGTTTGATTTAACACCGGAATACCCGCTTTGACAAACTCTCCACAAAGCGCGATGCTTTCAGCAGTCAGTTCCCGGGGATGATTGAAATGCGTCATTAACCACAATCCCGGATAAGCCGCCAGCATTTTAATCGTTTCCGGGCTTACCAGCCCCGGCAAAGTTACCGGTACACGAGTTCCCAGGCGCAACACGGAAATAGATTTAATTGAACTTAATTCATCCAGAATAAAGCGTAGATTTTCACAGGACAGCATCAGCGGATCACCGCCGGAAACCAGCACCTCGGAAACCGTCGGTGTTGCCTGTAAATACGCGCAGACCTCAGCAAGTTCGGCTTTGGAAATATCACTTAGTTCCCTGCCGTTCGTCCAAGTGCGTTTACGGAAACAAAAACGACAGCGGGTAGCGCATTTGCCGGTCGCCAACAACACCACACGATCAGGATAACGATGAATCAAACGCGGCACCGCCATTTGCGCTTCCTCGGCGAGCGGATCCAAATCGCTGCTTTCATCCTTCAATTCATCAGCCGAAGGCATACATTGCCGCCAAATTGGATCGTTTTCCATATCTTTTCCGAAACCGTCAATCAAAGCCAGATAATAATCGCTGATTAAAAGGGGATATTTTTTTTCGACATTCCGGTAATTACCCGGCGGCCGGACTTTCAAAATCCGGGCCGCCTGTTCTGTGGACACTATGAATTTGGCCGAACTCATTTTATGCTGTAAATCCATCCTTTTTCAGCATCATATTCGCGACTGACAACAGCGCAGTTCAACGCGGCTTTCGCCAGTAAACCGCCAATTTCGACTTCCTTGCCGCTTAAATCGGCTTTTGCCGCGAAGTCAGCGGCAGTGCCGCTGAACTCACCGAGTTTCATCATCTCACCGATAAATTCCTGCCGCAAATCAAGAATACTTTGCGCCGCGAGTTTGTAAGCCTGCACGCCGGGTTGGTGAAAAGCGTTGATATTGACAAATTCAGCGTAAACCGCGACCGCGCGTTCATACATGGCGATAATCATGCCGAGATTATATTCGCTGACTTCCTCAATCGTGATACTAATCACCTGACGGCCTTTACCGCGCAGAGCGGCGGACAAACCTTCCTGGAAACCGTGCAGGTACGTTCCCATGCTGGATGATTCATCGACAGGCAGAATCATCGCATCTTTCAAAACCTCAATGAAAGTAATAAAGAAATCATCACGTCCGTCATTCAACTGCTGGATAAAAGCATGTGCGTCCGTGCCGCCTTTGTTGCCGAAAACACTCAAGCCCTGATGTACGACTTTACCATCCAAATCAGTTTCTTTGCCGAGGCTTTCCATAACCAACTGCTGGAAGTAACGCGACAAAAGTATTAAACGGTCAGAATAAGGCACGATAACCATATTGCGGTCGCCTTTGCCTTTACCGGCAATAAACCACATCGCCGCCAACATGTAAGCTGGATTTACGCAATAATCTTCATTGCGTGTCCATTCGTCCATAAAAGCAGCGCCGTCAAGGAATTGTTTAAAATCAATAGCAGCCAAAGCCGCTGGAAGATGACCGACAATACTTGTCTCACTGGTACGTCCGCCGATAGATTCAGCCATCTCGAAAACCTTTAACCAGGCATTTTCTGCGGCGTACTTCCAGAGTTTACTGCCTTCCATGGTAACAGCCACCGCGTGTTTCGCGAAATTCACATCCGCGTCATCATAGCAATCTTCAAGGGCAATCATATTATTGCGGGTTTCCTGCGTGCCGCCGGATTTGGAAACCGTCGCGACCAGAGTTGTTGCCGGATCAATAACCGCCAGGACATCGGCAAAACCCGCGGAATCTGTATTATCGAGAAAATAAATTTTTAAATTGCTGTTACGGTCAGTTTCTTTTAATTCGTTCCAATATGGACCGTTAATTGCAAACTGCAAAAGTTGCGGACCGAGAGCCGAGCCACCGATACCGTTGACAATCAAGGAGCGGAAACGTCCGCCCTGCCCGCTTATTTTTCCAGCACGAACATCCTCGGCGAATTTTTCAACCGCTTTAAATTCTTTACTTTTCGGATAAACTGTCCGGTCGGAGAAATGAGTAACCTGACGATTTTCATCGGGATTTTTTATTTCTCCCGCCTCGATGCGGGCCATTTCGCGTTTGGCGCGATCGAATTTATCCGCCATTTTGTCCAGATCGGCGTCTGAAAATTTCATCCCGGCGAAAGCGATGGAAAAACCACTTTTCCCGTTCGTCAGTGTGTATTTACGATTACGTTCGATCCATTCCTGAGACTGCATAGACTTTGATTCCTGTTTTTTTTAGAGTTAATAATAAACTATTTACCTTAATCCTTTTTCATTGAAGCGATGAGCCGGTCAGCGCATTCAATCTGGCTCTTGGATACTTTGGGAAATTTTTTGAGTTTTTCACACAAAAGCCTGGAATCCCGATATTTTTTCTGTAAGTATCGCAAATCCGCCATTATCCAAAGACTGTTTGCCCGGTAATAGTTCTGTAATTCAGTATTTCTGTAAATAATCTCAAAACATTTATATGCTTTCTCATATTCACCCAATTTTTTCCAGCAATTACCGAGCCGACTGTTCTTGGAATAAATCAACCATGCCGGCCCCTTGTCCGGCATCCGCGCAAACCAACCTGCCGCCAGTTTGTAACGCCTCTGCCGAAACGCGCACAAACCGGCATAATAACAAACAACCCGCCGCGATGACGCTTCCCACTCATCAACTTTTAATGCAGAAATATGCTCCAGAATCCGCTTATATTTTTTCTGCTTAAAAAGAATAGCGATAAATCTTCGCTGCGCTGTTTGCCACTGCGGCGAACCGGCTTTACACATTTTTATGTAATCCTGCAAGACATCAACAGCTTCGGGATATTTTTTCTGCACTTCAAAGATTCCGGCCTGTTCTCTAAGAAAAACGGCTTTGTCCTTATCATCATCAACACTATTCAGTGCCGTGTTCACATCGTTCAAGGCATCATCATAGCGCTTGAAAGATATGGAGTAATTTATCAGGCGGAGGCAGGCTTTAATTTTGTCTTTATGTTTTAAATCCGGTATATTAAGAACCCGCTGTATCCAATTTTTCGCTTCTTTATATTTTTTTTGTTTTGCGTGAACATCAGCAATAGCAAATAAGATTTTCACTTCCTGCCGCGACAATTCCGCACAGTCGAAAGCCGCTTCAAATTTACTCAGTGCCGCCTTGTAATCGCGAGCTCGGAATTTTTGCATCCCGGCTTGATACAAAAGCTTGAAATTACCGGCATATATTACTGTAATGAGTCCGAAACATAAAAAGATTGACAGAAAGATTTTTCTGGAAATCATTATATCTCTCCTTTAGCAAATGCATCCGTTTACAATAAAATTACGCGCCCTTTAGTCAAAAGTATCAGCCCCAGCAAAAGCGCGAATAATTCAAAAACATAAGCCGTCAAACCAATAATTCTGCTGTCAATACCACCCAGTTTGGCTTTGCAGTAAGCCTTCACAGCGTAACTCAAGGCGAATGCCGCGCCAAATAAGAGTAAACTCGCCACCGGCGCCTTGAATAAAACAAATAAAACCAGAAAACCGGCAACAAACCAAATATAACGCTGTTTACTTTTTTTGACCGCCAGCAAAGGCTGTTTTTGTTCCAGCGAAGCCATAGTCGCCAAATCTCCTTCGATGGCAAACTCGAGAATAAAAACCGCCGCCAACCAGTAAATATAAGCATAAAACGCCATCAGGGAAAAAGCGAATAACTGGAATAAAATCACCAGAACCATAGTTAATGTCGCGGCCGGCGCGTTCGTGTCGCCAATGCTGTCGGGTAAGTCGGATAAAGCTTGATCCGGAGAAATTCCTTTCCGTTTGAAAGCCGCCAGGGACATGAGCCCGGCTAAACCGCGTCCATCGTCTTTGTAAACACAAAAATATGTAAGCAGCCCGGCAAATACCGCAGCCGCCGGAACCGGATGTAAAAGTCTGCCAAGTACCGCGCCAAGCAATAGTGCCGACAAAGCGCAGATAATTCCGACAAGCGGGAAAAATGTTTGAGTCAGAAGTACTGCTTCCTCAGTATCCCCGGCAGCGTCTTCTTCATTATGCCGCAGAAAAGGCAATGGAAATTCAATTAACATATTCCAGGCATTCAACAGCGCTTTCTTCAAAGTATTTATGAGCATAGATCCTCCTGTTTCAGCTTACATCGCGTTTTGAAAAATTTTTGTATATTCCTTTTCCATTTTTTCGTGAGTGAAACGCGCCAGTTCCTTGCGTTTGCGGCCTTCCGGCTTAAACGGCTCCAACATCGTTACTTCCGCATGTATTTCCTTATAACCGAGCAGCCGCCATAAATGCGGCATTAAAGTCATATCTCCATACCAGGCAATAGTTTTTCCGTCCGGGGTTTCTCCATAACGAATTATCGCCGGCAGCAGCCAGTTATTACCGGCAATAACCGCCTCGAAAGGAGTTGATTTGAATTCCAGTATCCCGTCTACGCCGCTGGTACTGGTACCCTCGGGAAAAACCAGCAGCGGAATGTTATTGTCCATGGTCTCCTGGAATCGTTTTGCGACAAGTTTCGACTTTCGCGGCGAAAAACGGTCAATCCAGATGGGGCGGCCGGTTCCAACAAACCAGCCAATGAAAGGCCATTTCTGAATCGATCTCTTGGGAGCGAATCTGAGCGATAATAAAGCCGCGTAAACTACTATATCAATATAACCGGTGTGGTTGGAAACAAGTAAACCGCCTCTAAAACTACTAATATCCCCGACCAGCTTTATTTTTATACCGAAAATCCAGACAAGTCCTTTACCCCAGAGCTGCGAAACTTTTCCGATTCTCCGCTGCGCCTTCCAAAAACTTCCGAAATTAGCCAGCGCCAAAGCGCCCCAGATAATCAACATCCAGCCCCAAAATAACCATACCTTATATATTCTTCGGAACGTCGCCATATTAAAAACATCTCCACTTGCAGATTATTTAAAAAAATGTTTAATGTATTTTTCAGGCAAATTTTTGCAGTCCAGCAAAATAAGAAAATCTATCGTCCCGAATTCCTTATCCAAAACAGGAACTCCGCAAACCCCCACCCCCAAACGCAGATAACCTTTAAACAGCGGTGGGATATTTTTCAATAAGCTAACCTTTTTTTCACCGAGAAATTCATTCATTTCATCCAAATCAGGCGCAGGCAGTTCAAAACCTTCGACCGGAGTAGCTTTGAGTCGTTTGCACAGTTTATCGCGGCGTTTGAAATTCTCGTACAAAGCCCATCCGATGGTCGGATCGACCGTTTCCAAACTGACACAGCCAAGTATATATCGCAACCCGGAACGGGTTAAGGTTTCGCTGAGGCCATTCCATAACAGCCCGATTACCGAACCATTACGAAAATCAGGATGTACACAGGAACGTCCCACTTCTAAAACATCGTCCACAATTTCGTCAATGCCGTCGATATTATATTCACGCGCCGAATAAAAACCCAGTTCAGCCTTAGCTACAACTCCAAGATGAACACGATAAGTACCGACGATCCGGGAAGTTTTCTTTTCGACAATAATTAATTGCAAACAATGTTCATCAAATTCGTCGCAATCAATCTTTTCGAGTTCAGCGGACTCCAATCCTTTGCCCTGCTCACCATTGAAAACATCATAACGCAAACGCATTGCGGCTTCGATTTCATGTTTATTCTCGGCGAATTTTATAAGAAATAATTCTTGTTCCGCAATCAAGGCCGGAGTACATATATCATCTAAAATAGTTTTATCAGCAGTCATGTATTCTTCCTGATTTACTTGAAAATTATGATTATAAATGCTTTAATCTACACCAAAAATAACAATATTCCATCCCGATTCATAAGGAACAGGAAAAACACTTAAATATTTTATAAGACACGCCAGCACTCCAAATCGACAAGCTGTCATGAAGCACGCCGGAACGTTTTCAATCCGGTTTGACTGTTCCATCGATGCTTTTGTCGTCCATCACTGAAAATTGCAGAAATGAAATCAAAGCAAGTAATAATCCAGCTTGAATAATACAAATAAGCGCTATTTTAAAATCGCCCCAAAGGATAGGCAGAACACTCAGGCCAAGCACTAAAGCCAGTAAATGCACCATAAGAACCGCGCGTTTGCGGCTCATACCCATTTTTACAAAACGATGCGAAATGTGGTTATGGTCGCCGATATAAACAGCTTTGCCGGCCCGAAGCCTGATCACAACAACCGCCAAAGTGTCAAACAATGGTACGGCCAGGATAAATAAAGGTACCAGGATGGAGAACAATGAATTTGATTTGCTGGTAGAGTAAAATGTTACGCTCGCACTGACTACCGCGGTCAGGTAGCCGAGCAGATGACTGCCCGAATCGCCCATGAAAATAGTTGCCGGCGAATGATTGAAAAACCAGAATCCCACTCCAACTCCACAGGTCAACGCTCCCAGGGTAGCAACAAAATATTGCCCGTTTATGGTCGCGACCACCGCGAACAATGCCATCGCGATAGTAACGGTACCGACCGCTAAACCATCCATATTGTCAAAAAAGTTGATCGCGTTCATCAGTAACATAAACCAGGCAATGGAAATAGCTGAAATAATTATTGGACTGGTGAAAAACGCTGAAATTTGAACCTGCCCCCAAATGACAACCACTGCCGCGATCAAAAACTGTCCGCCGAATTTAACCGGCGCGCTCATTCCGAAACGATCATCGATTAAGCCCAGCAGCATAGCGCCGAAGGCGCCTGAACAAATAATAAGCAGGCGGCCTGATACAAGTTTAATGCCGCCCAGGCTGCCGGCAAAATCAGGAGAAATATCATTAGCGGACATAGTTTTCATTGCTAACCAGCTCAGGCCGATAACCGATATCCAAGCACAGAACATTGCCGCTCCGCCGAGCAGGGGAACAGCTTTTCGATGGCCTTTATGCCCTTCGTCTTGCGGTTTATCCGTAAAGTCGGCCAGTTCCGCTATTTTTTGAAACACCGGCGTCAGGCAAAGCGTCAGAACCATGCCCGCTGTAAAAACAAATAAATAAAGATGCTGCCATAAAAAATTCATCAAAAACCTCAATAGCAATTAACAGTGTTAAATTTAATATAGCATATTTTAGTCCAATTGAAAACCACGGCTCTGCAAGATCTGAAAAAAATAAGCTTTCCAACAAAAGTAAGACGGTACCGCCAAAACTAAAAAAAAGGCGGATGCAGTGGCGGGGTGAGCCGGCGATGGCGTCACGGATGCGCTCTCGCGGGAAATAATTGAGCCGTGGGTGATTTCGCCGATGGCGACCGCTCATTGCCGCTGGACTCAATTTTGTTTTTTCCTTTTTCTATACCACAACACAACGATAACATTCGATTTGTTCATCAATATCCCGGCAGATTTTAATATCTTTCAGGTCATAAGTCCGCCCGGAATGGATTATCCGGCTGCCGGGCTTGGGTTCGCCTTCACAGCGCAGCAAAAAGATTTTGCCGTTTTTGATGCTGCCGTAACGGTCAATATCCCGCCGCGTAAAATCCATTATTAACGCGTATCCAGGATATTCCGTGTACGCGGCTTGTCCGTCACTGAAATTCCCGTTCGGAACCCGTACGGTTACTGCTTCCTGTAAGCGGTCTTCAAACATATTTACCTCTACTTTATGTTGCTTTCGATTTCAGCGAGAATTGTTTTGCGTGATTCAGGTGTTATTTTTTTGATTTTTTCCAGAACACTGACGGCGGCGCGGGATATTTCGCGGCGGTATTCGCCGCCCGCGGCGAGGCTGTTCAATCCCAAAAGTGTATCGATGGATTCCTTCATGTTGACGACCGCAAATTCGCGATTATAAATAACTTCCGGGATTTTTACGGTCGTGTCCCACAAATTCATGAGTTCCCAGCATTTAGCTTCAGCCTGTTCCAGAATATCCACTCGCGAAACAAGAAACTGCTTGACGTTCTGATGATCCCAGGCTTTTGATTCCGCGGTCTGGGAACTCGGGGATTCCCGTTGAATCGCCATTCCGACAATGTCAAACATTTCTTTCTTCAGATTGATGTTTTCTTCACGAATGTGTTTTGTTTCGGTGCCTGACGGGGAAATGTACCGGCTGATGCCTTTTTCGTCAGTACCTTCCCAGATTGCCGCGGAGCGTGCTAAAATATGACTGAATTTGGGTGAATTATCGTCATCGTCGTCACTTTGAACGCGCGGCTGCCGGGCGCTGCGGACGAAGTTTTCGGAAATAATCAGTAAACCGAACATCTGTTTAACGATATTCATCTGAGCCTCTGACTCATTGTTCAAAATAGCGTCGGAGATTCGCACAATATCCTCAAACCAATGGTTCGCGTCCATGCCGAAACCGTCCGCTTCCACCGCTTGAACCAAAGGTACCACTCCCAAATCATGACTGCCGCGTTCACGCAGGATAACCGAGCCGGAACCAGCATCCTTTTCAAAAAGAGTCCATTCGTTCCGTGTCCACAGCCGCCGGCATCTTCTGTATATCGGAGTTTCAAACGGATTATTGTTGTTGTAAGTGTTTTCTTCTATCAGAGCCCATTCCAAACGCCCGTCGCTGCCGTAAGCCCAGTCAATAACCGACAAAGGCGATACCGCTATCGCGTAGGGTCGGAGGCGTTCACGCTGTTTGCGCTCAGGATCGATATCTCCTTCAAAACGCGGCATTTCGATAAGCATCCAGGCGGAGCCATAGACATTCAGCAAAGTCGAAAACTGCCGCATGACTTCGTTAGTACGCAGTCCGCCCCGTGAAAAATCCTCGATCATGCCGGAATCAGCATTGTGCCGCTGCGGATCGCTGGAAAGTACGTAATGAGTTATTAAACGCGCGATTTTGCGCGGATAATTGAAGTAATAGGCGCGCTGCCGGCGTTCGAGAAATTCCAAATCAATTTCCGAAACATGTTTGATTAAAGCCTGTTCAATGTAAGCGGCTCCGCCGGAATATGCTTCCAGACTGCGCTTCCAAAGGCTTTTATTTTTTTGGTAAATCGAGTGTTCGCGTTTAAATAAATATTCAAAATCCGTCATTCCAGCACCTGTCTGTTAAAAGTTAATAATTCTCGCTTATTAATGAAATAAACGTCAACCGGGGACAGTAGCAAAGAATCATCTTTTTTCGTGCTATTTTCTGTATAAATCAATATTTT
>CAZEXM010000080.1:0-12982 GCA_964515915.1 uncultured Victivallaceae bacterium
TTTTCTCTTTATCAGAAAATCCAGAAGAACTCCTAATTTATTCGGTTTAACAAAAAAAGCAGGTACTTTTTTCATATATTCTTGATACGATGATCCAAACCGCATAATAAGTTCTTTCTCTTCTACGAAGAATATATGAATATAGAAAACTGCAAGAAAAACAAGATAAAAAATGATCGAATACAGAGTAAACGTAAAAAACACTCCGCCTATACCAAATATCAACAATCCAGCATATGTTGGATGTCGTATCACTGAATAAACTTCATGCTCTTGAATTTTGCTTTCTTCAGGAAAATAGAGATAAACTACAGTCATATAATCGACTCCAAATGTCTGGACAGACCGCATTACCATCGTAATACCTAAAACAGAGAAAAATACTGATAGGGTTATTCTTGTCCAAAATACCAAAATTGTTAAAGGCGCTAGATATTCTTCGATAGGAATTGCAAGAAATTTAAGAGGAGAATTTATCCAAAATGATGATGAAAAAGACCAATAAGGTATAAACAGACTGATAGGGATAGAAAAAAATAAACAAGCAACACCAGTAAATCCCAACAGGAAAATGCGCTGATAAGAGAGAGAGCCATATCTGGCTTTCAGTCTATCTTTCCAGAACCACATTTGATATATAAGAGTAAACCCAATAATGCAAAGTATAACCTCTCCAGTTAAAGGGAGAAGTGAAAGTAAAATAGGATTTATTTTAGTATGTATGAGAGTGTTAGGTAGCGAATAAAATTTTGTCATTATAAAAATGCACAATAACACTATAGAAAACACATACAAAGGCAATAAAAACATCCTCTTGCCTTCCAAAATTGGAATCTTTTCTTGAAACTTGTCAATCCCTTTTATTTTCATAGGTTCTCTCCATTAAATTTTGTTCAGATATAGGAATGTATATAAGCCTCCGTGGATTATCCTAATCCAATTTCTTATTGCCTAACGCTAAAATCTGCGACGGTAGTCCGTCCGTAGAATTGATTTGATATGCGCATAATCTATATTTCTCTTTTGATTATGAGCATCTATTTTAATCTTTTATTCCCGAGGTCTTATTATACTCTTTGGTTGCGGAATACGCAACTAATTGACGACAATCTTTCTATCTTTTCCTTCCCGCATATCATTGAGGTGAGCTACTGAAAACCGCGGAGCGGTTTATCAGTTAGCTCACCATACGGAGCCCATACGGCCATACCACTACACGGAGCCATACATTAACAAACGACCATAATTGATTATTTTTAACCTGAAATTTATAAAAAATAGCTCTCAGAGCTATTTCTTGACCATGTTTTAAGCTTTTAAGCAAAATCTCTCTTCCCTGCTTCAGCCGAAGTCAGTTTTTCGATTATAACATCTTTATTCAAGCCGCTTATGAGAATTGTTTTATTGCGGGAATTGTCGCCGGCAACTATTTTAATTGCGCTTTTGGATAATTTAAAATATTTGGCCAGAAAGCTGATTAATTCTTTGTTGGCCCGGCCGTCAACAGGCGCCGCGCACAGAGCTATTTTAAGGGCGTCGCCATGCACTCCGACAAGCGCATTACGGGAAGAACGCGGCTGTATCCAGCACTTCAGGAAACAGCCGCGGGATTTTTCAGTTACAATTAAATTGAGCTCATTCGGGTTCATTAAACCTTTTACTTAACTCAAGATTTATCTTTTCGGGAACTTTGTTCCTGCTTCTTTTTTACCGGCCTTTTTTTTGCCGCTGCGGGCTTTTCAGCAGGAGCTGATTTTTTATCCGGCATGTTGAGCAAGCTGCGGATCTCCGCAATCGCCAAGCTTTCTTTTTCAAGGAGTTCCTGAGCGAGAGCTTCAAGTTGATCCTTATGCGTTTTTAAGATTTTACGGGCTTTGGCGTTGGCCTCGTCAATAACTTTTTTGACTTCGGCGTCAATAGTATTGGCGACGTCAGGGCCGTATGAATCCTGTGGGATGCTGTCCACGCGTATATGAACCTGAGCATGGGTCTCGCCATATTGAACCGGCCCGATTACATTGTTCATGCCAAAGCGGCAAACCATCATTCTGGCAAGGTGTGAAGCCCGTTCAATGTCGCTGGACGCGCCCGTGGTAACGTCCTGGAAAATCAAATCCTCCGCAACACGTCCACCCATCAAGACGACTAACTCATCGCTTAATTCTTTTTTGCTTTGCGTGTATTTATCCTCTTCCGGCAAAGTGAGAGTCGCGCCGAGATATGCCTGTCCGCGCGGAATAATTGTTACTTTATGTACAGGAGTGGCAAATTCCGAATGCATTGCCGCAAGAGTATGGCCCGCTTCATGGTAAGCGGTTAATCTGCGTTCGCGTTCGGTAATACGGCGGCTGCGGCGCTCCCGTCCCCAGCGGACTTTGTCGCGGGCTTCCTCCATGTCCTGCTGGCTTATTGTTTCAGCGTCGTTCCGGGCGGCCAGCAGCGCGGCTTCATTACACAGGTTAGCCAGGTCGGCCCCGCTGAAGCCAGGGGTGGTTTTGGCGATAATATCCATATCGATATTTTCGGCGAGGCGGATAATTTTGCTGTGCACATCAAGGATATGGCGGCGGCCGACAATATCCGGTAAATCAAGTACGATTTGACGGTCAAAACGGCCTGGGCGCAGTAAAGCGGGGTCAAGCACGTCCGGACGGTTGGTGGCGGCAACAACGATAACCCCGGAAGTGGATTCCAAACCATCCATTTCAACGAGCATCGCGTTCAAAGTTTGTTCCCGCTCGTCATGCCCGCCGCCCATTCCCGAGAAACGGGAACGCCCGACGGCATCAATTTCATCAATGAAAATCAGGCAGGGCAGATTTTTGCGGGCCTGCTCGAACATATCGCGGACGCGGCTGGCGCCGACCCCGACAAACATTTCCACGAAGTCAGACCCGCTGATGGAAAAGAAAGGCACTTTCGCTTCGCAGGCAACAGCTTTGGCAAGCAGGGTTTTACCGGTTCCCGGAGGCCCGGTAAGGAGAAAACCTTTTGGCACTCTGCCGCCGAGCATTTGAAATTTGAGCGGATCGGCAAGGAAATCAATAATTTCCTTAGTTTCTTCTTTAGCTTCATCCGCCCCGGCGATATCGTCAAAGGTTATATTCAAATCAGACGGCAGGATCATGCGGGCACGGCTTTTGCCAAACTGCATAGCTCCCCGCCCGGCACCTTTTATCTGCCGCGAAAACAGAAAATAAATAACTCCGACGATAATCAGAACCGGCAGAATAGCGACAATAAGCCCCCACCAGTTATCTCTGGATTTGACATCTACGGAAGTGGCGTTAAGCAGCTTATCCAGACGCTCGGAAAAAATTACCCGGGTACTGTATTTGCCGCGGCGGTCAATTTTAGTATATTTCTTTTTGACCTTCCGAAAACGCTCGTCGGCTTCTTTTTTTAATGCTTTCACGGTTTGTTTTTTACCGCCGGCACTTTTCGCCGCGGACACCCGGGCAAAAGAATAAGTTCCCTCAATCGCCATAAGGCGGTCTGTTTCGGAACTTACTTTAGCGCTTTTGATATATCCCCAGGCGAGCATTTTTTCAAAAGTCGTTTGATCACAGTTCAGCTTTTTGGGATTTTGTACAGATTTCAGCACAAAGAAAAGACCAATAAGCGCGAAAATAATTAACCAGACAAAGGCGGCTTTTGAAGGAGGCCGCCGTTGCTGTGCTGAATTTTTATCTCCTTCCTTCCCCGTCGGCTTTTGTGTGGAGTCTGACTGTTTTTCTTGAGATTCCTTATCTTTGCGTTTTGGCGGTTCCGGAGGAGTCTGTTGATCTTCTTTATTATTATTATCCTGATTCATAACAAGTATGTAATTCTCCTGGTTTTTCAATTATATATAGAATAAGGTACCTTTTTAAAAATTCTTAGAGGTACCTTAAGATTTATATTCTGTATTTATGTCTGCACTGTCGAAAACAATTTTATTCTAGCGGTTTCGACGGGTTTTGACGGGTTTTGACTTGCTTCCCTTTTCCTTTGTCCGGCTGCTCAGGCGTTACTGAATACATCGCGAAAACAGCGTAGCCTATCAAAACAACAATTGCGATAATCAGCAGAAGCACCAGACTCAGCATGACTTTCTGGCTCATACCACCCTTGCCGCCCTTTTCGTAAGGCGAAAAATTACCCAGATTTTTAACTGTTGACAAGCCGACTTCAGTACTGTCCAAATCTATACCGGTGTGAGTTCTGGTTATGGTGGTAGCCGTACCATCATTACTGTCAAAAAATATTTCCACTGCGCCAAACTGCAGAATGTCAGAATTTTTCAATTCCTGTCCTTCATCCGGTACCGGCACATTATTAATTCTGGTTCCGTTGGTACTGCCGCAGTCATGCAGTATATAATTATCCCCTTCACGGGTGAACTCACAATGCTTAGTACTTATCGTCGCATCTTTTATGCAGATATCTGCTTTATCAGTACGCCCGACAGTAATAGTATCCTTGTCCAGGTCAAAACTTTTTCCGCGAAGCTTTTCTGAAAGAACAATAAGTTTGGGTTTTGTCGCCATATTGCCATCCTTAGCCAAAGCATTAATAGTAAGCACTACTTACTCACAATAATATATCTCTGGTAAAAGCAATATACAAGGTAAAAATATATTTTCAAAGCATGATTTAAAGGAATAGTGCAGTATTTACAAAGCTTTTTACGAATTATTGCCGGAATCATACACAAAGAATGCCCGGAATCTTTACATATTCCGGGTTGCAAAGAAAGAATAAAATGTTATATTAGGGTTTTTCGGTATTATAAAGATAAACGGATTGCACATTAACCTGAAAGCATAACAACGAAGATGTGTATTTAGTGAATAAAACAAAAATGTACTTAAGGACTGTTGATTATGAGCAATAATAAACTCAGTGATAAGCTCATCATGAGTTGCAAAGAGGAAAAAGCCTGTTCGAAGGCTTTTCTCTTTATCGCGGAAAAAACAATTTTAGAAAATGAACTTAAAAACATAGTTAAAGATTTTTCCCAAATGGTTGTGCTTCCCGGATTCCGTAAAGGAAAGGCCCCGGCGAAAATGCTTATCAAACGTTACAACAAGGAAGTTTCGGAAGAATTGATGCGCAAAATGTACATGGCGGCTTTCGACAAGGTCAGCGCTGATAAATCTCTGGATATTGTATCTTACGGCAACCCGGCGGAAGTGGCTCCATTGAAACTTGACGCGGAATACCGTTTTACCATTGTTTTTGACCTCGCGCCGGAAATACAATTACCGGAATACAAAGGCCTTGAAGTTGAAATCGCACCGGTCAAAATCGCGAAAAAAGATATTGACAAACAAATTGATTATTACCGCAACATGTACGCGACTTACACAGATATTGAAACCCCCGCCGAAGCGGAAGATATGCTTAAAGTATCTTACACTTCCGACTTTGAGTTGGCGGAAGACGCCTCGCCGTCCCTGAAACGTCAGGTTTCCGCGGAAAGCAACTGGTTGTGGCTCAATGAACCGGAGTTGATTCCCGGAGCGATAAAAGCTTTAACCGGCGCGGAAAAAGATAAGGAATACAAATTTGAAGCAAATTATCCGGCGGATTGGCGCGACGCGGAGCTCGCCGGCAGGAAAATCAAATACGAAGTCAAAGTCCTCAACGTTCAGCGCCGCAAATCTCTGACTGATGAAGAAGTCGTTGAAAAGATGAAGTTTGAGTCTGTCGAGAAAATGCGCGAAATGTTCAAAGGTGTTGCGGAAGGCGAAGCGGAAAAAAATCGTCAAGCCGAACTCAGCCGGAAAGTGTACGAAGTTCTGGCCGGCAGAATCAAAGAATTTGCTTTGCCGCCGAATATCTTGAATGGAGAAGTGCAGAATGAACTGCGGCGTATGGCCCAGGACGTAAAAAGTGAAGAAGAAGCCGAAGCGTTTAAAAAAGATATGGATGCTCACAAGAAAGAAGCGGAAAAAACCGCTAAGTTGAAACTGCGCAGAACTTTCATTATGCGTAAAATAGCCAAATTGGAAGATATTTCCGTCGAGCAGCATGAAATGGACGGGCAAATTAAAGGCATGAGCAAGCACTACGGCTACCAGGAAAAAGAATTCCGTTCAATGATCGAAAAATCCGGCGGCATGGAGGAAATGCACATGGATATGCTTAGTGTGAAAGTCGCTAACTTCCTGGCGGAAAACGCTAAAGTAAAAGACAAAGCCGCCGGGAAAAAAGAAACTAAAGTCAAGACTAAAGCAAAGATAAAAAAGCCGAATAAAAAGGGAATATGATTATGAATAATTCAGTATTAGTCCCTATGGTCGTTGAACAAACCGGACATGGGGAACGTGGTTATGATATTTACTCGCGTTTGCTAAAAGATCGGATTATCTTACTCGGAACTCCTGTTGACGACAACGTCGCCAACTTGATAATCGCGCAATTATTGTTTTTGCAATCCGACGATCCCAAAAAAGATATTGATTTATATATCAACAGCCCCGGCGGTTCAATTACTGCCGGATTGGCTATTTATGATACAATGCAGGTGCTTTCCTGTGACGTGAAAACTTATTGCATTGGCCAGGCGGCCAGCATGGGGGCTGTTTTACTTGCCGCGGGCGCCCCGAAGAAACGTTTTGCGCTGCCGAATGCCCGTATCATGATTCACCAGCCCTGGGGCGGTACTCAGGGAACCGCGGCGGATATTAATATCCAGGCTCAGGAAATTTTGCGGCTCCGGACAGCTTTGAATAATATATTGGCCGAGCATACCGGCCAAGACGTTGAAAAAATCACCGAAGATACTGAGCGGGATTATTTCATGTCGGCTGCTGAAGCTAAAAAATATGGTTTGGTGGACGGTGTTGTGAAAAGCGCCACTCTCGGCAAATAAACAACCAGGGATTTTATATTTATGACAAAAGGACACGATCCTATAGAACCTGTATGTTCGTTTTGCGGACGCGGGACCGGAAACCCGGCGATTGGCCAATTGGTGACCAGCCCGACGGGCGCGGCGATTTGTCGCGCCTGCGTTAAGCTTTGCACGGATCTCTATCAAAAAGACCCCAAGGGTAAAGCACCGAAAACCACGAATATTAAAACTACCGTGGAGTCTCTGGTTGTTCCGAAGCCCAAGCAGCTAAAAGCCGATCTGGACAAATATGTGATTGGCCAGGAACGCTCCAAAAAAGTGCTCGCGGTAGCCGTTCATAATCATTATAAACGTTTACAGACCCAGTTTGAAAATGCCGGTGATTTCAACCTGCGTAAAGACCTGGACGAAATTGAAATAGACAAAAGCAATGTGTTGATGATCGGCCCGACCGGAACCGGCAAGACATTACTCGCCAGGACCCTGGCCCGTTTACTTCACGTGCCGTTCTGCATCTGTGACGCGACGACTATTACGGAGGCCGGTTATGTCGGTGAAGATGTTGAAAATATCATTCTGCGCCTGGTCCAGGCCGCTGATTATGATATTGAAAGGGCGCAAATCGGTATTATTTATATCGATGAAATTGACAAGGTGGCCCGCAAAACCGATAACGTATCAATTACCCGTGATGTTTCAGGTGAAGGCGTACAACAGGCTTTATTGAAAATACTTGAAGGAACAACTGCCAACGTTCCGCCGAAAGGCGGACGTAAACATCCCCAGCAGGAATATTTGAAAGTGAAGACCCGCAATATTTTATTCATTTGCGGCGGGGCTTTCATCGGACTGGATAATATTATTAAGCGGCGGGTGGGAAAACAGGTTCTCGGTTTTTCCGGCAACACTACCCGGAGTAAACTGACTCCGAAGCAGGCTGAAGCGGCTTTGGACAAGGCTGCCCACATGGTTCAATATGAACCTGAGGATCTCATCAAATTCGGCTTGATTCCTGAATTTATCGGACGCCTGCCGGTTCTTTCCCATCTATATCCGCTCAGCGAGGAAGATTTAATAAAAATATTGTCTGAACCTAAAAACGCGCTCATTAAACAATATCAGAAATTGATGGCTATGGAAGGCGTTGAATTATGTTTCAGCAAAGATTCTCTAAAGGCTCTTGCCCATGAGGCCGTCGCTAAAGGCACCGGCGCCCGCGGCCTGCGTTCGCTGCTGGAAGAATTAATGCTGGAAGTCATGTATTCTGTTCCATCGGTGAAAAACGTGGATAAGTGTACGATTACCGCTGAAGCTGTTCACGGAAAGGCGGAACCTCGGTTACACAAAAAAACAAAAGCGCCAAAACGCCGGGATAAGAAAAAATAATTTATTTAGTTATATATTTAAAGTGACTGGCGTTTCACGATGAAATGGCAGTCATTTTTGCTTTATAGAGAAACTATTATGAAAAAAGTTAAAAAAACATCATTAGAAAAACTTCAGGAGGATTCGCTTGACGAAGGGTCTATCGACCATGCCAGTTATTTAACTGCCAGCGACCTGCAGAGCGACAGCGATGACACGCTTATGCCTACCGTGTCCATAATCACGGATCGGCAGACTATTGAAAGCAATCTTGATGAGGACATCGAAAACCTGACCACTAAGCCGGCGGGGAAATATAAATTTATCCGCAGTATTGGTTTTGGCGGTATGAAAGCGGTTCTGCAGGTCGGCGACAAAGACACGACCCGTAATGTCGCGATGGCGATAATTCCCGACTTCGAGGATCGCCCCGGGGAGGACATCAACCGTTTTATCCGTGAAGCCAGGATCACCGCCCGGCTTGAACATCCGAACATTGTTCCTATCCATGATATCGGCTCCGACCTTAACGGTTCCCCTTATTTCACCATGAAATACCTGCGCGGCCATTCATTGGCGGTAACCCTGAAAAAATTGAACCGGGGCGACCCTGAAGCATTGAAGCAATATACCCTGCCGCGCCTCCTGCGCACCTTCGTAAAAGTCGCCAACGCCATAGCCTTCGCGCATTCAAAACAAATCATTCATCTGGATTTGAAACCGGAAAATATTCATATCGGCGATTTTGGCGAAGTCCTGGTTCTGGACTGGGGGCTGGCAAAGTTTATCGGCAGAGAAGAAGATTATGATAATAAGCTGAACGTTCCGGATGAATTCAAGCAAACCACGCACAAAACTCAAGCTTTCATGACGCTTGACGGGGTTGCGAAAGGCACTCCCGGCTACATGGCCCCGGAACAGGCCGCGGGTAAAAATAAAGAAAAGGACCAGCGTACCGATATTTACGGTTTAGGTTGTCTTTTGTATGCTATTTTGACTTTTGAAAACCCCATGGGCAACCGTAAAGACATAAAGAAAATGCTTCATGATACGGTTACGGGAAACATCGAAAGCCCGAGTCAGTTGAAAAACCCGCGGCGTTCAATTCCGGCTCCGGTGGAAGCGATCTGCCTGAAAGCGATGAATCTGCTGCCGGACGACCGTTATCAAAGCGTTTCGGAACTGCGTACTGATATTTTCTCATTTATGTCCGGTTATGCCACCAAAGCGGAAAATGCCAGTACTATAAAGAAGACGTTTTTGTTTATCAACCGCAACTGGCTGCCGGTATTGTTTACGGTTACCATTTTAACGCTCCTGCTTTTGACCGCGATATTAATTTTTGCTTATAAAAATGGTATTATTACAATAAATACTTGAAGTAACGGCAAAAGAATTTGCTGCAAATTCCTTGAAAATTTTGATTTAAGCAGTAGTTTTCAAGTTCAGCTTTTGATATTTAATTAATTATAATATACACAAATAAAAAAAGGAAATAAAATGTCCAAGACATATAAGATCGCGGTTTTACCCGGTGACGGAACCGGGCCGGAAGTAGTGGCGGAAGGTTTGAAAGTACTCGACGCGGCAGCGGAAAAATTTAGTTTTGCCACTGAAAAAACAAGTTTTGACTGGGGCGGCGACCGTTACCTGGCGACTAATAATGTTTTGCCGGATGACGCGGGTGAAACTTTGAAGCAATTTGATTCAGTATTCCTCGGCGCCATCGGCCATCCTGACGTGAAACCGGGTATCCTCGAAAAAGGCATTCTCCTGAAATTACGTTTCGAGCTCGACCAGTACATAAATTTGCGCCCGGTAAAACTTTATCCCGGTGTTGAAACTCCGCTCGCGGGAAAAACCCCTGAAGATATCGATTACGTCGTCGTCCGTGAAAATACCGGCGGTATTTATACCGGCGTCGGCGGCAACACGATGAAAGGCACTGAAAATGAAGTCGCTGTGCAAAGTATGGTTTACAACCACATGCAGGTTGAACGCTGCATCCGTTTCGCCTTCGAACAGGCGATGAAACGTAATTCCAAAGAAAATCCCTGGCGCGGACTTAGTAAACAGGATATCGCTGACGGCAGGATCGGTCAGCTTACCCTTTGCGGAAAAACTAATGTCCTGACCTTCGTTTTTGATCTCTGGGAAAGAGTTTTCTACGAAGTGGCTGAAAATTTCCCCCGGATCAAAACAGATTACTGCCATGTTGACGCGACCTGCATGTGGATGGTCAAAAACCCTGAATGGTTTGATGTCATTGTTACCTGTAATATCTTTGGCGACATCATCACTGACCTCGGCGCAATGACTCAAGGCGGAATGGGTATCGCCGCCGGCGGAAATATCAATCCCGAAGGCGTCAGTATGTTTGAACCTATCGGCGGCTCCGCTCCCAAGTATACCGGAATGGGCGTAATTAATCCCCTGGCGGCAGTCGGCGCGGTCGCAATGATGTTGGACTTCCTCGGAGAAACTGAAGCAGCTGAAGCTATTGAAAAGAGCGTTGCTTTCGTGACGAGTCAAAAACTTAAGTCTATGGCAGCGGGCAAAATGGGTTACTCCACCAGCGAAGTTGGTGACTTGGTTATTGAAAATCTCTAAGGTGAATTTCTGCAAATGAGCAGTAAAAAAACAAATACCGGAAATCACGGTTCAAATAAAGGCGGTGATTTTCGTTTCTTCAAAAACGCGTCCCTGCAGGGGCTTGTTTCCCCGAGGCTTTCCGCGAAAGCCCTTGAAAGCCTGCAGAAACTCGATTTGCTTTTGCAGGAGACTGAACTGGACAAAGACTCCAGCAGCACCACCGCCGGTGTGATTGAACTTGATGGACATAAATATTTTCTCAAACGCTACAACAACAAAAATTTTAAGCGGAAATTAAAGAACTCTGTTCGCCAGACCCGTCCTTTCAAAGTTTTAAAAACTTCACAAGCTGTAAGTGCGGCCGGGGTTTTTGTGCCCGAGATATACGCGGCCTTAAATTACCGGCGCGGTTTACTGCTTGAATCAT
The DNA here is from genome assembly GCA_964515915.1 of uncultured Victivallaceae bacterium. Lineage (GTDB taxonomy): Bacteria > Verrucomicrobiota > Lentisphaeria > Victivallales > Victivallaceae > JAHOYW01. The sequence goes on from CAZEXM010000080.1 coordinate 11,226, forward strand.
CATACCTTTTAAGCAGCTTTCTCGAGTCCGCGAAAACGGCCGGCCAAGTAATTCAAAGTTTATCCGGAGAAGAAAATTTCAAGATATTTATGAATAAAATCTGTCGGGTATTAGTCAAGATACACAATGCCGGAATAATGCACGGCGATGTCAAAATATCTAATATTTTAATAAACCGGAATGATAAGAATTCTTACGATATAGGTTTGCTTGACTTCGACGGCAGCCGTTGTTATCCCGAAGCACTGCCTGCCAGAAGGCGCGCGCGCGATTTAGCCAGATTAATTTCATCATATTTACTGACATGCAGACACCGGGCATTAGCGGTAAAACATTTGGAGGAATTAAGCGATTGTTTCGCCCGGAAATATTACGACATAAGCGGAATTGATTTGCGTAGCGAACGCCTCACGCAAAGAGCTGAATATCTAAGCATGCGAGTTAGAAAAGGATGAATCCAAAGGCTGTAATTATATTCTTAGAGAATTACTGAATTTAGAAGCAGGTATTGAGAACTCGTTTGAAAAAAAATCAACTCAATGTCATAGGACAGGACAGCTGCCCTTATTTGGGATTTCTCAACGAAGCCGGTTAAGTTCACTAAGCTTTAAATTGCAATTTGGTACAATGAAAAATATCTACCCCGAAAACAGCATAATACTAGCTCCATTATCCGGCTATACAGATTTGCCTTACCGGCGTTCAGCAAGACGATTCGGATGTAAATATTGTTTTACTGAAATGATTGACGCCGGCTCCCTGGCATACGCTAATGCTAAAACAACACGTTTTATGGAACGCGGCAGTGATGAGGAATGGCTGGGAGTACAGCTGCTTGCTTGCGACCATGAGAGAATCAGACCTGCTGTGGAAATTTTAAATCAACATGATTTCGATGTTCTGGACTTTAATTTGGGATGTCCCGTACCTAAAGTATGCAAAAAAGGCGCCGGCGCCGCTTTGGGGAAAAACATTGATGCCGCGCTCGGCTGCTTTGAACTGATAAAAAAACTTTCCCGGCATCCGCTCAGCGCCAAAATCAGAATACTCGATGAACAAGACCCGAAAATGACTTTGCGCTTAGTCAAGGGACTAATTGAGGCTGGAGCGCAAGCGCTCAGCATTCATGGGAGGGTTAAAAATAAATTTTATTCAGGACCGGTTTATTTTGACATTATCGCTGCCGCCAGAGCGGCAAGCGATGTTCAAATAATCGCCAACGGGGGAATTACCGGTGCGGCGGGCTATGCTGAAATACGGGAAAAAACCGGCTGTGATACGCTAATGCTCGCGCGCGGCGCAATGGGGAACCCGTGGTTGTTTCGCGAGCTTTCCGACCCGGACAATTATATCCCGCCGACACCGGGAGAGTTGTGTGACGAATTGGAACGGCATGTAATGGAAATGATTGATTATTACGGTGAAACTCCGGCTTTACGAATAGCGCGCAAAGTAATTCTTGATTACTTGAGAGGCCGTGGTTTTCCCGGGAAAATCAAAGGCAGGGTATCATTTTTGTGTTCTACTGCTGATTTTGCCGAATTTATGAAACTTGTCCGAGAAGGCCCATCCGAACGTTATCGCCAATGGCAAAAAGTTTACCCCGGGGCCGACCGCAGATTGTTGTTAAGCTGAAAAAGCTCCATGAAATGGAGCGGCTTTATGCCAATTTTGCGTCTTTACTCTCTACCGTAACGAAATACTTATACCAATTTGCATTCAAAAGGTTAGTAAAAACACGGCTAGAGACAGCCGTG
>CAZEXM010000081.1:0-12824 GCA_964515915.1 uncultured Victivallaceae bacterium
AATTCAAAATTGCATCATAATATCAAGCAGAAAAACGAACTGCAAAACTTAAGATTTTATTTTTCTGATAAATTTCAAAGCTGCCCGCGTTTTCAAGGTAACTTTCAATTGCCTCAATAGACTCTTTAATGTCAAAGAGATATTTGTTAATTTTCTTCTCCATACAGCAAAACCTTAGTTTGATTCACAGATTCAATAAAATATGGGTTCTTAATATATTTTTCGGTTATAAGGTCAATTGGTTTCTTAAACATGTTTTCAAACTCTTCAATCATTGTAAAATAATTGTCAGCATAGCCCTTGAGAGGTATAGACTTAAAAGAGACCAATAAATCAATATCACTTGAGTTAGTGAATTTATTAGTGGATGCAGAACCAAAAAGGAAAAGATTCTTAACCTTGTGTTTTATACACAAGGATTTTATTTCATCAATATTTTCAGTAATAATCTTATTCATATTTGGCTCATTTTTTAACTTTCACATTCTTTTCCTGATTAGTTTACATGTCAAAATTAAAAAAATCAAATTCATTGTGCCGCTGATTTTATCCATTATTCAGGATTTTGGCTTTTATTAGTGCTGAGCGCATGCTTCCGGCGCTAGTGAAAAGGTGAGAATTCCACCCCATACGCTGTCCGGCCTCGATATTAACGGAACGGTCATCGGCATAAAATACCGGTTTGCCGTATTCCGTCTCGAAAGCTTTGTACATTGCGTCGTCGGGTTTCCTGGCGCCTGCTTCATAACTGAAAATACAGCCCGTAACCAGATTGGCAAAGGAAAGATTGCGGTAGACTTCCTGCATGTGAATTTCGGAGGTGTCGGAAAAAAATACCAGTTTACAGCCGGCGTCGACAAGTTCCCGCGCCAGTTTCGGCATACCTTCAATCGCTTCTCCGATTATCATCGCCCACGCATTGCGCAATTCCTGATCGGAAAATTTATTAGCGGTAATATCCTGAAAGACATTCAGCCAGTCAGCAACAGCCATAGTTCCTTTTTCCAGCATCTCCGTTGCGGCAAGAAATTCCATGGGAATGTCCGCCAGGCTCGCGTATCCCAAAGCCTGTAAAGCTTTTTCAGGATGCAGATTGACACATACCCGGCCGATATCCAAAGCAATAGTTTTAAGCATTAATTCTTCCTTTAGTAGTATGACTTGCTCCAAACCTAAGTGTTTTCAGCGTTTTTTACAAGCTTGATTTGCTTTTTTCACATACAAGTTATAAATTTTGCTTAAACCCTTAAACAAAACAGGAAATTATTATGGATTTTTATGATGTCATCAGAAAACGCCGCAGTATTCGCAGTTATAAAAGCACTCCGGTACCGGAAGAATCTCTACAGCGCATCGCTGAAGCCACCTACTTCGCCCCATCCGCCTGCAATATGAAGCCGTGGAAAATTAAAATTGTAATAAACCCGGAATTACGTGCGGAAATAGCCGCTAAATATACTCAAACCTGGCTTGCTGAAGCCCCGGCCATAGCTGTTATTATCGGCAATAATAAACAATGCTGGCAACGTTTTGAAGGCAATCCGGTAATTGAAATTGATGTTGGAATCGCTATGGAGCATCTGGTTTTAGCCGCAACTGCCGAAGGGCTGGCGACTTGCTGGATTTGTGCTTATAAGGTCGAAGAAATGAACGCTGTCCTGAATGTTTCGGCTCCCTGGGACGTACTGGCAATCAGCCCCCTGGGTTACAGTGATGCAGAAGGCAAAGATATACCGCGCAAAGACATCAATAAAATATTTGAAATAATCCAATGAAAGTAAACTCTCAGGCGACGATTAATACGGACGCGTGGCGCGCGGAATTTTCCCTCGCGGAAGAAACACTTATGCGTTTTTACCTGGGCGGCCGCCTTATGCTGTGTCTTAAACCGCTACAAATCAATACACAATCTGAAGCGCAGAGCTTAGCGAAAAAAGCCCGTATTCACCGGAAAATTGACGGGCTTTCACTCAGCTACAATGCCTCCACCTTAATTCCATTCGGCTCTGAACCCGAAATCAATAGAGATTTTGATTTCAGCGACGGTTTCGCGCGGGTGATTCAGGATATAAATCCCGGCAGGCAGGCCGCCGCGGAAAAATTAACCATCGACAGCATGACCCTGCCTGGCCCGTGGAGCAGAATAGCTGTTGTCAGAATTCCAACTGCCGGCAAAAGCTTTCCGCAGCTGGAGTGGATTGATTTGGATGGAAAAGCGGATAAAGTTTTATTCGACGAATCATATCCATTTCTCGCGGTTATTCTGGAATCCCCGGACGGCAAAGCTTTTGAAATAGGAAGCGGTGATGACCTGTGGCGCTGGGGAATCGCCGGCGACTTGCCGGGCTGTTCCGCGAAATTCAGCGTTCGCGCCGGTAAAGAATCCGCGGAAATCGTCCGGACGCCAATATTGTTCGACACCGGAAGCGAAGACACTTCCAAAGCCGAACGGCGCAGCTGGCGTTTCAAATGGTATTTCGCCTGGTCCGGAACCGCCCTTGAAAAAGCGGCATCCGGCAGCGAGCGGATTACTCTTGACATGCTGGATTTTGCCGAGAAAGATGCCAAACACCCTTGCATGCACGCGGCGTTCAGCAGGAAAAAACTTCGTCAAGCCCTGCGCGGCGTCATTGGCGGCAAGGAAAACGCGGACATCGTCCTGATAAATGCCGGAACCCGTATTTGTGCTCAAAAAAGTCATTTAGATCGCAGTACCAGGAAAAATTTTCTGCATTGGGACGCATGGGATTTGATGGAATTATTCGTCTGGGCAAACCGTAAAGCTCTGGCGGGAGGCTGTACTTTCAGAATTGCCGGGAATGAAAAAACTCCATTGATGCGGCGTTTGGCGCGGACTGATTTTCAGCGTATTTGCGGCGAATAACCCGCGATACGCAGTTCTCCGGGAGTCATTTTCACCAGACGCTTGAAAGTGCGGTTAAAACTGACCGCACTGTCATAGCCTACCCGGGCGGCAATTTCTTTGCAGCTCAGATTGGTCGAGATAAGCAGGCGGCAAGCCCGTTCCATTCGGCGTTTACTCAAATAACTTGAGGGAGATTCGCCGAGTTGTTCCTTGAAAACCCGGGATAAATGTTCACGGGAAATTCCACATTCACCCGCGACATCTTCAATGCTGATCATTTTGTCAATATTATTATGTATGTATTCCTGGGCGCGTTTGACTAAACGGGGCGGCGCTTTTTTCCTGTTTTCTTCCGGTAAAGTATAATTTCCCAGATCGGTCAAAATATCCATTACCAGCCGCGCCCCCTCAAAAGGCGACATAAAATGTAATGAACTGCGATGATTTTCGTAACTGAAGAGTGTTTTTACCAAATTCGCGTTTTGCGGAATATGATATATTTGTCCGTAAGTGTCCGTAATGTTTTTAACCATTGTTTCCACATTAGGAGATAGAAAACTTATCCAGATAAAATGCCATGGTTCCGTGCCGGTTTCAGGGTAATAATAAGCATTACGCGCGTCATTATGATTTTGCAGAAAGGCCATACCGGGCAGCAGAGGAATAACTTTGTCGTCAATTTTGAAACGTCCCTCACCGGATAAAGTGTATGACAATTGCGCTCCACCCTGGCTTGTCCGTTTACTGCAGTCAATATGATATGATTTATTCTGCACTTCCCTGACAATTTCAAAAGGGTAAGGTAAACTGTCTAATTTTCCGATAACTTCGAAACGTACTTCCCATAAGCGGCAAGTTTTCAAATTCATATTGCGCGGACCCGTTTTTAAAATTAAAGCTTAAGGTATTATTAGCATAAAAAACAAAAAAAACGAAAGTATTTCTCATAATCTTTGCTTTTTTCATAAAATCACCTAAATTTTATACTTTAAGTTTAAAAAATAACATCCAGGGAGTCCGTGAGAGATGACAATTCAAGAGTATAACCGGGAATTCGGTAATTCTGAGATTCGTTTTTATACTGACGCGCACGGCCTGGCTTGCGTGGAACTGAATAACCGTGCGGGCAGGGCCGAAATAGCTTTGCATGGAGCGCATTTGATGAGCTTTGTCCCGGAAGGGCAGGAAGCGCTTTTGTGGATGAGCAAAAAAAGCTGTTTTGAAGCGGGCAAAGCCATTCGCGGCGGCATTCCGATATGCTGGCCCTGGTTTGGCGGACATCCACGCGGTTCAACTATGCCCGCGCATGGTTTCGCGAGGATTTCCACCTGGGAACCGGTTGCTGCCGGGAGCTGCGGCAAGGGAGCGGCTTTTCTGGAACTGGCCTTGACGCCCGGTTTAATCGCGGACGAATTTGAAACTGCTGATTTTCTGGTCAGCTTACGCGTGGAAGTCAGTAATAAATTATCCGTGGCTTTGAGCATCGAAAATACCGGTGAAAAGGCTTTTTCATACAGCGCGGCTTTGCACAGTTATTTTAAGGTCAGTGATATTGCAAAAATTACGCTCAGCGGCCTGGACGGCAGAACTTTTATTGACACACTGGACGACTCGACGCATCTCCAGCAGGGCGATATCACTTTTGCCGCCGAAACGGACTCAGTCTATCCGGACACTGAAGATACCTGCGTCATCAATGACCCCGGCTTTAAACGTAAAATAAAAATCAGCAAAGCCGGCAGCCGTTCAACTGTAGTCTGGAATCCATGGGCTGCCAAGGCGCGGCGCATGCCTGATTTCGGCGACCGTGAATTCCGTGAAATGCTCTGTGTCGAAACGGCCAATGCCGGAACTGACGCGCGGACATTAGCGCCGGGGGAAGGCCATACATTACAAGTTATTATCGAATCTGAAAGTTATACCGCAAGCGATGGATATACTGATTCAGGTTGAGTTCTTAACTTTTAAATAATTGTCTACTCGTGACTTTGCGGGAAGCACGGCTAGTGACAGCCGTGGCTACATTGCCTCAGGTTGAAGATGTAGCCGCCTCTGTCTCTAGAGGCGTAAAACGGGAAAGACTGCCATCACAAAAAATGGAAAAGTAAATATGTCAAACCAAAAGAGCATAGCTGTCTGAATTCAATGTAGTATTAAGTTTTCATCCGTACAAAGTACACAATAAATAGAAAAAGAGATTATGAAACAGGCGATAAGTATTTTTCAACAGTTTTTCGGCCGTAAACCGAGTGTAATTTCAAAAGCTCCGGGACGTTTGGAAATTTTAGGCAACCACAGCGATTACAACGACGGAGTTGTCCTGAGCTGCGCGGTGGAACAACACACGGCATTTGCGGCAGCGCCGGCTGAAGATAAAAAGATTTGCCGTATTAAAGATTATAAATACGACAGCGAAGCGTCCTTTTCACTGGATGAACTGGATAATCCTAAAGCAGGCGAATGGGTAAATTATTTGAAAGGGGTTATTCGGGAATTGAACAAACGCGACATTTTTGTTGACGCGGTTGACCTTGTCATGAACAGCAGCATACCCTTGTCGGCGGGAATGAGCAGTTCCGCCGCTCTGGAAGTAGGTTTTTGTTTCGCGCTGAAAGAAATGTTCAATATCGAACTTGATAAGACTCAATGGGCCAAAATCGGGCAGGGGGTTGAAAACAATTATCTCGGGGTTTCCACCGGTTTATTAGACCAGTTCAGTTCGATTTACGGTGAACGCGACGCGCTCATCATGTCGGATTTCCGTATTAATGAAGTCGTTAAGACAGTCAAACTGCCTCACGGTTATGTCTTTGTCGTTGCCAATTCGATGGAAAAACATGATTTAGTGGATTCCGAATACAACCTCCGCCGCCGGGACTGCGAAAGCGCCGCCGCTAAATTACATGCCGCGGACAGTTCGATCAAAGCTTTGCGGGATGTTTCCACGGAGCGGCTCGAGGAGTGCAGAAAACTTTTAAGCCGCCGGGAGTATCTCCACGCCAGACACATCGTCGGCGAATGCGAACGGGTAATACAAGGAGTTGAATATCTCGAAAAGGGTGATATTAAAGCTTTCGGCGGACTGCTTTTCGAGTCCCACGAAAGTTCAAAGGTCAATTTTGAAAACAGTACTGAACGCCTTGACTACCTGGTCGAGTTAGCCAAATCCATTCCGGGCTGTCTGGGGGCTCGTCTCAGCGGCGGCGGCTTTGGCGGAATTTCAATCCATCTGGTCGAGGAAGCCCGGGCCGATACTTACGGCAAACGGCTGGCGGCAGCGTTTAAACTGCAGACCGGGGACGAACCACAAATTATTAAATGCGCGATTGGCGACGGCGCGTCTGTAGAAAAAATATAGGCGAACGCCGCCCTCTCCAGCAAAAAAAGCTGATCGTTGCGGAGCTGTGAATCGGCGGAACAGCCCGCGGCTCAGTATTTCCCGTGCGAGCGCACCCATCTGAGATTTTCCTTGACATTAAGCAAGTACGCACTACATTTATTTATTATGAAAAAATCACTGGAACATTTGCCGAAGCAAAAGAGAGATGAAATAAAAATGCTTGTTTCCATCATCCGCGAAATGTGCGATGACGTGGAAATGATAATTCTTTTCGGGTCCTATGCCAGAGGTAATTACAAAACGGAAAGCGATCTCAGTCCGGACAGAAAATCCGGCCATAAATCAGACTATGACATTCTTGTTGTTACTAAAGAAAAATCAATCGCGATAAATACTGGACTATGGCGGAAAATCAGCAGGGAATGTGATAACTGCGCTTTGAGTACCCATGTGCAAATCATAGCCCACGACATTCAGGAACTGAATATCAAACTTGCCCGGGCGCAGTACTTTTATTCGGACGTCAGAAAGGAAGGCTGTCTGCTTTATGATTCGGAAAATTTCAAACTGGCACGTAAACGAAAACTGAAACCGAAAGAAAAAAAACGGATTGCGCAGGATTATTTTGATCATTGGTTCGGAAGGACAGAGGATGCGTATATAAGTTTTGCTGACTCTTTGAAAAGAAACCGTTATAATTGGGCTGCTTTTAATCTGCATCAGGCGGCAGAACACGCATACAAAACAATCCTTCTTGTTTTCACCAACTACAATCCCAATGAACATCTTCTTGGTTTATTGGGTAATATGGCGGTTGAATATGCTGCTGCTTTAGCTGATATTTTTCCAAAAGAAACAAGGGAAGAACGGGAGCGGTTTAAGTTATTGGATTATGCCTACATCGGCGCCCGTTATGATCCTGATTATCGGATAAGCAGAGAAGAACTGGAATATTTATCTAAACGGGTAAAACTCTTACTGGAGCTGACGGAAAAAATCTGCATGTCGAATATCGAAAGTTTTACAAAGGAAAAAATATAACAGAAAAAAATGCGTTCTTATGCATCTTCTGCACTTTGTGACATAAAATCCCAGCTTGCTCGTTGCGCCTCTGGGGACAGAGGCGGCTACATCTTTTTCGTGATATTTAAGCTCAAGCCACGGCTGTCCCCAGCCGTGCTTCGTTTCACTTCTGAAATAATTAGAAATCCAATATTGTAAATTAATCTTGCAAAAAAGTTTAGTCGAAAACGGTAAATTACGAATATTGCAACTGAGAAAACATTATTGAAATAGCGGGATGCTTGAGCGCATGTTATTGCTGTGCTGTTTTGAGTGGAACGCTCCCGTGAGAGCAGTTCCCGCAGGGGGACACGGGGTATCCGGACTTATTTTTTCTGCCATTCATTTAATAAAAACCCGGCTGATTTTGAGTTTGGTTCAATGGCGATAATTTTTTTGAGCATATTTACCGCGTCGCCGCTTTGGCCGTTTTGATACAGGGCGACAGCCAGATTCAACATTACCCCGGTTTTAGCGGGCGCCAGTTGGCGGGCGCTGCGCAAATACTTAAGCGCTAATCCGGGCTGTTTGTTTTGAATGTGGATAACGCCCAGTATGTTAAGGGCTTTGTCGTGCCACGGAGCTTGCAGCAGACACTTTTCCAGATATTTTGCGGCAAGCGTTAACTGCCCGTATTTCTGCAGGAAACAGGCATAATTATACAGTACATCCGCTTTATCGGGGCCGCGCCGCAAAGCCTCGGCAAAATATTTCTCAGCTTGTTTTCGCTCGCCTTTACTGGAATATTGAATTGCCAGATTTAAATATCCCTCCGCCTCGTCCGGTGCGCTTTTTATTGCCAGGCGATAATATCCGGCCGCGTTGCCGGGAGAACTTGCCTCAGTGATGATGCCGAGTAAATTATAAGCCCGCGCGTTTATGGGATCAAATCTTAAACATGCCTGGAAATGCTTTGCCGCCTGCTGGTATTTACCCTGTTTGAAATAAGCTTCGCCCAATAAGGAATCAGCCTCGGCCTGTTCCTGTAATGGATTTACGGGCGGAGAGGGGAGAGTTACTATCAACACGCCGAACAAAACGGCAAGGCCGCATTTTAATAATTGTTTATGGTTTTTGCGGTGCTGCCGCAGGTAATCCAGCGCGAAAGCCGCGAAAATAAAAAATGCCGGGTACATTGCCAAGCGGTAACGCCCGCTGGTCACGGTAATTATCTGCGCCGCCCAGCAGCTTGCCAGCAATATTAGAAAATGGCGGTATTGAAAAATTCTTTCGCGCCTGCGTAAAACCAGAATTATTCCGCAGATACTCAATGAACCAAGCAGCATAAACAAATATTTGCCGCTCCGCGCCGCGCCGGTGAAATAGCGCAAAGGAGCGGAATCCGCCCCGGCGGTTAATTCGCGGAAATTCCAGACGTAAAAAGCTTTTTTGACTAATAATTTAAATTCTTCAAGCGGATTCGCACGAATAAACCTCAATGACATATATAAGAAAAATTGATCTTTAGTGATTCCTCTTTGAGCAGCGCCGGCATTGGCCCATTTGTGAATACGGTTCCAGGATTTACCGGGCCGTATATAGCAAGTTCCCGTGGCATTATAATTATTTCCGAGATAAAAATTGAAACCGCTGTTTTTTTGAATAAAAATGAAGCGTTTGCCAAGCATGGAATTCCGCACACATACAGGTGCGATGACCAGTAAGGCCATTACTCCAAACAAAAACGGGATCAATAATCTGGCACTGATTTTTTTAGTAGCTCCGCGGCGGCACGCAAGCAACAGGAGCAGCAGCATTTCGGCGGCGATAAACAATAAACTGCCTGGATGAGTGATTGCCGCTAAACCGGCGCAAAGCCCGCCCGCGCTGATCAAAAGCGCTCCTTTTCTATAATTCCCGGCAGCGAGTTGGTTTTCACTCCAGTAAAGTAAAGTAATGCTTAGGCAGAGGAGGGGCAGCAGCAAGCTTTCGCTGATTAATTCGGAACTGTAAAAGAGCAAAAGCGGATAAAAGGCCGCGAAGAACAGGAATATCCATGTCAAAACGCGCCGCTTCGGCGCGACAAAACGCCGTATACCCCAGGCCAGCAGCCCGAATCCACCGAATACCAGGAGAGTTTGGAATAATCTGATCCATAGCATTTTGAAGGAAAAAATACTGTACAAAGCCGCCAGGAGAGCCGGATATAAAGGCGCGTGAATGTGTAATTTCCTGAAGTTTATGCCCCAGGCTAATATTTCCCTTGCCCAGTTATCGTATTCTTCGACATCCGGCCCGACTGGAATGTTGAATAATGGCGACGCGCTGAATTGCCATAAATATGCCAGGCGAAGAATGACCGCCGCGAATATGAAAACGGATAAAATAATTGTCGTTTTAGTAAATCTTTTCATTCCTGCCTGATGTTGAGATTGAAAATTCTTAAAACTAAGATACTATTATATAGTAACTTTAACAGCTGGAAATTTAATTTATGGTAGAAAAAAAAGTAAAAATTCACAACAAAGCAGGGATTCACTGCCGGCCGTCAAGTGTTATTTTAACTGCAATAAAAAGCGATTTTCCGGATACGGTTTTTACTTTGATTCCCGACGGCCGCCCGGCAACGGACTTGAATAGTATTCTGGGTTTGATTTCATTGGGGCTGCATTGCGGAAACGAGGCGGTGCTGCAGGCGGAAGGCCCGGACGCGGAAGAAGCTTGCGCTAAAATAGCGGCTTTGCTGGAAAATGAATTTGATTTTCCCCCGCAAAAGACGTGAGAAATATATCGCAAATGCTGGAAGTAGCCCTCTGCGTAAAAAACAACTATCACATAAAAACATTGGTGAAATTATGCTCAAAATATTACTTATAATAGTTATAATAGTTGCGGTAGTTTACTTAGTCTCGACGCTTTTTTTATTTTTTCGCCAGGAGCGGATGATTTTTTATCCGGTTACAGAAATGGCCGGAACGCCGTTTGACGCGGGTTTAGCCTTCGAAAATATTGATTTCACCAGTCAGGATGGAACGCCTTTGCACGGCTGGTTCGTACCAGCGGAAAACGCGGCGTTTACGGTTCTGTTTTGTCACGGCAACGGGGGAAATATTTCGCATCGTTCAGATACTATTTCCCAGTTCAATAAATTGCCGGTGAACTTTTTCATTTTCGATTACCGCGGCTATGGCAGAAGCGGCGGGAAAATTTCGGAAAAGGGTTTGTATGAAGACGCCGCCGCCGCATGGCGTTATTTAACTGAAACCCGGAAAATCGCGCCGGAAAAAATTATTGTTGCCGGGCGGTCGCTGGGCGGCGCGATTGCCGCGCGTACTGCCGCGGAACATTCGCCGGGCGGCTTGATATTGGAATCGGCTTTTTCATCAATGCCGGCGATTGCCCGGAAAGTTATGCCGTGGCTGCCGGTAAGCTGGTTGCTCAACTATGAATTCCCGACGATCAGCGACCTTGCCAAAGTGAAATGTCCGGTATTAATCCTTGCCTCCCCGGATGACAACATCGTGCCCTTTGTTTTCGGGCGGGAACTTTTTGCCAAAGCGCCGGAGCCGAAAACTTTTGTTGAGTTGACCGGCGGCCATGATGATTGTTATTTCCTGTGCAGCGCGAAATATACCGCGGCACTGGCAAAGTTTTTAAGTACCTGTTTTTGAAATTGCTTTAATAGAGTAGTATTTTAAGCCTTTGAATAAAATTATACAATGGAAGCTGAAATATGAATAAAGAAGAAAAAATTGTTGAATCGATGGATTTTATCCGGGCGATAGTCGCTGAGGATTTGAAAAATAATAAATACGGCGGCCGCGTCGAAACCCGTTTCCCGCCCGAACCGAACGGTTATTTGCATATTGGACATGCCAAGGCGATTTGTATTGACTTTAATATTGCCGGGGAAAACGGCGGCGTCTGTCATTTGCGCATGGACGATACCAACCCGGTCAAAGAAAATATGGAATATGTCGAAGCCATCAAAGAAGATGTTAGATGGCTGGGTTTTGACTGGGGCGAACATTTTTATTACGCGTCTGACTATTTCGAACAGATGTACAATTACGCCGCTGAGCTGATAAAAAAGGGCAAAGCTTATGCCTGCGATTTGACCGCGGAAGAATGGGCTGAATATCGCGGCACGCTTACTGAAGCCGGCAAAAATCCTCCCGGCCGAGAACGTTCCATTGAAGAAAATTTAGAGTTTTTCCAACAGATGCGTGCCGGGAAATTCGAGGACGGAGCCAAAGTTATCCGCGCCAGAATCGATATGGCATCGCCGAATATTCATATGCGTGATCCCGCGATTTACCGTATTCGCCGTTTTCATCATTACCGTCTCGGGGATGACTGGTGTGTTTACCCGATGTATGATTTCGCGCATTGCCTGGAGGATTCCATCGAAAACATTACCCATTCATTCTGCACTTTGGAATTTGAAATTCATCGTCCGCTTTATGACTGGGTGCTGGACGCGCTCGAACTCGAAAGCCATCCGCAGCAGACCGAATTTGCTCGTTTGAACTTGAGTTATACGGTTATGAGTAAACGTAAATTACTCGAACTCGTACAGGAAAACCTGGTCAATGGCTGGGATGATCCCCGGATGCCGACGATCAGCGCTATGCGCCGCCGTGGTTATACCGCCAGGGCGATTCGTGAGTTCTGCGCTGTTATCGGCGTTACCAAATTCAACAGCCTGACTGATGTCGCTTTGCTGGAGCATTGCGTGCGCGGCGACTTGAACAAGGTAGCCTCGCGTTATCTCGCGGTAATGAATCCGCTCAAGGTCCTTATCGAGAACTTTGCGGAAAATGAAGTTGACCTGCTTGACGCGGTAAACAATCCCGAAGATCCTGATGCCGGAAAGCGTAAAGTCCCGTTTTCGCGCGAACTTTATATTGACCGCAACGATTTTATGGAAGATCCGCCGAAGAAATTTTTCCGTATGGCCCCCGGCCGCGAAGTTCGTTTGCGTTACGGTTATTATATTACATGCAGAGAAGTCATCAAAGATGAAAACGGCGAAGTAATCGAATTACGCTGTACTTACGATCCGGAAACCCGCGGCGGCAGCGCTCCTGACGGACGCCGGGTCAAAGGTACGATTCACTGGGTTTCCGCCGCACACGCGGTCAAAGCCGAAGTACGTTTGTATGACCGCCTGTTCCTGGACGAAAACCCGGGCGCGAACGGCGCTGACTTCAAAAAACAGATTAATCCGGATTCATTATCGACGGCAGAGGTTTATATGGAGCCGGAACTGGCGAAAATTGAAGTCGGTACATGTGTGCAGTTCGAGCGTCAGGGATATTTCTGCCTCGACCCGGATTCAACAAATGAAAAAATGATTTTCAACCGGACAATCACTTTGCGCGATTCATGGGCAAGGCGAACGTCGCCCTCGTTTATAAAAAAATAAGTAAGAAATATTGGGGGAAAAGAAATAGTAAAAGCACGGCTGGAGACAGCCGTGGCTACATCGCCTTGGATTTAAATGATGTCGCCGCCTCTGTCCCCAGAGGCGCAAAAACCGACAAATAATCCTTGACATAACACTAGTGTCTAGTCAAGCTTGTATTTGTTACAAAACATGCTATATTGCTCCAA
>CAZEXM010000082.1:0-12804 GCA_964515915.1 uncultured Victivallaceae bacterium
GAAAAAAGGCTGATTACATTTTTTGACCTGCAAGGCGACTGACCGATTACTTTATATTAAATAAAATGAGAATATCCCGGTATAATTTCTTGAAATTTTGTTTATTTGATACTATTTTACTAAATGTTGGATTGTGTTGTTTATTGTATTTGAGTATTTATCAGCAAAGTTTAAACTTTATATAATATTAACAAGAAGGCGTGGGAAAATTATGCCTATGCAGGAAAAGATACAACAGGAAATAAAGATTACAAACACTCTTGGCCTGCATGCCCGCCCTGCGTCATTATTTGTGAAACTTGCTGGAACTTTTGATTCTGATATAATCGTCGAGAAAGACGGCGAGGAAGTAAACGGCAAGAGTCTGATGGGATTACTTATGCTCGCCGCCGCGGCGGGAAGCGTTATCAAAATTTCAGTAAAAGGCGATGACTGTGTTGTCGCTTTGAAAGCGATTATTGAATTGATCGAGAAAAAATTTGAAGAGGAATAATTGGTGTGTCAAAATCTGCTGCAAAAGAAAAAATATACCATGGTATCGGGGCATCCCCGGGGATTGCTATAGGAAAAGTGCTGCTCATAAAGCAGCATAGCACCTCCTACGAGAAACCGCCTGATACAACGATTAGTCCTGAGCAGGTTGAAGATGAAATTATCAAATTTGAAACGGCTTTGGAAAAAACCCGTTTGGAACTTGAAGATCTCCAGAAACGTATTATGAACAAACTTCAGGCCCATGAAGTGAGTATTTTTGATGCTCACTTGTTGATTGTTGATGATCAGATGCTGCTGCGGGAGGTACAGGACAACATACGGAATCAGCTCATGAGTGCCGACTGTGCTTTTTACAAGATTATGGAGCGTTATGTAACCGCTATTTCGGTTATGGCGGATAATTATATTAAAGAACGGGTTGCGGATATAAAAGATGTAGCTTCGCGGGTTTTGGCAAATTTGCGGGAAAACAAACGTCCCGCTCTTGATTATCTTGAGAATTCGCGAATTATAATTGCCCATGATTTGACCCCGTCGGATACGGTTTTGCTCGATCGTCAGAAAGTACAGGCTTTTGCGATTGAAAGCGGCAGCAATACTTCGCACACCGCGATTCTCTCTCGCTCAATGCAGATCCCGGCAGTAGTGAATATCGTTGGAAATATTGTCGATGAACTTGAAAATAATGTTGAAATAATTGTTGACGGTTTTATCGGCACGGTTATTGCCTGTCCTACAGCGAAAACCCGTAAAGCTTATCAGTTGAAAGCGAAAGAGGAAGGGCGTTTTTATATTGATTTGATTTGTGAAAGCCGTCTGCGTCCGGAAACGCTTGACGGTTTTACGGTGCAGCTGGCTTCTAATATTGAAAGTCTTGATGATGTGCAGACCGCGAAAAAATTCGGTACCAGCGGGGTTGGTTTATTCCGTACGGAATACATGTACATGGGACGTGATCAATTGCCCACTGAAGAATCACAGGTAAAAACTTTCACCAGTTTAATTAACGAGATGAACGGGGAACCGGTAATCGTCCGCACATTGGATATCGGCGGCGATAAATATACCGAAAACTTATCGCTTAGAAAAGAAGCGAATCCATTTTTAGGTTTGCGGGCAATTCGGCTTTGTCTGCATAAATGCCAGGATGTTTTCCGTACTCAGCTGCGGGCCCTGCTGCGGGCCGGCGCGTCCGGCAATCTCAAAATAATGCTTCCAATGATTTCCTGTATTGAAGAGGTTGTCCAGGTAAAAGAACTTATTGAGGAGCTGAAAGAAGAATTATTCAAGGAGAAACTGCCGTTCAACCGTGATATTGAAGTCGGTATTATGATCGAAACTCCGGCGGCGGCCCTGCTGGCGGAACATCTGGCGAAGATCGTTGATTTTTTCAGTATCGGCACTAATGATTTAATCCAGTACACAATTGCTATTGACCGCGATAATGAAAAGGTCGCCTATCTTTACGAACCAAGCCATCCGGCAATTTTAAGTTTGATAAAAACGGTCGTGGACGCGGCAAAACGTAACCGCATCTGGGTCAGTGTCTGCGGCCAGATGGCAAGCAATCCGCAATACCTGCCTTTATTGTTGGGATTAGGAGTTCACGAACTGAGTATGGTGCCGATTTCGCTTGGCGCGGTACGGCGCATTATCCGCAAACTAAAAATGCATGAAGCGGAAGTCGCGGCGGAAAAAGCCTTGAAGTGCTCCAACGCGAAAGACGCGCTGGATGTTTCGCTGGAACTGCTCAAAAAGATTGCGCCGGAAGTTACCGATTTAGCATTCCGCGGGCTGTAAAATGAAAAGTGCAATAAAAGTAATTGCTTTTGACGCTGATGATACTTTGTGGGATAATCAGCCGCAATTCAACGAGGTCATAGCGGAATTCATTAAACTTTTGCGTCCGTATTGTTCCGAAAAGGTCGCCGGTGAAACTATTCATCGGGTGCAGGTGGAGAATCTTCCGATTTACGGTTTCGGCGCCAAGTCGCTTGTTTTATCAATGACGCAGGCGGCCTGCCGGTTATCAAATCATCAAATCGACGCAATCAGTATTGAGAAAATCATTCAGCTCGGCAAAAAACTCCTCACTATGCCGGTGAAACTGCTGGATTCGGCGGAAAGTGTCGTCAGGCAGCTCGGAGAAAGATACATTCTGGTATTGATAACCAAGGGGGATTTAGTTGACCAGAAGCGCAAACTGCACGCATCCGGCCTGCTCAAATATTTTCACCATATTGAAATATTAAGCGACAAAAAGCTGGAGGATTATCAGGATTTATTTGCGCGTCTGGACTTGAAACCGGAAGAATTCGTCATGGTGGGCAATTCTTTAAAATCGGACATCATCCCCGTCCTGGAGCTCAACGCGCATGCCGTCTACATTCCATATCCCGACACCTGGGAACATGAACAGGTCGAGAACTACGAGCCCGGCCACAAGAATTTCACCCAGATAGAAAAATTAAGTGATTTGATTAAAATACTTACGTAAACAGTGAAAAACTACTTGCGCCTGTTTACAAATTTCGATTTGCTGTTATATTAAACAAATCTGGAGTTTGAAAGAAAAAGGATATTTTTAATATGTCGAAATTAATGCTTGGAATCCCGAAAGGAAGTTTGGAAAAAACTACTGCCGAAATGTTCGCGAAAGCAGGATATAAAATCTCAATCAGTTCACGTTCGTATTATCCTGCTATTGACGATGACGAAATCGAATGTATGCTTATCCGGGCTCAGGAAATGTCCCGTTACGTTGAAAAAGGAATTCTGGACTGCGGTTTGACCGGACACGACTGGATCGAGGAAAACGGTTCGGACGTAATCGAGGTTGCCGAGCTGGTTTACGGCAAAGTCGGACGCCGGCCTCTGCGCTGGGTCCTGGCCGTTCCGGAAGGTTCGGATATTAAGGGAGCTGAAGACCTTGAAGGCAAATTGATCGCGACTGAAGCCGTCGGCATGACTAAACGCTACCTCGCCCGTCACGGTGTAAACGCTTCGGTTGAATTCAGTTGGGGCGCGACTGAAGTAAAGCCGCCTAAACTGGCTGACGCCATCGTTGAAATCACTGAAACCGGTTCATCTCTGCGCGCGAACAATTTGGAGATAATCGATACTCTCTGCGAAAGCACAACTCGTTTTATCGCCAACAAAAAAGCGATGGACGACAGCTTCAAAAAAAATAAAATCGAAAAAATCGCGATGCTTTTGAAAGCCGTCCTGGCCGCGGAGGGCAAAGTCGGCCTGATGCTCAATATCCGCCAAAATGATTTGGCCGGCGCGCTGGCAAAACTGCCGGCCCTGGAACGCCCGACCGTTTCTCCATTGGCGGAAGCGGGCTGGACGGCGGTTTCCACAATTGTTGATGAACATGTGGTACGCGATTTAATCCCGGAACTCATCGCCTGCGGCGCGACCGGAATCGTCGAATTCCCGCTTAATAAAATAGTCCTGTAATTCAGCACAAAAACCTTTGCCGTCTACTGGCTGCCAAAGACAAAATGCAGTTTTAAAAAAATTGCCTGAAATTTTTGCTTTTTTTAGTGAAAGTGCTACTGTGTAATGTAAGGTTTTTTTTAAGGATATAGTAATATTAGAATATACAGACAGGTATCATGAGTCAAGAAAAACAAGTCGTTTATGACGAAAGCAAAATCCAAACTTTAAGTTCTTTGGAACATATCCGCCTCCGCCCGGGTATGTATATTGGAAAACTTGGAGACGGCTCGCATCCTGAAGACGGCATCTATATATTAGTAAAAGAAATTATCGACAACTGTATTGATGAGTTTATCATGGGCGCCGGACGTCGAATTGATATTACTCAAGTTGGTGAAAAAATAATCATCCGGGACTTCGGCCGCGGCATCCCCCTGGGTAAACTCGTTGAGTGCGTGTCCGTTATAAATACCGGCGGTAAATACAATACCGATGTTTTTCAGTTTTCAGTCGGTTTAAACGGGGTCGGCAGCAAAGCGGTGAACGCTCTTTCCGGTGAATTTATCGTCCGTTCCGTGCGGGATGGTAAATTTCGCGAAGTCAAATTCAATCAAGGCGTAATAGCTGATGACCAGGCGGGGAAGACCGGGGACGCTGACGGCACAATGGTATCATTTATACCTGATAAAGAAATGTTCGAAAGCTATAAATTCCGTTCCGAATACCTGATTAAACGCATGTGGATGTATGCTTATTTGAACAGCGGTTTATCGCTTTACCTCAATGGTGTGCGTTACTATTCTAAAAACGGGCTGAAAGATTTGATTGAAGTGGAAGTTGAAGAAGATAAGCTTTATGATATTATCGCGTTTAAGGGAAAAACTATTGAATTCGCTTTGTGCCATACGGATAATTACGGGGAAAAATATTTTTCTTTTGTCAACGGCCAGTATACCAATGACGGCGGTACGCACTTATCGGCGTTCCGGGAAGGGGTCCTCAAGGCGATTAATGAATTTACCGGTAATGGTTATCAGGCCGCTGATGTCCGTGATGGAATAGTCGGGGCCATTTCCATAAAACTGAAAGAACCGATTTTCGAGTCGCAGACCAAAAACAAACTCGGCAATACTGATGTGCGCGGCCCGATTGTCGACGCGGTCAGGAGGAATATCGCCGATTATCTCCATCGCAACCTCGAACAGGCTGAGTTTGTTATTGACAAAGTTATCCGCAACGAAAAAGTGCGGCGGCAGATTCAGGCGGTAAAAAAACAGTCCAAGGAAAAAGCCAAACGGATGTCTTTGAAAATACCTAAACTCAAAGACTGCAAATTCCACTTGGGCGACCGTTCAAAACGCGGCGAAGAAACCATGTTGTTTCTGACGGAAGGACAATCCGCGACCGGTTCCATGGTCAGCTGCCGGGACGTTTATACTCAAGCTATTTTTTCGCTCAAGGGTAAACCGATGAATTGTCATCGGGAAGCATTTGAAAAGGTTTACAAAAACGAAGAACTTTATTATATCATGCAAGCCCTTAATATTGAAGATGATATCGACGATTTACGCTATAATAAGGTTATTATCGCCACTGATTCGGACGTAGATGGCTTGCATATTCGCAATTTGCTGATTACCTTTTTCCTTACTTTCTTTGAACAACTGGTTTTATCCGGGCACTTGTATGTTCTGGAAACTCCGTTATTCAGGGTTCGGAACAAAAAGAAAACGGTTTATTGTTATCACGAAGCGGAACGCGATACAGCGATGAAGAAGCTTGGTAAAGCCAATCTTGAAGTTACCCGGTTTAAAGGCCTGGGCGAGATTTCGCCTGACGAATTCGGCCCTTTTATCGGGGAGGACATCAAATTGGAAAGTGTAAATATTGATCACATGCGCAATGTGCCGGAAATGCTTGAGTTCTATATGGGCAAAAATACTCCGCGGCGCAGGGAACATATAATGGTGAATTTGGTTTAAGACATGTCAAAAGAAGAAAAAAATATTCCGGCCGAAGAAACGCTTAATATAAATGAACTCGACGGCCAGGAACTGCAGGAGGTCGAAGAACTTGGCGAAGCCGAGGCTCTGGCGGAGGGTGAATCCGAGGCGTCCGGCACTGATCCGCAGGGAAGTAATAGTTTTCTCCGCCGGATGATGGAGAAGAATTTTATAGAATACGCTTCCTATGTCATCAAGGAACGCGCGATTCCGGACGTTGACGACGGCCTGAAACCGGTGCAGCGCCGTATTTTGTGGTCATTATTCCGTATGCATGACGGCAAATTTCATAAGGTGGCTAATCTCATCGGGCATACCATGCAGTATCACCCCCACGGGGACGCTTCTATCGGCGGAGCCCTGATCGTACTGGCGAATAAAGAATACTTCTTTCAGAAACAGGGTAATTTCGGTAATATTTTCACCGGGGATATGGCTTCCGCCGCCCGTTATATTGAGTGTCGTCTTTCGCCGCTTGCTTTGGATGTTCTTTTCAATAACGATATTACTGAATTCCTCGATTCTTATGACGGACGTAATCAGGAACCGCTTGTTCTGCCGGTAAAGATTCCATCTCTGCTGATGCTCGGCACTGAAGGTATTGCCGTGGGTATGTCCACCAAAATCCTGCCGCACAATTTTGCCGAATTGCTTGAAGCGCAGATAAAGGTTCTCCGGGGCGAGGATTTTGAGCTTTATCCTGATTTTTTGCAGGGCGGTTTAATGGACGTATCCGAATATGAAGGCGGCAACGGGAAAATTAAACTGCGTGCGAAAATTGACCGTGACGGACGTAAGCTGATTATCCGTGAAGTTCCCGCGACCACGACCACAGAAAGCTTGATCGCTTCCATCGAACGCGCCGTTGAAAAAAATAAAATCAAAGTCGCGGAAATTAATGATTATACTGCGGAAACCGTTGAAATAGAAATTACTCCCACCCGCGGACAAGACCCCGCGAAAATGCTTAAGGCTCTCTATACTTACACCGACTGCTCGGTGTCAGTGTCTTGTAATATGATGGTCATCCGCGATGCTTTTCCTGTTCAAATGGATGTCGACAGTGTCATTAAACGCAATACCGGGAAGCTGCTCTATTATCTCCAGCGCGAACTGGAAATAGAACTTGCCAGGCTTGAGAGTTTATTTCATGCTAAAACTCTGGCGCAGATTTTTATTGAAAACCGTATTTACAAAGACATTGAGGAATGTGAATCCTCCGCGAAGGTCACAGCTGCCGTTTACAAAGGGCTCGAACCCTTCCGGGACCGTCTCAAACGCGACGTTGACGACGATGATGTTCAAAAACTCCTGGCTATCGCGATCCGTCGTATTTCCTTATTTGATATTCGGAGAAACCAGCAGGAACTTGCTGATATTCTAGGTGAAATAGACAAAGTCAATAAAAATCTCAAACGCCTGAAGGCGTACGCGATCAGTTACTTAAAAGATTTGCTCAAAAGATACGGCAGTCAATTTCCGCGCCGCACCGAGATCGAACAATTCAAAAAAATTGACCGCCGGGCCGTTGCCCTCAACAACATTAAGGTGGGCTGGGACCGTAAAAATTGCTACATCGGCACTAATGTTAAAAGCGATGATCTCGTTACCTGCAATGAATTTGACCGTCTTTTGTGTATTGAACGCAAGGGTAATTACAAAGTCATCAATATTCCGGACAAAGTTTTCATCGGGCGTTTGTATGATTTCCGTAAATTTGACCCGAAACTGGAGTTCGGCATTATCTACAAGGAGAAAAAAACCGGTAAACATTACGCCAAACGAACCCTTATTGATAAATTTATCGTTGACCGGGAATACCGGATTTGTCCCAAAAACTGCCGCCTGGAATTATTTACTCCCCGCTCCGACTCCATTTATACGATAATCGAAGAAACCAGACGGGGGCCGAGAACTGTTGAAGTAAATTTAAAAGAATACCCGATGCGTTCACCTAAAGCCAGAGGCTTGTTAATTGGTTCGAAACCCGTCGTGAAGATAACTCATCTACGTTATTTAACCGAAGAGGAATCAGCATTTTACGAGCATGATGAAGAGTCCGCGCCTGAAGTTGAAGCTGCTGAAATTACTCAGGAAACAAAAGTTGTTCCGGAAAAAGCTGAAGCCGAAGTGGAAGAAAAACCAGCGCTGGAAATCGAGCCTCAAGCCGTGGAAAAGCCAAAGGCGAAGACTGAAAGCAAAGTTGAAGTAAAAAAGCCCGGGACTAAAGATAAGCCGAAAGCCAAAGATAAGCCGAAAGCTAAAGACAAGCCGGAAGTCAAAGACAAGCCGAAGGCTAAAGACAAGCCGGAAGCCAAAGATAAGCCGAAGGCTAAAGACAAGCCGAAAGTTAAAGTTAAATCCGAATTTAAAGCCGAAGCGAAAGCGAAAGCTAAGGTAAAAGCAAAAGGAAAAGCTGAAGATAATTCGGATGATGATGACGATAATGAATGGGGAATTATTCAACCGGAATTCGGCTTTTAATCAGCGGAACAAATATGAATTTTAAAGCTTTTTAGCGGGGATTATGGAATTCTGAGCTTCCGGGCGGGATCGAAGGAACGCTGTAAGGCGCGGCTAAAGATGCGTAATGTTTCCCGTAATAACGTTGTTGTTCGGGACTGGCCACGGGAGTCTCCCGGAGAAAATCGAATATCCTTTTATGCACTTTGTGGAAATATAAATTCCCGAGATGGCCGCCATGCTCAAAAAATACTACTTTCTCGTCAAACGTTTCCTTTAACCAGCGGCGTCCTGTATCCCGGACTAAAAAATCATCCATCGTATGAATTATACGGATATCAGGATTGTCCACCAAATGGTCTTTAAAAGACTCCATAGTTGATGCATAAGAAAATTTTTCTATGAACTCCTTAAGGGAAATATTTTTGCCGAAACGGCCTTTGTAATCAGGATACAGAATCTGTTTCAGGTAATCACGAAAGCTCATTTTTAAAATCTCATTATAAATTTCCGCTTTGTTGTTCCACCGGTATCTGGTCTTCAAACCGGTCAGCCTGCCCCGGCGGTGCATGGACATCACAATCTGCTGCAAAGTCATTTTGAAGGCATAGCCGATTAACAATTCAGCGTTATCTTTGTCAATAGTCAACTGACGGCAAGCATCTTCATTGCCTGCCTGGTTAGCGGGATTATACCAGCGATATTGTTTTTTCGCAATTTTCATCATTTTACCGAAAGCCACTGTGCCGCGCCGCACAAATTCAGCTTTTGACCATTTCTTGTAAATATTGAAATAGCTGTCAAGCTGATCCATGCCGTAAATCAAATCCACCGGCGGATTAATCGCCAAATAACGATCCACCCCTAAAGTATTGCGCTGTTCCTCCAGTTTCGCTATATACAAAGCCTGGATAGCTCCCATGGAATAACCGAGCATAATTATCCGCCTGGGTTTGATCCCGGCTTTTTCTTTGATTTGCGGAATTATTTTTGCCCAGGCATTGCGTACATCCCCGGCGTCCGCGGGCAGAAAACCCGGCGCGTCAACTGATGCTGCTGTTTCCATGAAATACCAGTTAAAGCTGCTGCTTGTGGCGGCAACCGCAAAACCTTTAGCATGCAAAAGTTCCGCCAAAGCCATTACCTTGCTGTCTCTGTGATGAGCCCCGAGTCCCGGGATAATTAAAATTAACGGCGCCTGCGGATTTTTTTTCTGTTTCCAGAAACAATAAGTCATTTTATCTTTGTTTTCGTACAACCTTATCGAATACGAACATCCCTGATTGACAAAGTCGGTATTGAAAAGCGACAAGTAGGTCCAGAAACTTTTTTTCTCTTTTTGAACGTCAAAAAACATTGCCTTCAGGGTATCAATTTCCACTCCCTGGGAACCGTATAAGTCCATTTTTACATAATCCAGCTTCTGGCTGGAGAGAGTCCGCCGCACTTTGTTTTTATTGTTTTGCGCGATTTCAATTTCCAGTTTACGGTCTTTCACTTTATTCATGCGTTGTACGTACCAGAAATTTTTAATCATGCGATACGGGTCGGCGGAGCTTTGAACAAGCATGTCATAATCTTCATAATTAGCAAGCATTTGATGAAATCTGGAAGCCGCCTGCCCGCCGTAGACGTAACTCTTAATATCTACGGCATTGTCGAATATTTTGCCGATGCCGTTTCTGAGATTGCACGGGCCGACCCCCGGGACAAAGACATAACATCCCGCGCCGATTCCCCAACTGGCAAAAGCCTGGCCGAAATCCTCATCCCGCTCTTTCAGTTCAAAAAAATAATCCGAAGCGTCCCAGATTCCGCCGGCTCCAAGAGTCGTATTTATCATAAAACGTGTCAGTGAAAGTCCGCCATCCGTGAACTTGGCTTGCAGCAGGCAACTCAAAAAGCGTTTTGGAAAGGCCACATTATTGGTAATATTGTTAATCGCCTTAATTGCCGGACGCGGCATGATTGTACAATAAGCAACGCCGATTGGACGAAATACCCAGCGCACAAAGAAGTCAGTTACCGAAAACGAAACCCGGTTGAATCCTTCGAGCGGATCTTTCCCGCCGATTTCATAAAACAGATTAATATCTTCCGGTTTTTTGGGGAACAGGAAGCGCAGTTTATCATTATTCGAATAGTAATAACTCCCCCGTAGAACAGGAAAAGGGGTTTCAGAGCCGATATAATCGTATTTGGAGTTTCCATCGCCACCCGGGGCAAAGGATGTAATCGGTATTTCCGCAGCGCAGCAAATATTGCTGACCATCGTCATAAGCAATGTTATCGCCAGAAACTTCATGATTCCTTTTTTCCGCAAAATATTCTAAAAATTGCCTCAATATGTATAGAATACTTTGCAAGGCGGGAAAAAGCAATGTTTTTTTATGCCGTGACGGAAGTTTTCCGCTTTAAGGCCGCTTTTATAAAATCCTTAAATAAGGGATGCGGCTTCAATGGACGGGATTTAAACTCCGGATGGAACTGACAGGCGACAAACCACGGATGATTTGTAAGCTCGACCATTTCGACGAGTTCGCCGCCCGGGGATGTTCCGACTATTTGTAAACCTCTGGCTTCAACAGCTTCACGATAATCATTATTGAACTCGAAACGATGTCTGTGCCTTTCCGAAATGTCCGAAGAATTATAGGCCCTGGCAGCGTTAGTCTCAGGAGTTAATCTGCAAGGATAGGCCCCTAAACGCATGGTGCCGCCTTTGTTGGTTACATTTTTTTGCGAAAGCATCAAATCAATTACCGGATAAGCGGAGTTTCCATCAAATTCAGTACTGTTGGCGTCTTTGTAAGCAAGCACATTACGCGCGAACTCTATCACGGCGCATTGCATGCCCAGACAAATCCCTAAAAATGGAATATTGTTTTCACGGGCGTATTTTATGGCTTTGAGTTTACCGGGAATGCCCCGGTCGCCAAAACCGCCCGGAACGAGGATTCCGTCGGCTGTGCTTATTAATTCAAAACCTTCAGCGGCTTCGAGTTCTTCGGCTTCTATCATGAGAATGTTTATTTGGGCATTGTTATGGATACCGGCGTGATCCAAAGCTTCGTAGATGCTTTTGTAAGCGTCACGCAAGCTGATATATTTACCGACAACGGCAATTGTAAGTTTGGATTTTTCATGGTTTATAATGCGTTCAACCATATTTTTCCAGTTGCTGATATCCAACTCGCGCGGCTCAAGTTCCAACTTCCGCAGGATTTTCAAATCCACTTCCTGTCTTGCCAGTTCGACGGGAACTTCGTAAATAGAGTTTTCCACGTCGCGTTCTTCGATAACAAATTCCTTGTTTACATTGCAGAACAAGGAAAGTTTTTCGAAGTGTTCATCCTGCATCGGCTTTTCAGTACGGCAAATCAAAATATCAGGCACAATACCAATATTACGCAAAATACCTACCGACTGCTGTGAGGGTTTGGTTTTCATTTCGCCGGCGGCCTTGATGTAGGGAACGAGAGTTAAATGAATAAACAAGGAATTATTTGTCCCCGCCCCGTGATAAAACTGACGGATTGCTTCCAGGAAAGGCAAAGATTCAATATCGCCGGCGGTTCCGCCGATTTCGGTAATCGTAATGTCTGTATCGGGGGAATCCAGGGACGCGACCGCTTTTTTGATTTCGTCGGTTATGTGCGGGATAACCTGCACGGTTCCGCCCAGGTAACCGCCTTCGCGTTCGCGTGTAATCACATTGCTGTAAATTCTACCGGTTGTGTAATTACTTGCCTGGGAACAGCTTATTCCCGCGAAACGTTCATAGTGCCCGAGATCCAAATCGGTTTCCGCGCCATCGTCGGTCACATAAACTTCACCATGTTGATATGGAGACATTGTACCTGGATCGACATTGATATACGGATCCAGCTTTTGCATAGCGACCCGGTAGCCGCGGTGTTTCAGGAGCATTGCCAGAGATGCGGCGGTAATGCCTTTGCCTAACGATGATACGACCCCACCTGTAACGAAAATATGTTTTGTCATAATTCCCTTAGTAAGTTAAAAAGTTATCATTGCATATTTGCGGAACAACAATATTATCATTTTTTCAGCACAAAAATAGAAAATACGCTGAATTAGTGTGTGCTTGAAATACGTCGTTCAAGATGGGAATATAAAATATCACAAAGACTAAAAAAAAGCAAATAATTAAATAAATAAATAATTAAATAAAAAAATACACAGTCATCCCATGGAAAATAAAGTATGTTTGCAAAAAGTAGTCACAGGAGCAGCTTGCTCCGTGACAGAGACTTCTGCTTGGCTAAAGTTATTGACCTTGTCGAGCGCAAAGGTCGCGGTGCAAGGCTGCACCCGCGACTACTTATACCGATTTGCAATCTTAGAGATAGTAAAGATTGCATTAATTATCCCTGAA
>CAZEXM010000083.1:0-12703 GCA_964515915.1 uncultured Victivallaceae bacterium
TTTCAATGTTTGATCGTTCGTTTTTCGCTCAAATTTGAACTGCAAAACTTGAGTGTTTATTAAATATTTTAGTAAAAATAAACTCTCAAAGCATTAAATTCAAGAAGAAAACTGCGCTTAATACGTATTTTAATAACAAATCTGTCCGTGTTGACGGCACCGACAAAAATAAAAAAGATAACGAAACCGACATTCGGGACGCGGTCAAGCGGCAAGCGAACGTCGGCTTCGGGATTATTCTTGTTTTTTCCGCCAGGAAGCGGGATCGAGCTGATAAAACTCGGCGAAGAGATTATATAATTTGTGGTGCGCCTTCTGCAAGGCCAGGGGATTACAGAAAAAGCTCTCTGTTGTTACCGCAAAGAACTCTGCGGGATTAGTCGCGCCGTACCAGTCAATTACATCCCGAACCGCATGTTCAGCTTCTTCGCAAAGCTGTTCGTATTCGCGCTTCATAAGCTCCTGCCATTCAGAATAAATCTCTTTGTCCGGCAAGGGAGGAGTGCCATCGGCAAAACCGTCCAACTGGTCAAGTTGATGAGCGAATTCATGCAGAACGACATTTTGATGACGATGGATATCGCCGGCTTCATTTTCGATCTGCCGCCAGGAGAGTACCAAATTCCCATGAGTCCAGGATTCGCCTAAACGGGCACTCTCTTTTTTCACCACCATTATTCCGCCCAGGCGTGACTTGGAATCAGACGCGACGTAGGCATCAGGGTAGACTAAAATTGAGTTCAAACCAGGATAGTAATCAAAGTTTTTATTAAGCAGAAGCATACAGGCAAAAGCGGCAATCGTTACCTTAATGCGGGCATCGACTTTCAAGTCGCCGCATTCCTCAAACTCTTTTTCATCAAGGAATATCGCGATGCGTTCCTGAAGTTCTTTCTGCAAGTTTCCCGGCAGCAGGGAATACAAAGCGACATTTTTTTCAAGGACTTCCAGGTATTCGGACGGGAATTGTTTCTGCATAAGTCTCTGCCGATGCCGGTGTTTAAGATACATTCCCAGCACAATTACGCCAATAAGCATTCCACCAACAACAAGCAGTCCAATAATATCAAGCGTCTCAAGCCGCATGTTCAAATCCTTTTTTTAATAGAGGCAATTGCAAAAGTCCAGTGCCGGCGCGATTTTTTAATGTTTGGGAAAGCGGATGCTTATTTGTTTACAAGTTCATCCCATGCGGTCATTAAACGCATGAGGGTATCTTCTCCGGGCCCGCCGTCGACAACCGGTAGAATTTCGTAGCCGCCGCGCTCATAACATTCGGGCATACACATATAGCCGCAACTCCCCATTCCGTAGGCGGTTATGAAATTATATTTAAACGGGGATTTTTCTTTAACCTTCAAACCCGCCTCGGTAAAAGGTTCTCCAGGGGCTGAAAGGAACATTAAATCCTTACCCATTTTGATATTAAGCAGTTTATATGTCCGGGATTTGCCGGAACATTTTTCCTTGAACGCGACAAGTTGTTCGGCAAACATTTTTGCGACTGGACCGCTGCCGGAGGCAATGCCTTCACTGGTCAAGTCTTCATCCGCTGAGACTTCGCCAATGCGTTCTATTGTAGTTTTTGCCTCTGCCACGCGTTCATCGCTGATAACCATGTATGGAATAACAAAATCACTTGAATCAACCTGTATTTCATCTACTTCGACAGGTTCCAGGACATTTAATAATCCCACGACAATCTCGCCATAAACTTTACCAATACGGCAAGCTTCAGCATAGCAAGTCTGGTCGTTGTCGTTAGTAACATCAAAATGATTGATATTGCCGGAACAGCCGACCAGAGTCAATACCGGGACATCGTAACCAAGCGCCGCTCGAACCGTTTTTTCCAGACGCCCGGGCCATTCAGCGGAAACTAAATTACCGCTGACAGTATCGTTATGATTACAGATATTAGTTATCAATCCCGCGATTCTGCCATCCTGTTTGATCGCCAGAACAGAGATTTCATCATCAAGCGAGCCTTCAGGACGGTCAATATCCGGATTAAGTTTGCCGGGATTGGTCAAAACTGTGCCGTTTTTCATCCAGTAGCGACGATTGAACGCGCAAGGGTTGTTATTAACTTTGGCCAATTCTATACTTGAGGACTGCAAATTAGCGTAAGCTTCTCCGATAGCGCAGACGGCTTTGTCTTCAAGCTGTGCGAACTGCTCATCATTCAAGCCGCCTTTGTCGGAACGAAGGTCCGGCCCGGTATGGGTGTGGGTCGCGGCCATAATTAAATTATCCGCAAAATCATAAGCTTTAGCCTTTAGTTTACTTATGACATTGTCAACCAATTCCAAAGTCGTTCTAGCTAATTCAAATGAAATCAAGCCGCTGACAACAGAATCTTTTTTAAATAATACAACTTTGACGTGAATGTCGTCCAATACTCCGGTATTCGGACGTGGATTAAAATAGCCCGCCAGGGAAACACCCCGTACCGGAGTGATTATTTGTCTACTGATTCCAACTTGCAGCATTTTATTTCACCTCTATGATTGAACCGTTATTTTGTGCTGATTTGTGGGCCGCGGCACAAAGTTTCAGATTGTGAACCCCGTCCCCGCCAAGTAATTGAGCGCCTTCCAGAATGGATTCGGCATGATGAGTGATTACTTTCTGGTAAATGTTCTGTATTTTTGTCGGTTCGAGTGGTTCCTGTGAATCAAATTTGTCCAGTTCCAGACGAATTTTAAATGGTTCATCAGCATAGCCGGAAAGCTGAAAAAGAGTTCCATATCCGCGCAATACCGCGTCCGAACCGTAAATCTCGTAACCCAAGTTACCCAAAGTGCCGCCTAAACCGCCGCGGGCTTCACTAAACGCGACTTTTACTGAACCGCTCATACCGTTAGCCATAGTGTATTTTAAATAAGCGCCGTCTTCGGCTTTTATGTCCATCATTTTTGGCAGGTAAACACCGGCAAGTGAAACAATCGGGCTGTCAAAAATAAATTCAGCCATATACATACAATGACTGGCGACATCACCGATTGGACCACCCATTTCATCAATACTGGCACAACGCCAGGTGTTGGCTTCCTCAGGAGTGGAGCCGTAAGAAAATTCCATGTGGAAACAACTGTCATTAACAGTTCCAAGTTTGCCGGAAGCAACAGTTTCTTTGGCTAATTCGTTATAGGAATTATAAACCATCATGTGGTCAACGGCTAAACTTGCAGCGGTTTCTTTCGCGGTTTCGACTAATTTTTCAGCATCCGCGACGCTGGTTGAAATCGGTTTTTCGACGATTACATGTTTGCCCGCCCGCATTGCCGCTTCAGCAATTTTCGCATGAGTCAGGTTGTTTGTCGCGACAAATACCGCGTCGATTTCAGAGTCAGCGAGGATATCATCCGTTGAAGCATACCACTTCAGCCCTAAAGCTTCAGCTGCTTCCTGACGTGCCGGATTCAAATCGGCCGCACCGGTCAGTTCCGCTTTTTCGAGTGCTCCGAAACGTGCAGTATCACAAGCAAAACCTTCTTTGGCAATGCGATTTTCCGCAATTCCGCCAAAACCAATTATTGCGTATTTTATTTTTTTCATAATTCTCCTTACAAATTTTTTATTTTAAAAACGGCATTTCCGAGTCTAACCCGGAAACGCCGTTAAGTCAAGTCATTATCTTACAGGAAAATTATTTCATGTAAGCTTCAGCGACTTTATTAAAGGCGGCAACACAGGCTTCCATCTGTTCCACGCTGTAAACAGGATGCGGGAAGAATGACATAGTTCTGTCAGCCAGGTATTGAGCTTTTTTGCAGTCAAATTTAGAATAATCAATTTCACGTGCGTTAGGATCTTTGAAAGGGTATTTGCGGTTTCCAAAACCATTCTGTTCTACAAAAGCGCGTTCACGATACATTTCCGGCCACAAAACTCCGTAGCACGGGACGCCTTCAGCCGCGACAGCTTTGCAGAATTCAGTAACCGTGCAGGTCAATTTATCCGCATCCAATACTAAAGGAACCCACCAGAAAGCGTTTTGCCGATCTTCTGTATCGACCGGAGTGTTCAGAACCAGAGGATGATTTTCCAAGGCGTCGATAATTACCTTGGCATTGCGTTTACGGTTCGCCAGGTTCCAGTCGTCGAAACGAGCGAGTTCGCAAAGACCGATCTGCGACTGCATTTCAGTCATCCGGAAGTTGAAACCGACGCGTTTATGGATGTACATTAATTTGCCTTCCATTTCGAGCAGGTTCAAACGTTCTTTTACGTCGTAACCATGATCGCGGAAAGAACGGCATTCCCATGCCAGTTCATCGTCATCAGTTACAAGCATTCCGCCTTCACCACCAGTAGTGAAATGTTTGCTCTGGCAGAAACTGAAACAACCGACATCACCGATTGTGCCGGCTTTTTTACCTTTGTAAACACCTCCGAAACATTGCGCGCAGTCTTCAATTACCTTGAGATTATGTTTTTTTGCGATAGCCAGAACAGGATCAAGATCAGCTACGACTCCGTAAAGATGAACAACAATAATAGCTTTAGTGCGTTCATTGATGAGTTCTTCAATCGCCTCGGGGTCAATATTGTGATCATCAGTAACGTCAGCAAAAACCGGTAAAGCACCAGCCTGTAAAACACAGAATGATGAAGCAATAAAGGAGTAACTCGGACAAATAACTTCGTCACCGGCACCAATGCCCAAAGCGGCAATTGCCGTATGCAGAGCTGCTGTTCCATTAGTGACGCTGATCGCGTTGCCGCTTCCAAGCCATTCCGCCCATTTTACTTCAAATTCCTGGCCAATCGGCCCGGTCCAGTAGTTTACCTGACCCGCACGCAATGGCTCCATCGCTTTTTTAATTGTGCTTTCCTCGAAAGACGGCCACATTGGAAATGAGCCTTCATAAACTTTTGAACCACCATTAATTGCTAATTCTGACATAACAAACCCTTTTGTTAAAAGTAATATTTTAAAAAACTTAATAGAAGTCTTCTATTAACTGTTTCCTTTAGATTACTGGAAGTTTTCTATTATGTCAATGTTTTTTTGGAAAAAAAAGCGTTTTTTTTAATTTTATTGTCCCGCCAAGACTCCTTCTTTTCCTTCGTGCCTTTGCGAGACAATAAAATTCTCTCTAAGCTTCGAAGGAGAATTGGAATGCGTGCCGGGCGTTGACATCTTCTTTAATTTTGTCGATGAGCATGGCGGGTATTTCAATATTGGTTTTGATAACCGCTAAAGAATTGCCCGCTTTAAGGTCTTGCGGCGCGCGCAAGTCGAGGATATTAATATTTTTTTCACCGAGAACACTGGCTATTTTACCGATAACGCCAGGCTGGTCGCTGTATTCGACGAAAAGATTATGTCCGCTTGGTTCGAGGTAGAGCTTGTCAAAGTTTTGCAGGCGCGAGACCATCAAATTATTTTCAGTAATGGTTCCGCGCACACTGGCCTGAGCGACGAGTTCATCGCCGGCAAATAAATCAATAGTCATTGATTCGCCGTAATGCTTGTCATCGTCGACGTCGCGGTTAAGCAACTCAATTCCGCGTGATTTGAGGAAACTTTCCGCATCGGAAGCATCCTGGAAAATATCAAATTCAGCAGAAATTGCCGCGGTAATTGCTGCGGTCATCCATTTGGCATATTCATTGAGTTCGCCGTAAAAACTTGTTTCAATGCGGGTGGGATGTTTATCTCTGCCCAGGTAACCGCTGGCAATTGAGGCCAGCACAAAGGCCAGGTGCTGATATGCTTCGTCAAGTCCGTCCGGGATACCTTTGTTGACCACGCAACTGGTGATACCCTGTTCAAAGTAAGCGATGGTTTGTTCCGCGGCGCGGCTGGCGGCGTTAAAATTAGCTTCTTTAGTGCTGGCCCCGAGATGAGGAAGCATAATATCGGCAAGGTCAGCGACAGCTTTTTCACCAGCCGCGTCTTTCGGATAGACGTCGTTACAGAAAATCAATTTCTTTTCCGCTTTGACAATGCGCATATCGTCTTCATTGATAATTCCGGCGCGGGCGCAGTTAATCAGGGTCGCTCCGTCCTTCATCAGACGCAAAAGTCTGCAGTTAATCATGCCGCGTGTTTCGTCATTTTCGGGAATATGCAGGGAGATGTAATCTGCTTTTTCAAAGATTTTTTCAACAGAGCAAAGTTCAACGCCGATTTTTTCCGCCAAAGCTGGAGAAATCATCGGGTCATATCCCAGGAGCCGCATATCAAAACCATTCAGGCGCTTGATCAATAAACGGCCGATATTACCCAGGCCGACAATACCAATGGTTTTGCCGCTGAGCTCGCTTCCCATAAAATTTTTCTTTTCCCATTTTCCGGCGCGGGTTGAGATGTCGGCGGGAACCAGATGGCGGGCTCCGGCGAGCATAAGCGCGACGACTTCTTCGGCAACGGCGTTGGAGTTGGCGCCGGGGGTATTCATTACCGCGATATTTTTGCGGCGGGCGTATTTAGTATCGATAGTGTTGTAACCGGCTCCGGCGCGAACCACCAGTTTCAGTTTGGGAAGCGCGTCGATAATTTCCGCTGTAACTTTTTCGCTGCGGACAATAAGCACTTCAGTATCTTTGTGTTCGGCGGCTAATTCGGCCAGGGAACGTTCAGCGTCCTGTACAACTTCGTAAGACTTGCCGGTCAATAAATTTGCCGCGACCACATCTAATTTAGTAGGTATTAAAACTTTTTTCATTTGTATAAACTCCCAGAATAAGTCTTTTATGTAAAGAATAATATAAAATATCCCGTTTACAAATAAAAGCCAGTAAAAACAGCTTATAACAAATAATAATAGCGGTAAAACGGCAAAAAAGCAATTCAGCTACATCCAAGCTGGAAATTAGATCTTCGGAAAATGGTACTTTTTGGCATTTTCAGGTGCTGATATGCTAGCAAACGGTAGCTCTTTTCAGCAGTTTTTTTGAGCCTGTTTTTCAAGCTTTTCAAAAATTATTGAGTGCCATTTTCTCTAAAATACATTGATATTAGCTAGATGTCAAAGATTTTCTGACGGAAAACTGAAGTTGTTTTTTTACCCTAAAGATGTAAAAAAATGTGAACTTTCCCCTCCCCGGGTACCGTTTTTTTTGGTCTAAAAATCAACTATTTTAAACTCTTTTGACATTTCATCCTTAATGCGACGGCACCGCCAAAAGTCGTCAGGTCAATACTCGAACGCTCAACATTCTCAAAAAATTCGCTTTGCTCATTTTGGGAGAATATCGCTTTTCGAGGCGGAATTATTCAATTGCGCGACTTCGTCGCTTAAGTTTCGCCCGTTGGAGACGGGCAACCAGCGTTCCGCCGCTGGACCGCGTCCCGAACGTCGGTTTCGTTATCTTTTTGCTTTTTGTCGGTCTCGTCGTCTAATGCCTCTTTATATAATTTTTTTCTTTTTCACCGCTCCGCACTCGAAATATTCGGTTTTTTTGCTATATTAACCAAATTACTGAAACAAATAAAATGAGAGCGAATTATGATTTCTGAGTTTCTGAATTATTTGCTTGAGATATGCGTGACGGCAGGGGATTACGCGATGGCCTTATTTTACGGGCGCATTATTCCTGATTGGCATTTTGTTTTACAGGTATGTCTGATTGCTGTTGTGTTTCTTGGCAGCGCGTTTCTCGCGGCGACTATTGCTGAAAATAGAAATCATAAAATGAAATTACATTTTTTGCTTGGTTTGCTCGTTCCGTATCTTTACCCTGTTGTTCTGGTTTTTTACCTTAAAACGGTTCAGGCGGCGGCTGAAGCCGAAGATGAAATTGACCCGCTTAGCGATCTGTCAAGTGCTATGACCGAAAGATTGAAGGATATTAAGAAAACGCAGGCGGAAGAAAGAAGTAAAAAAGTAAAACGCGTTCAATCCGGAATAGAAGAGGAAAACAACAAAACAAATGAAGTAAAACAAGATGAACAAGTGGAAACTGAAGATGTTGTCCAGGAAGAGCTGTCTGTTTTTACCCGGCGTTATTTTCAGGATTTAGCGGTTGACAGCTCGGGCGCGAAAGCCGGCCCTTTTAAACTTGTCGCGCTGAACGGCTCTGAATTCAACGTTAGCCGGATAAAAAATATTCAGAAAGATATGGCGAGTTTTGAAGTCGATGTGCACGGCAGGACTAAAAATATTCGCATCAGATATAATAACATAAAAAAATTTAATAAAATAAATTAACGGGAAATAATAATGTTTGAACCAGTAAATAATCACCCTGAATTTGCCGGAATGGAGGAGAAAGTTCTCGAATTCTGGGAAAAAGAACAATGCTTTAAAAAATCCCTGGATAATCGCAGGGATTGTGAGGAATTTGTTTTTTATGACGGTCCTCCTTTTGCCACGGGGCTGCCGCATTACGGGCATCTGCTCGCGGGAACAATTAAAGACGTCGTTCCGCGTTACCAGACTATGCGCGGTAAATATGTTGAACGTACTTTCGGTTGGGATTGTCACGGTCTGCCGGTCGAAAACGAAATGGAAAAGGAACTCGGCCTGCAGGACAAAAAAGAAATTGAAAATTACGGCATCGGCAAATTTAATGAAGCCTGCCGCGGTATCGTTTTGCGTTATACCGCCGAATGGGAACAAACCGTTAAACGCATGGGACGCTGGGTTGATTTCGAAAACGGTTATCGCACTATGGATTTGAGTTACATGGAATCCATCTGGTGGGTGTTCAAACAATTGTGGGACCAGGGTTTAATTTACGAAGGCTGTAAGATTCTGCCTTACTGCGCCCGCTGCGCGACTCCTTTATCGAACTTTGAGGCGAATCAAGCTTACGCCGACGTCACTGATCCGGCTGTCACTATTCGTTTCAAATCGCTGGATGAAGAAAATACTTATTATCTGGCGTGGACAACTACTCCCTGGACATTGACTTCAAACCTCGGTCTCGCGGTCGGAGCGAAAATTGATTATGTGAAAATTAAGGATGGCGATGATATTTTAATTTTGGCTGAAGCACGCCTCGGCGCTTACTACAAAGAAGACGAAATGCCCGAAATTATCGCCAAATTCAAAGGTGTTGAACTCGAACATAAGCGCTACGAAGCTTTATTTCCGTATTTCAGCGAATTAGCCGCGGATGGCGCCTTCCAAATCATTCTCGCCGATTACGTCAGTACCGGCGATGGTACGGGGATTGTTCATACGGCTCCCGGTTTTGGTGAAGAAGATAATATTGCCTGTAAAGCCTACAATATACCGGAAGTTTGTCCGGTTGATGAACATTGCTGTTTTAACGAAGAGGTTTCCGATTACGCCGGGCGCGCGGTAAAAGACTGCGATAAAGATATTATCCGCCGCCTCAAAGAAGCAGGCAAACTGGTTCATCGCGGTTCCATTAAACATAGTTATCCGCATTGCTGGCGTGATGACAGCCCTTTAATCTACCGCGCGATTTCCACCTGGTTTGTGGATATTGCCAAAGTCAAGGAAAAGATGGTCGCCGCCAATCAGAAAATTAACTGGACTCCCGGGCATCTCCAAAACGGACGTTTCGGCAAATGGCTCGAAAACGCCCGCGACTGGGCAGTCAGCCGTAACCGTTACTGGGGGACTCCTTTGCCGATTTGGCGCAATGAGGAGGGCGAATCTATTTGTGTCGGCTCGGTTGCCGAGCTCGAAAAGCTCAGCGGCAAAAAGCTTGACGATATTCACAAACATTTTGTCGACGGCCTGGAAATAGCTTCTCCGACGGGTAAATCGCCTTTGCGCCGGGTGGAAGAAGTTTTGGACTGCTGGTTTGAAAGCGGTTCCATGCCCTATGCCCAGCAGCATTATCCCTTTGAAAACAAAGAGCGTTTTGAAAAGAATTTCCCGGCGGATTTCATTGCCGAAGGCCTTGACCAGACCCGCGGCTGGTTTTATACACTGGTTGTCCTGGGCGCGGCGCTTTTCGACAAGCCGCCTTTCGCAAACGTTGTCGTCAACGGTTTGATCCTTGCCGATGACGGGCAGAAAATGTCTAAACGCAAGAAAAATTATCCTGACCCGAAATACCTTATC
Organism: uncultured Victivallaceae bacterium; assembly: GCA_964515915.1. Taxonomy (GTDB): domain Bacteria; phylum Verrucomicrobiota; class Lentisphaeria; order Victivallales; family Victivallaceae; genus JAHOYW01. The sequence continues at coordinate 9,999 of CAZEXM010000083.1, forward strand.
GATACTTACGGGGCTGACGCGATACGTTTATTCATGCTCGGTTCGCAGGTTGTCCGGGGGGAAGACCTTAAATTCGCCGAAGACGGTATAAAAGATGTTTTGCGCGGCGTGATGATCCCGATGTGGAACGCCTACAGTTTCTTTGTAACCTACGCCAATGTGGATAAGTGGAAACCCGAAGCCGGTTCAACCGGCCCCGCGGCTCCGGGCAACCCGCTGGACCGCTGGATTTTAAGTTCCCTGGCCCAGATGGCCGGGGAAATCCGGGAGGAAATGGACAAATATAATTTACAGAAAGCCGCGAACCGTTTTGAGAAGTTTGTCCGGGATTTGACCAACTGGTACATCCGCCGCAGCCGCCGCCGTTTCTGGCGCAGCGAAAACGATACGGACAAAAACGAAGCTTACGAAACTTTGCATTATGTTCTTTTGACTTTTGCCAGAACCGCGGCGCCGTTTATTCCCTTTACCACGGAAATGATTTACCGCAACCTGCGCACGGCGGACATGCCGGAATCAGTACATCTTTGCGATTATCCTGAAATTGACCGGAACCGCCGGGACGTTTACCTGGAAACGCAGATGGAAAACACTATGACCGCGGTTTCACTTGGCCGTCATTTACGTGCTCAGCACCAGATGAAGGTCCGTCAGCCGCTGGCTAAAGCGGTGATCGTTATCAATGACGAAAAAGTCCGCAGAATGCTTGAAGAAACTTCCGCTATCATTGCCGAGGAACTCAATGTTAAAACTATCGAATTCAGCGCCGACGAAGATGAAGTTGTCAATCGTTCCGCCAAGGCGAACTTCAAAGTACTCGGCCCGAAGCTGGGCAGGCTTATGAAAGAGGCCGCCGGTCAAGTCGCGAAGCTTAGTTCCGGAGATATCAGCAAGCTTGAAGCCGGCGGCAATATTACTTTGACTTTCAGTGACGCTTCGGAATTGGCAATCGGCGCGGGTGATTTAATGATCCAGCGCGAAGAAAAAGAAGGCATGACCGTTGCCAATGAAGGCGGTATAAGCATCGCGCTTGATACTAAACTCAGCCGCGAGCTTGAGGAAGAAGGTTTTGCGCGCGAGTTTGTCAGCCGTGTCCAGAACCTGCGCAAGGAAATGGACTTTGAGGTTTCCGACCGCATCGTGGTTAAATATTCGCTGGACAGTAATTTCAAAACGGCCCTGACTAATTTCAAAGACTATATCTGCAATGAAGTGCTCGCGGTCGAATTGAGTGAAAACAAAAGCTTGACCAATGGTGTCGAATGTGAAATCAATCAACTTAAATGTCTGGTTAAAATCAAAAAAACATAATTTAGAAACGGAGTAGAATATAAAATGAGAGTACTTTCAGGCATACAACCTTCAGGAATACCGCATATCGGTAATTATTTCGGAATGATGCGTCCTGCTGTCGAGCTGCAGGATCAAGGCGAAACTTTTTTGTTTATCGCTGATTATCATGCATTGACAACCCAGCCCGGGCCGGAGGATTTGAGAAAGCAGGTTGAAGGTATTGCGATTGATTTTCTCGCCTGCGGCCTCAATCCCGGGAAAACGGTATTTTTCCGGCAGTCGGACGTGCCGCAGGTTGCTGAACTAACCTGGATTCTGAGCACGATAACCACGGTCGGCGTACTTGAACGCGCCCACAGTTACAAAGATAAAATTGCCCGGGGATTTACGCCGAACAGCGGTTTATTCATATATCCGGTATTGATGGCGGCTGATATTCTGATTTATCAATCCACCCTGGTGCCGGTGGGAAAAGATCAAAAACAGCACTTGGAAATAACCCGTGATCTCGCAATCAAATTTAACAATATTTACGGCGAAATTTTCACCGTTCCTGAAGCCGGCATCCGCGAAAGTGTGGCGGTGGTACCCGGCGTTGACGGCCAGAAAATGTCGAAGAGTTATGACAACACCATTCCGATATTCGGAGCCCAAAAAACCACCCGCAGGAAAATAATGAGTATTGTTACCGATTGTAAGGAATTGGCGGAACCCAAAGATCCGAAAAACTGTAATGTGGTCGCCTTGTTTAAACTTTTTGCCAACGAAAATCAACTCAAGGCAATGCGGGATAATTACCGCGCCGGCAACTATGGTTACGGACACGCCAAACAAGAACTTTTCGAGTTGATGTGGGAATATTTTGAGCCAATGCGTCAACGCCGCGAAGAGCTTGCCGACAATCTTGGTTATGTCCGGGATATCCTCAATAAAGGCGGTGAAAAAGCCTCTGCCGAAGCTGAGAAAACCATGTCAAAGGTCAGAAAGGCCGTAGGCTTACGCTAACAAACAAAAATGTAGCTCACTTTGCGAAGGCTGAGACTGAGCACAGCGAAAGTCAACCGTCCCGCTTGAGAATATTCACAACTTATTTTTAACCTTGATGCCTTGTTTTTCCGCGCGAGTAACCGCGGCGCTTCTGGTATGCGTTTCGGTTGTTTTTATAAACTTGACCCAGGCAAAATAAATCGCGCAGAGCACTGCGCCAATTATCACAAGGATTATCAGTTTTTTCATTATCTGCGCCATCATCAGCACAAAGCCTTTTATCATGTGTCCCATTTTATACCTTCCAGATTATAAAGCTTACTGACAGTATACCGGAAAGCTGAACAAAAAGCAATAAAAATGCGAAAAGCTAGCCCAACTTCCGCGGGTAAAAAAAAGCGAAAAAAATTTCCGCCTCAAAATTT
>CAZEXM010000084.1:0-12678 GCA_964515915.1 uncultured Victivallaceae bacterium
AATGTTTGATCGTTCGTTTTTCGCTCAAATTTGAACTGCAAAACTTGAGTATATATTGTACAGTATCATAAAATCCCGTATATGTCAAATAGCTTTTTGATGTGAAGGCAATGCCTCACTCAATATTGAGTGAAGCATTACGCTGTTCATTCCGTTTATTTTTTGCCGAACTTAAATCTGAATTCAGCGAACATGCAGTAAAGAATCGGGACAATAAACGCTGAAACCAGCACTACAAGCATACCGCCGAAAGAGGGAATAGCCATCGGCACCATAATATCAGAACCCCGGCCGGAGGAAGTGAGTATCGGTAGCAAAGCAAGTATTGTCGTTGCGGAAGTAGTCAGGCACGGCCGGATTCGGCGCGTGGCCCCGGCAACGGTTGTTTCCCGTATTTTATCAATGCTTGAAACATCATTGGCCGCAAAACTCTGATCCAGATAGGTTGAAATAATAACTCCATTGTCGGAGGCGATGCCGAATAACGCGAGAAATCCGACCCAGATGGCAATACTCAAATTGATTTCATGAACCTGGAACAAATCACGCATGTTCTCCCCGAATATACTGAAATTCAAAAACCAGCCCTGTCCATACATCCAAATCAGCACAAATCCCCCGGCCCAGGCTATGGCTATCGATGAAAAAACCAGTGAAGTCGTGGGAATTGACTTGAACTGAAAATAGAGAATCATAAAGATGATAAACAGAGCGACGGGTAAAACAACCGTCATTGTTTTCCTGGCCCTGATCTGGTTTTCATAATTTCCCGCAAAAGCATAGCTTACGCCGGCGGGGAGCTGGAATTCACCATCATCTATTTTCTGCTGGAGATACGCCTGAGCCTGCTCCACAACATCAACTTCCGCAAATCCCGGCTTTTTATCCAGTAAAACATAACCGATAAGGGCGGTATCTTCACTTTTAATGACCTGCGGCCCGCGAATGTATTTTATTTTCGTGAGTTGACTGAGAGGTATCTGCTGTCCGCTTGAGGAAGCGACCAGGATCTCATTGAGAGATTCTATGGAATCTCTAAGTTCCCGGAAATACCTGACGCGAACCGGGTAACGCTCCCTGCCTTCCACCGTGGTGGTAAGCTGCCGTCCGCCAATCGCCACCTCGATCACATCCTGCACATCCCGGATGCTCATTCCATATCTGGCGATGGCGTCCCGGTCAATTTCAATCTCCAGATAGGGTTTGCCGACAATTCTGTCCGCAAAAACCGCCGCCGGTTCGACGCCGGGAACCTCTTTCAGATATTTTTCGATCTGCAGCCCCACTTTTTCAATCGTAGCAAGATCCGGCCCTTTAATCTTAACCCCCATGGGAGCGCGCATTCCACTCTGCAGCATAACAATTCTGGCGGCGATTGGCTGAAGTTTCGGTGCTGATGTCGTACCGGGAACTTCACCCGCTTTAATAATTTCATTCCAGATATCATCCGGCTTGTTGATGCCTTTCCAGGCTTTCCGTCCGGGATTCAGTTTCGGGTCGAGAGCCGGCCGCCATAACCTGAACGGCATGCCGTCAGTGTCCGCGATAAGTTTTCCGTTATTGTCCCGCAGAAATTTACCTTTGACAATATACGGTTTTCCATCCAGCGCCGGCAACTCCTTGCCCTTTTCATCCTTAAAGGTTTCCTGCTGGTCGAAATCAAATTTAAACTGCAAACGCTTGCCGTCTTTATCAATGAGGTATTCAGGATAATAATTAATAATTGTTTCAATCATGGAGATGGGAGCAGGGTCAAGAGGAGTTTCGGCGCGCCCGAGTTTGCCGACCGCGGATTCAATCTCGGGGATTTGCGCAAATGCCATATCCTGAGTGCTCAGAACGTCCATGACTTCCCCGATTGACGCATGCGGCATTGTTGTCGGCATATAGAGATAGGAGCCCTCGTCGAGAGCCGGCATAAACTCCTTTCCCAGGCCGGGAAAAGCATCAGCCAAAGCAGTATAGGCGCCGGTTGCCTTGAATGAAGCCGGCAGCCATCCGAAAAGCGTATTAAAGCCGAGCCAGACCGCGCCTCCCATTACGATAATAAAAACCGGAACGGTCATGGATATCATTTTATGCCTGAGCAATACCCGGAGTATAGGGGCGTAGGATTTCATAAACAACCAGAAAAACACGAGCAGCCCGGCTATCGGGAAAGCCACGACGATAAGGTTTTTAATAAAACCGGCGCCGGGCCCCAGGGGCAGCCAGCCTCTGGTCAGAATAATTCCAACAATAAGCACCATTACAAAATTGAATGCGATAAGAAGCCACTTCCGGTATTTATCCGGAATATGCTCCGCCGCCATGTAATAAACCGAGATAGCGGCCGCAACCGCACCCATCAGGAGGAAACCATAGAAGCCCAGAACAATTCCAACGATAAGAAGTGCGATCAAAGCAGCTTTTTTCAGCCTGTTTGAGGTAATTTTAAAACCAAAAAGGCTATGAGCAAGAGCAGGAACAATAGTCAAAGCGACTATTACGGACGCCAGAAGGGCAAATGTCTTGGTGAAAGCCAGAGGCTTAAAAAGTTTTCCTTCGGCGCCGATCATGACGAATACCGGCAGAAAACTGACGACTGTGGTGAGAATAGCGGTCAGGACGGCGCTCGCCACTTCACTGGTGGCGTTATAAACAATATGAAGCTTGTTTTCCCCGGGCGCCGCCGCCTCCAGGTGTTTGAGTATGTTTTCGCAGATTATAACCCCCATGTCGACAATGGCTCCAATTGCGATTGCGATGCCTGATAACGCGACAATATTGGCGTCAACCTTGAAAGTCTTCATGGCGATAAAGCAAATCAGGACAGCCAGGGGAAGAGTTACTGAAACCACAAAGGAACTGCGCATATGCATTAACATAATAATAACAACAATGATGGTAATGAGGATTTCTTCGGTAAGGGATTTATTCAGCGTGCCGAGCGTTTCGTAAATCAGGCCGGTCCGGTCATAGAAAGGGACGATTTTAACCTGGCTTAATTTCACCCATTTGGGCCGCTTGTCAAAATGGGTTTTTCTAAGGTAGCTAAGCCATTCGTTCTGGTTGAGCTTGTTCCCGATGTACGCTTTGAAGCCATTCCGCAAAGCGAAATCCTCCACCTGCTTTGTGTTTACTTTTGAATAATCAATAACCGCTTTGGAAGGTAAACCCGGAGCTATTTCCTTGATTTTCTTTTTAAGGTTTTTTATTGACGCCAGCGGGTTCTCGCCATATCTGACGACGACGACTCCGCCGACGGCTTCAGCCCCCCCTTTGTCAAGCGCGCCGCGCCGCAAAGCCGGCCCGAGTGTGACAACGCCGATATTCTTTATCAGGATAGGCACATTGTCTTTAACTTTCACAACCGCCTTTTCAATATCTTTCGCTTCCCGGATAAAGCCCAGGCCCCTGATTATATATTCGACTTTGTTTATCTCTATGGTTCTTGCTCCCACATCGATATTCGACATCTTCACCGCCATGAAAATATCTTTCAGAGTTACTCCGTACACCCGCATCGCGTCCGGGTCAACATCTATCTGGTACTCCTTCACAAATCCTCCGATGGAAGCGACATCGCTGATGCCTTCCGCGGAAAGGAGACTGTAGCGGACATACCAATCCTGAATGGTTCGCAGTTCATCCAGGTCCCAGCCGCCGGTTGGATTGCCGTTTTCATCCTCGCCTTCAAGAGTATACCAGTAAATCTGCCCCAGCGCGGTCGCGTCCGGGCCGAGAGCCGGCTGAACTCCTTTCGGCAGCGTGTCGGCAGGCAGACTGTTCATTTTTTCCAGTACTCTCGACCTTGACCAGTAGAACTCAACATTATCCTTGAAGATAATAAAAATCATGGAAAATCCGAAATTTGAATAACTGCGGACCGTTTTCACGCCCGGAATCCCGAGCATCGCAACCGTCAGGGGATAGGTTACCTGATCCTCCACGTCCTGAGGAGACCTTCCGTTCCACGCGGTAAAGACTATCTGCTGGTTTTCGCCGATATCGGGAATGGCGTCAACCGGCACGGGGTTTCGCGGCAGGCCGCCTGTATCCCAGTCAAAGGGAGCGACCATTATTCCCCATAGAACGACGCCCGCAACAATCATGGCTACGACCAGTTTGTTTTCCAGGCAGAATAAAATAATTTTATCCAGACTTGTCTTTGGAACTATTTCCTGAAGATTTTTATCTTTATCTTGATTATCTTTATCTTGATTGTTGTTCATTTCAATAGGTCTTCCACTTTTTCACCACACTCAAGCATGGTTTTACCCAAATACGGGTTAGCAATTTTATCAGTCCGCTGAAGCCATGACGCACCCTTGTTATTAAAAGCCATGGGGCATTTAAACTTTATGATGGTCATTTTTTTACTCGCTCCGAACTGCCCGGCCAGCTCATCAATAATACTTGACAGGTTGGAGAAGTCTTCACGCAAACTGTTAATATCCTTGGATTCGACTGCCTGTTTGACAATTTCCCTGATTTCCCCTGCGGTTTTTTTCCAGGCCGACAGTGAATTTCCTTTCAGGGAAGCGGAAGATACATGGCCGAGCATTACTCCAAGATACTTCGTTTTTGCCATGGCCGTTTTAAAATCGTCATCTGCCAGAGCTTTACGGATGGCAAAATAACTATTGTAAATCATATTCAGTTGTTTCAGGAAATTTGCATCAATGTTAAATTTACTTTCCGGTAGTGTCGCCGGTTCTTCCGCAGACATCATGCTTGGCCTGGCCAGAATCTGGAGTGAACTGTCAATTTTAAAATTACCGTTGGTAACTACAAGCTCACCGGCTTTCAAGCCGCTTTTGACAATGTAGTAATCGCCGGCTCTGGGGCCTAACACTATCTCTCTACCATAGAAAGTACCGGGATTTTTTCTGGATTCAATATATACAATAGCTCTTTTCCCGGTTATCAGGGGAGCTGACGCGGGAATAACCAGCGGAAGAAGTTTTTCTGTATCTTTTACGCTGGTATATCCTAGAGATTCAGCCTTGACAAGTTTCATTCCGCAAATCGGGCATGTTCCCGGTTTCTTCAGGATTACGCCGGGATGCATGGGACAGATCCATTTCCCGGCGAGAAAAGTGTCTATAACCTTTCCCTCCCGTGCTACTTTGGCTTTTACAATGGCGTTGACAAACATTTCCGGTTTCAGTTTTCCGCTGGAATTGTCAGCGTCGACACGAACTTTTACCGTTCTTGTTTCTTTATCCAGAACCGGGTCTATAAATGAAATTCTTCCTTTGAAAACTTCTCCGGGATAAGCGATGGTGGTAAATTCAACCAACTGGCCATAGCGCAGCCACATCAAATCCGACTCGTAAGCATCAAGCATTATCCATACCTGGGAAAGATCCGCAACGGTAAAAAGCCGGTCGCCGGTTTTAAAATATTTGCCTACGAACGCGTTTTTATGAATTACAATTCCGGAGATCGGAGTATATAAGGTTACCAGGTCGACGACCTTTCCGGTCTTAAATATTGTTCTTATATTCGTATCGGTCAATCCCCATAACTTCAATCTTTTTATTGTCGAACGCAGGATGTCCCGTTCGTTAATATTCCTGCGGGGGATAACCGATTTGTACCCGCTTTCCTCTTCAGGTTCAGGGTTGTTCCGCATTTGTACCAGCGCTTTTGCTGATTGCAGCAGCTCTTTTTGCGCCACATACAAGTCAGGGCTGTAGTAACCGACCATATGGTCGCCTTTGCGGACTGCTATGCCGGTGTAATTGACATACAGGATATCAACACGGCCGGGCATCCGCGCTGTGATGTGAGCGATTCTGGATTCGTCATAATCAACTATGCCGGTCATCCTGATGGTTTTACTCACGGGTTTTCGTTCAACAAGCGCGGTTTGCACCTCGGCGATTTTCTGTGCTCTGGGTGAAAGCTTTAATACTGCTGTCCTTCCTCCATTATCGCCTGTGGAATTCGACTTAACCGGAATTAATGTCATAGAACAGATTGGACACTTCCCCGGCTTCGGCTGTCTTACTTGAGGATGCATTGAGCAAGTCCACATCTGGTTTTCAGCAACAGTCTTTACCGGCGATGTTTTAATTTCCGTACGCCCCGGCAAAAACTTTCCAATGCCGATGCCGAGAGCGACAAGCACTAAAGCTGTTATTGCATAAACAATCCATTTTTTCATAATAATATCCCTGAGTAAGCGGTCGGTTCCGGCAAAAGTTTTGACCTTTTTCATCAGTTATCTTGTTGTTGTTAATATATTTATAAGGGATTTCACCCCTCTGTTTTTTTGCGAAAAATCTCATTCGGAAAAGTGTGTTAAAGCAGTGCCGGGTGCAGCTTTACACCGGCACGGAGAGATGCTGAACGGGATATAATTGTTAGAGTTGCCAAAGACTCAAGGTTCGTGTATTAAAGATATCCCCGTGACTGCCAAAATACTTTTCTGATTTTTAAACAAAAAAACAATGATTCTTTTAGAATACTTGCCTTTATTTACCTTGCATAGTGGGTTATTTAGCAGTTTTAACGGCAGTTTTCGGAGAAGCTTTCTTCGTTCCGGAAGTTTTTTTCCCGGCTGCGGCAATTTCTTTTTGTACTTTTTTCAAATACTTTTCCGGATTCTTTTTTACAGCGGCAATGCAACCCCGGCAACAGACGTATATCTTTTGATTTTTGTATTTGTAATACAATTTCGGATTAATTTTTCTATCCATAACCGGACATTTCTTTTGTGCGATTTTTTTGACGGCGATTTTTTTGACAATTTTTTTTGCCGCTTCCCTGACTGATTTCGCTTCGATTGTTCCGGGTATTAATAGCATGCCGCCGATAAAAAGAACTAATAATTTCAGCATTTTGAGTCTCCTGAGCCAATTGCAAAAGTTTTTTGGCTCTTTCTTTGTTAATAACTTTGTTTTGAACCATGAAAACCGTTCTCATGGCCGCTTTCCAGGTTTTTCCGAAATTGCAGAAAAACACTATTTAAAAACAACAATCCTCCTTTTAGATATTCAGCGGTGTTCTGTTGGGTAATCCTGTTTGATGTTGTACATAAGTCAGCCTCATTTACTTACTTATTTTTTCTTTTTCTTGTAATTTTTTCAAATACTTTTCCGGATTCTTTTTTATAATTTTAATACAGTCTTTACAGCAGACGTATATTTTTTTATTATATTTAAAATATAGGCCGGGCTTGATTTTTCTGCCCATAACCGGACATATTTTTTGAGTTGTTTTCTTGCCTGCGTCAGTTTCTTTTTGTTGTGTCAATACTTTTCTCAAATACTTTTCCGGATTCTTTTTTATAATGGCAATACAGTTATTGCTGCAGGCGTATATCTTTTTATTATATTCATAATATAAGCCGGGAACGATTACGCCGCCGATAACCGGACAGTTTTTTTGAGCGATGTTTCTGGCTGCGTCAATTTCTTTTTGCTGTTCTTGTGCTTTTTTCAAATACTTTCCCGGATTCTTCTTTACAGTGGCGATACAGCTTGGGCAGCAAACGTATATTTTTTGACTTTTATATTGATAATATAACTTGGGATTGATTTTTCCGCCCATAACCGGACATTTTTTTTGAGCAGTTTTTTTTACGCTGATTTTATGATCCGACATCTTATGTGCTTCAGCTCCGGCTACTCCAGGTAAAAACACTATGCCGCCGATAAAAAGAACTAATAATTTAAACATTTTCAGTCTCCTTTTGCCGATTTACGGTTTTTTCCCATCGCGTTTGTTAATCTTTCAATTACCTCTGTTAAGTTAACAGTATTCCTTAAAGTCAGTAATGTCAAATAAAATATATCATACTGTCTGCATGATGATGATTTTCGGGTTGTTTTATTACAAATGAACTACCCCGCATCATGCGGCATCGGGAATTCAAAAGTCAAAATCCCGGATAAAAAGGTAAAAGTATCAATCCGGTCGTGAATAACTGACTACAAGAAAAGCAAACTGCGGGGTTTATGGGGAACCCTGTTTGATGTTGTGTTTAAATCAAGCTCATTTCCTTGCTGATTTTTTTGACTGCATCATTTTTTTTGTTCTTTTCAAATACTTTTCCGGATTCTTTTTCACTGCGGCAACACAGCCGGGGCAACAGACGTATATTTTTTGATTTTTGTATTTGTAATATAACTTGGGATTAATTTTCCTACCCATAACCGGACATTTCTTTTGAGTGATTTTATCTGCGACAATTTTTTTCAAATATTTTTCCGGATTCTTTTTTACAACGGAAATACAATTTTTACAGCAGACAAAAATACGTTTGCCCTTGACATCGACATAATACTTCATATTTTTGAGTTTTTCATTTGTTACAGGACAAATTGTCTGTTTCTTAACTGCTGCTTTTCCATCAGAGCCATGCTTCATGCCTTTCATGCCTTTCATGTCTCCAGATCCGTCGTTTCCCATCACTAAATTCCCGAATAATGCTGTTCCCAGCACCAGCGCTGCAACAATTGAAGTTTTCATTTTACTTCCTTTTTTGTTTATGGTTTTGTTTATCATAAAGCGTACAAAATTGATGTTCTAACAATTTATAACGCTTTCCGTTATTTATAATGACGTAAGTGACTGAAAAACATTACGCCTGATCCGTAAGAAATCACTTGATTTCTCATTTTCTTTTTTATATTGATCCCGTATTGGAAATTTGAGGATTTTACCGCGAAGCGTGGCGTCTGTGGGTAATTCTGTTTACTGATGTGCTTGAAACCAGTCTTATTTCTTTTCTGAATTTCTTTTCATTACGGCGCTAATTTCTTTTTGTACTTTTTTCAGATATTTTTCAGAATCCTTTTTTACAGCGGAAACACAAGCATTGCAGCCGACGTATATTTTTTGGCCTTTATATCGATAATATAACCTGGGATTGATTTTTCCGCCCTCCATTTTAAAACTTTTATTATTTTGACCTGAAATGAATGAAGGTTGTAAGGGCTTGATCCTTCATAAGTGCTGTTTATATAGACGCAATAAAAATTAAAACGTTACAGGGGAAGGTGATATTTTATATATATTTTTCGTGATTAACTCTTTTTGCCGGCTAGTAGCGGACGGATAAAATTCATGAGCAAAAGAGCTGTTAAATCACCGTCGAAAGCTGGGATTATGCTGAAGAACAGGGAAGAACACAAGCCGGCACCGGCGGCAAATTTCCATTGTTCCGCCCTTTTAACAGGAGTAGTTTTGGGTTCAACAAGCATAATAAACGCAAAGAAGAGGTTGGGCAGCAGCAGCATCTCTATATTTATATCCATAGCGTTGATGAAAAAGAGTCCCGCCAGGCGGAAAATGAGGTACGAGAAGACAAATGAGAGCCTGTTCAGGCGATATAGAATAATTCCGCCCAATATTATCAGCAGGTATGGATTTGAAAACCCCCACCAGTTTATCCGGTTCCCCCAGAAAACAGTCAGCAAAATAAGTCCCGCGGCAGCCGGATTGAAAATATGTGCTCCGGAAGGAAAGCGGAAAAGCAATTTGGATGCAATCGCGGCGCTGACCGCAAAGCATAAAATTCTCAAATCAATACCGGGAACCAGAAGCAGGCCAATCAGTGCCCCCGTAATTACCGCACTTTGCACGGAAGTGCTTTTTACCGGGCCGAAAAACGCGAATTCCGCAAAAACCGCAATCAGAACAGCCGCTCCGAGCTGAATAAATAAGACGAGGTATTGATCCGCAGCCTGCCGGCTTAAAGCTGTGATAAAAAGAATCACCAGCAGCAATATCACTTGAATTCTCATATTTTTCGCAAGCCGGAAAAAAGCTTTCATACTCATATAATTCCTCTATCCGCCCGGCAGGACAAGCAGTGTTCCCTGCATATTACCGTGATCAGTTCCGCAATAGCTACTGCAGAAAACAGGATATTTTCCCGGTTTTGACGGTGCTTTAAAGCTCACGGTTTTTATTCCTTTTGCCGGTATGTTGGCATTGAAATCAATTTCAGGAATCATCATACCGTGCTCGACATCCCGGCTTTTCAGTTTAAGGACGACTGTCTCGCCGTTTTTGACAACCAGCGGATCCGGCGAGAAGGCGAATTTAAAAGCCTCATATGTTACAGTTCTCTTTCCTGCGATAATTCTACCGCTCGGTTTGAGTCCGGAATCCCCGGCATCAAGTTCTCCCCCTTTAACATCGCCATGTTCAGAAGGCTTGCCGTGATCGTGATTTTCATTTTTTGCTGTTGGCTCCGCCCCCGTGTTGCGACTGCGTGCCCAAACAAAAAATACCAGGAGTAGCAACAGTCCCGCTATTCCGGCAATCCTGAAACCCCCGTCTTTTTTCTTGCGATCCATTTTATTCCCTCATTTTCTATGTTTTAGGACTCCAGCCGCGAATTCTTACGGTTTTCAAAAAAATTTAAAAATTGAAGATAACTATTCTCCCATCATCGGACAATTCCGCATCATTTGCCTGCCGTCTTTTGTCATACTTTTCATCATCGGCATATTTCCATATATTTTCCGGCATCTCTCCATGCACGTGTCTATTGATTTTTTGAGAATCTTTTTATCTGCCGGGTCTGCTTCTTTTTTCCATTTTTTGAGGGTCTTTCCCTGAAGATGGGAAAGGTTGTTTATACGCTCCATAAGCAAAGGCCTTGTCGTGGTATTCAATTTCCGCCCGTCGTCAAGAGCTGCTTTTGCTTCGTCAAGCATGCTTTTCAAAAGTTCTTTATCCAGTCCATCACCACCGTTATATTTTTTGACAAGCTCCTTAAGGCGTTCCGTGGAGTAGGTAATCCTCAGTTCCACTTTGTTTTCCTCATTCACGCTAAGCAGAAACCTGACTTTTTCAGTAAACAGTTTGACGGGATAAAACCAGTCGCCGGGGACGGTATTGGATGAGGCGAAAACCGTCCCCCATCCGAGCCCGAAGAGAATAGCGGTACTTGCGGCAATACGTAGAAAAAAGCGCCTTGGAGTAAATCCTGGAATTGCCTGTTTTTCCTGTTTATCTTCGACGGAAATTTTTGCAGCAATTTTCATTAGCGCCTGAACAGATGACTTTGAATCGGGTTCGGGGACTCGCTGAAGCCGAAGCACTTTCTCCAGTAGCGGACGAAGTTCCTCCGCATACTCAGGATAATCCTTCTCTATATCCTGAATATCAGTTCCGCCAATCAACTTATCGATGGCAAGGTCAAGAATTTCTTCAATTGTGCGAACTTCGCTCATTTTTGCTTTACTCTATGCTTAATGCTTCAAGTGCCCGGAACTGCATTGTCCTTAATGCGCCGACACTTTTACCGGTTAGTTCCGAAATTTCCTTATTATTCAAACCCTGTATAAATTTAAGGGTTAAAAACTCTCTCTGTTCATCATTGACTTTTGCAAGAGCCTGCTGTATATCCAGTGTCGCGTCAACATGTGAATGAACATTTTTAGTATCTTCTATATGCTCTGCATATTCCTGGTTCAGTTCCACTTCGGGCCTGCTGTTTGAATATCTCGCCTTGTCAATAATCACATTCCTGGCGATTTTGTACAGCCATGCCTCAAAGTTACCGTTCTGTTTCTTTATTGAACGAATTACTTTGACAAAAACATCACTGGTTAAATCTTCAGCTTTACCCGGACTCACCCGGTAATGAATAAATTTCAATATCTTCGGATGGTAATATTGATACAATTCAGTCATGGCGTGCTCATCAAGCTCCCTTGCTTTTACAAGAACGCTGTCTATGTCAAACTCTTTCAATTTTTCCATCCTTCAATTTGTAAAGACGCAACAAAAACAAAAACGTTACGCAACTATTTTTTTCAAGATCATACCACAAGTGTTAGATATCTTTGATTTCTCTTAATGTGCAGTTAAGCCCGTTTTCTGAAAAATAAACACATCCCATTGGAAGCTGAAAAATTGAAAAATAACGGATTCATGGTACATTGATTCATCTCAAAAAAGGTACCTGAAAATGAATCCGCCTGGACATAAAATAAATTACTTACGCAAATTTTCAAATTAATACCGGAAAATTTAATCCCGGAACTTGCCGCCGGGCATGGAGCGAACAAGCAATCCCATTATTCAACCCGCCGGGCCGCCCCGGTTTTTCTCTTATGCAAATCGAACCCGCGCGGCAGGTGGACGACACCGCCAAAACTAAAAAAAAAGGCGGATGCAACGCCTCCGTGATCCAGCGGCAACCGAACGTCGGCTTCGTAATTTGATATACTTTAACTTGTTCATACAATTAACTATTGGTCAAAAACAAATATAAAATCCAAACTTGTTTGGCGCTGGTCGAGCATCTCTAATGCTCGAAATTATGCGCAACTTGTTGCGCCTTAATAAATACCTCGAAAGCGATATTCTCCCAAAATGAGCAAAGCGAATTTTTTGAGAATGTTGAGCGTTCGAGTATTGCCCTGACGACTTTTGTCGGTCCCGTCCAGGTGAAGCAATGAAACAACATATCTCAGTTAATTACGCAACATTCAATCCGCAGCTTTACAAGGTTTTGCGGGAGCATCGGGAGTCTTCTTTGAACAGGAATGTCCGTCGACATTTAAATATTTAGACATGCTGCCTTTTTCATGAAATTTCTCTTTTTTTATAAAAAGCTACTGTACGATGTAACATAAAAGCGTTTGTTTACGTCTTCTATAAAGAATAAGTATACTAAGATATGACATGAGACAAAGCAGATTGAAATTTTTTCCAAAAATAAAT
>CAZEXM010000085.1:0-5076 GCA_964515915.1 uncultured Victivallaceae bacterium
TGGATTTCTAATTATTTCAGAAGTGAAACGAAGCACGGCTGGGGACAGCCGTGGCATCATTGAGCTTAAATATCACGAAAAGGATGTAGCCGCCTCTGTCCCTAGAGGCGCAACGAGCAAGCTGGGATTTGATGTCACAAAGTGCAGAAGATGCAAAAATTGTTTTGTCAGAATCGCAAGTTAAACGCTCTTATTCCTGTTTTTTTTATTGGCTTTGATAATATTTGATACCTTTTCATGCCGAAAGTCATCGCTTAAGTTCCAGAAGAAAGATGGATCTCATATAAATGCAGGATGTCGGTTATTTTTTCTTTTTCCCGTATTTTTTCGTCAAACGTTCGGCTTCTCTTACGGTTACGTAAGCAACATTTTCAGAACGGCAGAAAGGACATTTTATTAATATGGAATTGGAGAATATGGTGTTTTCTACTTTTAATTCCGTGCCGTTTTTTCTCGCTTTTCTTTTTGCATCTCTTCTGTTTTTAGCTTTAAGCTCCCGCCTGCTTTTGGCCTCATCATAAACAAAATATTTTTTACACTTTTTACAGTGGTAAACCAGGCCGACAGGCTGGGAACATGTGGAACAAGTCTGCCTGGTGATATCCTCAAATCTGCGGATTTCGCTTTTTTTGCACTTGATACACGCGATGTTATAACGACATTTACTGGTTTCATTTGGCGGTTTCAATGTAACATAATTCCAGGTTGCCAGCAGGATTATTGCCGCAATAGCAAAGGTACTTAAAAGGATGAATGGTTTAGGTGAACGATGGCTCTCGCCGTATGTATCTATTAGATAATCTGTGAAAACAACAAGTACCGCGAAAATAAAATACTTTTCCGCTTTCTTCTGGAAATAGTTTTTTATTTTATGAATGGTCGGCGGATCTTCAGTGATGATAATTCGCGGTTCAGGAGAGGGCGGCATTCGATGAAAAGATGACGCTCGAGCTGAAGAATGGATTGAGCTTTGTGTTTCTTTAGTAACCTCCGCTTTATCGCTTGCTTTTGCTCCGCCGGAAACCTTCAGTTCAACCGGTACTTGAACTGGTTTTCGCCCTACTGTGACCAGATCTGTTCTTGTTTTTTCAGCGACAATAAATGCCTCAAGCAATTTTACCGGGCTTACTCTTTGTATTAAGGACTTTTGGGATTTGCGGGGGACAAGGACTTTCCCGCCGCATTCGTGACAGACAATTTCCCGGCCGGCAAACTTTTTTACTTTCCGCAGTTTTGCCTTGCAATGTACACACGGGAAAACGATTGTTTCCACCAGTATCGGCTCAGTTTGTGATACCGCGGGAATGAGTAAATCATTACAGCATTTGTCGCAAGTTGCTGATTTCCCGGCTAACTGCCGCGGCAAACGATATTTTTGTCCACAACAACTGCACCAGAAAAGAATTTTATTCCCCAGTGACAATCCGGTTTGCTCCAATGCCGATATTTCTGATTCCGCAGGGACAATTATTTTTCCACCGCATTGGCTGCATTCAATTTTTGTACCGGCCAGTTCTTGTGCTTTCCACAGCTTTTTACCGCAATGTTCACACGGAAAAACAACCATTTTTTTAAGTTTCGGTTTAATTTGCGACACTTGCGGAATGACAAAGTCATTTTCACATTTGTCGCAAGTTCCTGACTTTCCAGCCAAATGCTGCGGCAAACGATATTTTTGTCCGCAAGAGTCGCACCAGAAAAGAATTCTGTCCTCCGGCGTGGAGCCGGCTTTTGCTAATGCCGATATTCTTGATTTTTCAGGAACCGTTACTTTTCGGGCGCACTTCCCGCATTTAACTTCCGTACCGGCGAGTTTTCGTGCCTTTCGTATTTTCGTGCCGCAATATTTACACGGAAAAACGAGTGTATTCTCCAGTTCCGGCTTAGTTTGCGACACCTGCGGGATAAACAAATAGTTCTGACACTTGGCGCAGATCCCCGCCTTTCCAGTCAGCTGTCGCGGCAAACGATACTTTTGTCCACAATGCCCGCACCAGAAAAGAATTTTGTCCTTTGCCGCCGGCTCTGTTTTTGCCGCGGGTACTGCCGCAGGCATATCCGTTCTTGTTGTCTCAACGGCAATAAACGGTTCAGCCAGGCTTGCGGGGGTTATCCTCTGTATTAAGGTTTTTTTTGATTTTTCAGGAACAATATTGTTTTCGCCGCATTCGTAACAGGCAATTTCCGTGCCGGCAAGCTCCTGGGCCTGCAGTATTTTTCTGCCGCAGTGCCCGCACGGGAAACCGACTGTTTTCTTTAGTTCCGGTTTCGTCTGCGATACCCCGGGAATGACAAAATCGTTTTGACAGCTGTCACAGGACCCGGCTTTACCCGCCAAATGTTGCGGCAAACGATACTTCTGTCCACAGTAACTGCACCAGAAAAGAATTCTATCCTCTGGTGCGGATTTTGTTTTTGCTGCAAGCAAATCAGTTCTTGTTGTCTCAGCAACAGTTTTTTCAGGATCTATTGACCTGTCTGATTTTTCAGGAACAATAATTTCCCCGGCACATTCATGACAGGTGATTTGTATGCCGCTAAGCTTTTGCGCTTTCAGCAGTTTTTTACCGCAATGTTTGCACCGGAAAGCAATTGTCTCTATTAGTTCCGGTTTCGTTTGCGACACATACGGGATAATAAAATCGTTTTGGCATCGGTCACAAGACCCGGCTTTACCAGCCTGATTTCGCGGCAAACGGTATTTTTGTCCGCAATAACTGCACCAAAAAAGAATTCTGTCCTCTGGTTCAGTTTTTTTTTCGCTGCAGTTTCTTCTTTCTGCCGGAAATCGGGATGTTCCGAAGCCATCAATACGCCTCCGTCAAATGAGCACAAGTACTTTATTTAAAAATTTATTTTCGGGTGTGTACTAAAGTTAGTAGTGTAAGCTAATTTACTGGAATAAACAAGTCACAAATTAAAAATACTCAGCTCCCATCTGGTAATGAGCTCTGATTTCCCCGTCACTCAGGGCACGATTGTAAACTAAAAACTCATCAATCTTGCCTTTGAAAAAATTACCCAGCCTGCCGTCCTTGGTGGGTTCGCGGAGTTTGGTTTCCGGATTGTATTTCGTTACCAGCCAGCGTATGCAGCCAAGAGCTAAACGAGCCGCGCATTTACCTTTTTCATAAACGACAAAATTAGTGCCTCGGGATTTCAACCTGATACCGTTAAAAAATACGTGAACCTCTTGATTCCCGTCAACTATTTCATTACGCAGAGTCAGTTGAAACCAACTTACGGTATTAAGTTTTATAATTTTTTCCCCGTCTTCGCCAACATCATCAAAACCAACACATATGCTGGCAACATCTACTTCAAATTGTCCTGAAGCTTCTTTATCGCTGTATACAGTTCCGTCAAAATACATATCATATTGAGCATAACCGGTGGTCGCGTTCCGCATGTAACATTTGCCGAAAACCCCGTCCCATTTACGCAAACGATCAAATTTAACCCAAATTATAATAGTAAAATTGTCTGTTCTATCAAAATCTATATGTTTAATGTCAGGAATTTCAACATAGGTGCTTACGCCGTCAAACTGCAAAGCTTTTTTGCCTCTCCACCAACGCCCGCGCCCCCATTCATAATCACCTTTTATAATCCCGTTGTAATTGGAAGCGTTAAAACCTTCAACTTCGTGCGCCTGAGCTGAATTCAGCAAAACACCGCCTTCGCCTTCCTGAAAATTCAAATTAATTACGCATGCGGGGTCCGTACTGCATTGTTTATTAAACTGCAGCCAGCGAACATAACGAGCTCGCGCCCGGCTTTCAGAAAGGCCAGGCAGCAGGATAGCAAAAAGAATTGCGATGATAACAATAGAGAGAAGTAATTCAACAACCGTAAAATGACGCCGGGTATAAGTCATACAGATACCTCCGAAAATAAAATACTGCTATGACTATATACACAAGAATTGCAAAAGTCCAATAACTAACGTAAATTTATTAGTATATTTTATGGTTCTTCCACGCTTTATCGCACCCGACAAAAAGCCGGATGCAACGGCTCGGTGATCCAACGGGCGACTTTGCGCAGGCTGAGCCTGAGCGAAGCGAAAGGCAATGGCGAAACTTAAGCGACGAAGGAGCGAAATTGAACAATTCCGCCTCGAAAGCCCGGCTTTTTAAAATGTTTACAGCTCTTCGCCGACCTGCCAGCGAATGAAGCGTTTAATCCGGGCTTTCGGCGCGACTTTGGCGAAACAGCTCTTGTCGTCTTTCAGCCAGGGCTGTTTTGTCACGCACACTTCGGTATACCATTTATTGATTTTTCCCACGAGAATTTTCTCGATAATGTTTTCCGGTTTACCGGTCAACTGTGCCGTGGCGATTTCTTTTTCTTTGTCGATAATGCCGGCTGGAATATCCTCAGCGGCAATATATTGCGGGTTGAATGCCGCAATGTGCATACAGAGATCAGACAAAATATCATCAGCTATTTCACCGGCAACCTCAACCATTACACCAATGCGTCCGCCCATGTGCAGATAAGTTCCGACTTTGTCGCTTGTTGCCCATCTGGCGGCACGGCGCAGTTGTATATTTTCACCGATAGTGGAAATCATACCTATGACATTATCTTTTTCAAGCTCTTGTGCTTTTTCTGAAACATCGCCATCGGCATCGTATTCGACAACACGTTCAACAATCTCACCCGCAAAAACGTTGAACTTTTCATTCTTGCTGACGAAATCTGTTTCGCAAAGCACTTCAACCACAGCCGCTTTACCATCTTTTACAGAGATAAAAACTTTACCTTCTTTAGTACTGCGTCCAGCTCTTTTCTCGGCTTTCGCGATGCCGGATTTACGAAGTTCGTCAAAAGCGGCTTCAAAATCACCATCGACGTTGATTAAGGCCTTTTTGCAGTCCAACATACCCGCGCCAGTCTTGTCGCGCAGTTTTTTCACCATTGCGGCAGTAATTGCCATAATATATTCTCCTTGCTATACTCTTGATTTAATTATTCAGATAAAAGTTCTAATTTACAGCAGATTTTTTATTTAGCTTCTTTTTTAGCTTCAGCTTTAGGTGTTTCTTTTTTAGCTTCAGCTTTAGGTGTTTC
>CAZEXM010000085.1:5176-12581 GCA_964515915.1 uncultured Victivallaceae bacterium
GCTTCAGCTTTAGGTGCTTCTTTTTTAGCTTCAGCTTTAGGTGCTTCTTTTTTAGCTTCAGGTGCCTTTTTCCTGGCTTCGGCTTTGGGAACGTGGTCTTTCTTAACTTTTTTAGCTTTTTCAGCTTTTTCAGCTCTCTCAGCTTTCTGTGCGGCTTCTTTTTCAGCTCTTTCAGCTTCTTTTTCGGCCCTTTCCGCTTCTTTTGCGGCTCTTTCTTCAGCTACTTGTTTTTGATGAATCTCCTTTGCAACCAGAATCGCGCTGACGAGAACATCGACAATCACTTTAATTGATTTAACAGCATCATCATTAGCGGCAATAGGATAAGCGACCAATTCAGGATTGGCGTTTGTATCACAAATGCCAACTACGGGAATTTTCAACTTTACGGCTTCACGAACGGCAATGTCGTCTTTAGTAACATCGACAACGACCATCACCGCGGGAAGTTTTTTCATTCTCGCGATACCATCAAGGTTTCTATGCAGCTTGGTAACTCTGCGGGTATGTGAAGCGAGTTCTTTCTTTTTCAAGCCTTTGGCTTCTTCAGATTCGAGCAACTTGTCAATTTCATACATTTTAGCAACGCTTTGATTGATTGTAATCCGATTAGTCAAAGTCCCGCCGAGCCAGCGTTCTGATACATAGAACATGCCGGTCTGGTCTGCTATTTCACCTATAATCTGTTGCGCCTGGCGTTTGGTTCCCACAAAAAGCACGTCGCCGCCGGCTATTACTACTTTCTGCAGAAAATTACAAGCATCAGCGATTTGATACATAGTCTTAGTTAAATCAATAATTGAAATACCGTTTCTTACGCCGTAAACGTATTTCTTCATGCGCGGATTCCAGCGTTTTGTCTGATGCCCGAAATGACATCCCGCTTCCAAAAGATCTTTAATCGTGATTTTAGCCATATGACTATCTCCGTGTTTTTGCGAACCCTTTTTTCAGTTTAAGCAAGGCTTCTTTTTGTTTAGTTTTAAAACGATTCCTTTTATATTTATATAAAAAGGAGCAGTACACTATCACTCAAGCAGACTTTGTGCAAGGACTAAAACAATAATTTTCACGTTTTTTTGGCAAAAGGCGAGCGTTCAAGCTTTTTGGGAGAGTTGTATTTTTCAAAAATGAAGTCGGGCCGGCTTCTGGTTGTTCTTGATTTTTAGATTCGGCAGCTTGAATATTTCCAAACAAGAACTCATTTATCCGGAATCGTAATCCTAAACTCAGTGCCTTGGGATGAAGATGCTACACTAATATTACCGTTGTGGGCATCAATAATCTGCTTGGCTATTGCCAGTCCCAGGCCAGTGCCGCCGCTTTTCCCAAAAGTAGCGAACGGGGTAAAAATATCATCCACAATTTCCTTCGGAATCCCGGGGCCGTTATCGGACAATATTATATTAATATTGTCATTATCCCGCTTCAAAGAAAGGGATATTTCCGGTTTTGAAATCTTTTTATCCGCATACGATTCAATGGCGTTGTTAATCAAATTTAAAAGCATCCTGTATAATTTACCGTAATCAGCATTAAAGATAATTTTTTCGGGACATTGGACATTCAACTTTATACCCTTTTCTTCACAAATAAATCTGATCTTTTTCAGCACATTATCAATCAGGTCAGCACTGTTAATGGATGATTTCTCAATATTTTTGTTACTGGTGTAATCAAGAATGTCCTGGGCCAGAGACATGCCGTTTTTAGCCGCATCTTTGATCACATTCAAGCAGTCAAGTACGGATTCCTTGTCGTCAATTTTTTCAACTGTCATGTCGATAAGCATTTCAATTAAACCGATAGAGTTTCTCAGATCATGAACAATCATGCTGGTGGCTTCTCCCACGGCTGAGAGTTGTTCCTGCTTCAGAAGTTTCTTCTGTAATCCAATATTCTGAATGGACTGGACAGCTTGCTCAAGGAAGAGGCACACCAAATATGTTCTTTCATGATTAAGCGGCTTACCGCCTTTCTCAAAGATTGCGACGATGCCATATTTACTGAGTTTAAAGTAAGCGTATTTATCATTCTGGAAAACTTCCTCTTCCGGGAGTTTAGAGACATCCTTGAGGTAGGAGCCGGCAATGGCATCATTGCATAAGTTTCCGGTGGCAAGAAGCTTTTTATATTCGTTATTATGCATTAAAGCAATCATGGCCGAGTGGGTTCCCATCAGATATGAAACCTGGTGAAGAATGTTTTGCAGGAGCGGTTCCATTTGCCATTGCTGGGCGCGAAGCTGGGAAATGGTTTTGATTAAGTCCTCAAGACTTTTGGTTTTGTTCCATTCGTAAACCGCTTTTGTCGCAATTTGTTCGATTTCCTCAACGGAAAAAGGTTTGCAATGGTAACTTACATTGGTTCCCACCGCGGTAACGATTTCTTTGATGCTGTGATCGGAATAGGCCGTGACAAAAATGACTTCACAGCGCTTGTCCGTCTTCCGAAGATGACTTACTGTTTCCAATCCGTCCCATCCCGGCATGCGCATATCAACAAAAACCGCCGCATACGGGCGGTTTTCTTCGACAGCGGTTTTGACCATCTCGTATCCCTGCCTGCCGTTGGCGGCTTCGCTGAATTCGAAATCAAAGGTCGCGGAAGAACGTTTCGGTATCCCGTCAGTGGAGTTTTTGTCGTTATCGAAAAGAACCGCGCCGGCTTTATTGAGTTGTGAATAAAACTTTCCCCCCGGATCGTGGGGCTGTAAAATTTTGCGGAAACTGTCTCTTACGCCTTCTTCATCATCGATGACCAGAATACGGGTATTAAAATCTTGATTCATAATAGTCCATTCCTTTATTTTAAAACTGGAAATGTAATAACAGTTAAGGCTCCAGTATTTATTCCATTGCTTTCTATTGTCATTGTTCCGCCATGGGACTCAATAATGGAACGGCATTCATGCAGGCCGATACCGGAACCATCAGGCTTGGAGGTAAATCCTCTTTTAAATAGTTCATTGCCGGTCTTTTTGGGAAAACCGATGCCGTTATCTGAAAATATAACTTTTATTTCTTTTTTACTTTCATCCGGAGTTATGCTTATTTCCAGCTTCCGCTTATCTTTAGATTCCACTTCGTCAAAAGCCTCGCAAATATTCTTTATGATATTCATGAATACCCGTATAAGGCGGGTTTGGTCGCCGGAAATCTTCAGGTTTTTGTCACCGGTATCCAGACTCACCTGAATGCTTCTTTTATGGAGACCTCCGGACATCATGACAAGCGTATCGTTGATAATGGTTGACAGCTTGATTTCTGTTGCCAGCAGCGAGGTTTTTTCCCTTAAGTAGTGTCTTTGGAGATCAAGCACGGAACATACATGCCCGACGGCAGCTGATATTTTCCTGGAAAAGTCAAGATGCCGGGAATTCCGTTCCTCAAAAGAAGAAATTAAAGCTTTCATGAAATCATTTAGACTCCGTTGTTTTTCTTCTCCGAAAACGCTGATCAGTTCCTGTTCACTGGCGGTAAACATGTCCCGCAACTGATAGAGTAATTGAATTTCCCGCCATTTTCTTTCCATTTGCGGTTTTAAAACGTAGACGCTGATTTCTGTCATGGCGTTGCCTATATCATGAAGCATATTGTTTGCCATTTCAATTCTGCCCTGCTGCAGAGCGTTTTCTTCGGCGATTTTTCTGGCCTTTTTTTCATTTGTGATGTTTCGATAGTTTTTTATAATGCCAATGAAGTTTCCCGCGGAATCAGTATATGGGATCACATCAATGAGATATGGCGTTTTCGTCCCGTCCACAGACTCAATCTCCTTCTCTATCGCAAACTTCTTTCCGGTTTTGAGAATCCGTTTTAACGGACACCCTTCGGTAAAACATTCTTTTTCCGGTGTCGCCTTATAGCATTTTTTCCCGATTATATTTCCCGGGTTCCCTTTTAAGCGGGAAAAAGATTTACTGGCATAAATTATCTTATAATTCTTGTCGACAACTCGGATGGCGTCACTTGACGCATCGAGTATCTGTTCAATGTCGTTCTCTAATTTTTCGTGCTCCCGGATGCTTACTTTGAGTTTTTCGTTGGCTTCTTCAAGTTTCGTCGCCCCCTCCAGGAATGCGGTCTCTGAAACGGTCAGCAACTCTTCCATGGCATGAATAGTCGATTCAAGCCGGATAATTTTTGTTTGTGAAGCGTTCATATAAACCCGTTATAATTTGTCTGAATGCAATTATTTGGAAAATACATTATCCTCAAACGGCAGAATCAACATTTTTATGTTAAGCGCTAAAGTATTGAACAAATCCGCAACCTCATGTTTTATTGCGGTTTTCGAAAAAAGAATTACCACAAAGACGTTTCCGGTCGGGAGAATGCTTCCGAAACCCAATACCGATTTAATGCCGTAGGGCTTGACAAAATCGTCCTGAGCGGGAATATAGGGGCTGCCCGGAGCGTCAGGGACATAAAATAAATTGAAAGTTTTTTTGGACAAATCCGCCAGCAGGTTGGAATCCGGATTTATCACGGTTTCCACGTCAAGCCCCATTTGCTTAATCAGGTTGCGGATCATTGGAATACGGTTGACTACTTCCATACTGGGCAGCGGGATCACCCGATGTTCCTTTGATTTTCCCCTGTTCTTCCAGGCTTCTTCAATTCCAGCAGTTGCCAGCAAAGTCAGGCATTTGAATGATTTCGAGGCCGTTTTTTCCTGTAACAGGGTATTGGCAAAATTTCGCAGCGGGGCGGGTAATTTATCTGCGTTGTGGGTTTTGAACAGACGGATCAGCACACAGGATTTTTCTTTGGTTTGCCCGTCTATAAAATTATTGAAAAAATAATTTACCAACCCCTTAGCAGCTTCCTCCATGCTTCCGGCATGTTTTCCCAATGCTCTAACGTCGATGCCGCACTGAACAATATCGCTCATTTTCAAGTTATTGAAATCATACATAATACACTCTCCTGAATTTAATATACTGCATGTTAAAAGCAATTACAAAAGTCTCTGCAACAAATCCTGCAGATTTGTGATTTTGTATTTCTCTTAATTGTACAACGAAGCCATACATTGAATGATAAGCTGAATCCACTCGTCAGAGCTATTTTTTCAAAAACAATTATCCAAAATGGAAAGGCCTGCCCGCCGCTGACCGCATTCTGGAACGTCCCGGTACGGTATACTTTGCTTTTATCCTTATTGGGATGCCCCCGCCAAAACTCGGTTTTTGGAAAAATCGCATCCTGAGAGCATTTTTTATTCAGGAATAAATTGCAAGATACTGCTTGACTGTTCCTTGGAATATGCTAATTTAATCAATAGAAGAAAACGATTCTTGACACTCAAAAACTTGACAGAACCATTTATTGAAGAAGGAAACTGAAGATGAATAAAACGCATCTGGTATTTTCAGTCATAGTGCTTATTGCTCTATCCGCCGCGGCCGCGCCGAAACTAAAAAGCATCGATATTAAGAAGAGCGGCACTTACAGTTCAGGAAAATGGAAGTATGTCTTCACTATAACCAACCAGGGAACTAAAAGCCAGGGACGTTTCGGCAAATTGTATTACGACGGCAAAGAGCTGCCGGATTTGAACAACAAGCGTATTAACGATTACTATGAAACACCTTGGGGAAAAATCTTCTGGGTGGGTAAGTCCTTCCTGTTGTGGAAACCAAAAGGTTGGATGCCGAGCAAAAAACTCAGATCCAAACGACCGGGTAAAAAACTCGTCCCCGCGGCTGCCGTTAAACGCATCGATTTAACGAAAAGCGGCACCTACATTTCCGGAAAGTGGAAGTATGTCTTCACCATCACGGCGAAGGGTACTAAAAGCGAAAAACGTTTTGGCCAACTATACTACGACGGTAAAGAGTTACTCCCTTTGTCCGTAAAATATGTTTCCCGTAAAACGCCATGGGGTGAAATCGTCCAGGGAGGAGCAGAATCCATGATGACAACAGATATACCAGATGGCTGGATACCGAAAGAAGCATTTGATTCGGCACCGTCAATTCCGTCAATCGAATCCTTATTCCCAAAGAAAAAGACGAAGCAATAATTCACATTTAGAACGATCGTCTACTTAGTGGAACGAAGCGCTTTGAAGCTTTTTACTATCTTGTTAAATACACTGAGATATTTATCCGTATCAGATTTTGCGGCTCGATAATTCAAAACATAAAAACTTTTATTTGCTGGAATAACTATATTAATGTCCCTTATATTTACCGATTCATTCGATCTCCTGTTCAAGTGGAGATAATCCTTATGGCCTCTGCTTAAATAAAAGGCATTCATCCCGTTGACAGTAATTTTTTTAACCGGTCCGTATTTTTCCCTGGGAGTCGAAGTTTCGCCGAATATATTTTTGGAGTTTGAATCTATAAAATCCTGATAGTTTGAAAATTCGCTGTTATCAGGATAAAAACTGATATAAATACTAACTGAAATTTTAGCGCCGGTTCTTTTTTTCAGCTCAAGTTGGAAAACTCCAGAAGAGCCTTTGCTGACTTTCTGTTTCCATCCCACGGGTATCAAAACGGAAAAGTACGGATTATTTGAAGCTGTTTTGCCGGGTTTATCTTTCGCGCTGACATCAGCCGGCACGGGCTTTTTGCCATCTGCATAAACAATGCTGAGGCAAAAAATAATAACTAAGCTTATTATGGTAATTCTTGCCATATATTCAACTCCATTTTTTATAGATATTCACCTTTTTATCTTAAGTATCTCTTCCCGTTTTTCCTGATATTCATCATCGGATATAAGACCATCTGCTTTGAGGCCTTCAAGGTCGCGCAGCTGCTTTGAAAAGTCATTCTTTTCTTCTTCTGCCGGTTCGCTTATCACGGCAACTTCTATTTTTCCATCCCGTATTCGTTTTAATAACTTTGCGGCATTTATCAAAAGGGCAATACACACGGCTTCCCAGATGGCAACAAATATTGCTACGAATATCCTGACTTCTTCGTCAGCAATAAAGAAAAACACGAAACCAAATATCATAAACAGCGGAACCACGGCCAGTTGCGTGATAAATATTATCTTTGGAACTTTTACATACACTTTTTTAGACATTTTTATATCCTCCATATTGTAATTGACTTAGGGTCGTGCGAAATAGGATATTTCGCACTCCAGAAGTCAGTAGTCAGTAGCCAGTAGTCAGAAGATTGAGCTTAGGTTTTGCTTTTCTTCTGGATTCTGAATTCCGAGAGCGAAATCTTGCATTTCGCACGAGTCTTTAATTGACTCCAATGCCAGTTACTTGTTGTAATCTAAGCCTCCCAATAAGCCTTGTCAAGCTTGTCTCACGTTTTCAGGAGATTCATGCCTCTATCCAGCTCCTTGACTTTCCACTGGTAACTGATAACTGGCATTTTTTGTAATCGGTCAGTCGACTTTTGGGTCAAAACCCATATCAAGCTGCGATA
>CAZEXM010000086.1:0-12478 GCA_964515915.1 uncultured Victivallaceae bacterium
GTACATGACAACACCGGGACTGAACTGAAAGTTTTCTGTTTGAATATTAAGCATTTAAAATATTCCCTTGTTCTACAGAACCGCGTAGCTGCATGCTCTTAATCATTACAAAATTTGTCAACCACAAAGCTTGAGTTGATACAAATTTTAAGATATAAACAGTGTGTGCGGTTGACCCCAAAAGCTGGACCACTTGAATAAATATAAAAGACTCCTAATATAAATATAACAAAAAGGAGTCGTCAAGATGAAAAAACGTTCCGGCAGTAAATTCAAAAGTCAGGTAGCTCTGGAAGCTATTCGTGGAAACCGAACTGGTCGCAGTGTAAGGCTATTGCGAGTACTTTTTTATTCGATGTTCGATGTTGGACGTTCGATGTTCGACGTTCAATTTTTTAAATATTTTTTCAAATATTGTCCTGTATATGAAGCTTTGACCTTGGCGACTTGTTCGGGTGTGCCTTTGGCGATAATCCGCCCGCCGGCTTCGCCGCCTTCCGGTCCCAGATCTATTATATAATCGGCTGTTTTTATGACGTCCAGATTGTGTTCGATAACCAGAACGCTGTTGCCTTTATCGCGTAATTGAAACAGAACATCAAGAAGCTGTTTAATATCCGCCAGGTGCAGACCGGTCGTTGGTTCATCAAGAATATACATAGTGTGTCCGCGCGGAATACGCGACAATTCGGACGCCAGCTTGACGCGCTGCGCCTCGCCGCCTGAAAGGGTGGTTGCCGCCTGCCCTAAATGGACATAGCCCAGCCCGACATCCTGTAAAGTTTTCAGTTTGCGGAACAGGGGCGGATGCGCGCTGAAAAACTCCGTCGCCTGATTAACGGTCATATCCAGAACATCGGCGATATTCTGTTTTTTGTAACGGATACTTAAAGTTTCGGCGTTGAAACGTTTGCTGCCGCAGGTGGAACATTCGACATAAACGTCCGCCAGAAACTGCATCTCAATCTTTTTGATGCCGTCGCCGCGGCATGCTTCACAACGTCCGCCTTTGACGTTGAAACTGAAACGTCCCGGTTTATAGCCGCGTATTTTTGACTCGGGCAGTTCCGCGAATAAACGCCGGATATATGCGAAAGCATTGGTGTAAGTTGCCGGATTTGAGCGCGGCGTACGTCCAATCGGGCTCTGATCGATGATGATCGCTTTATTGATGAATTCCAATCCTTTAATGGATTTATGGGCTCCGGGCGGAGCGTCGTTGATGTCTAAATGTTTGTTCAGGGCCCGTTTCAAAATCTCGTTGATCAGGGAGCTTTTGCCTGACCCGGAAACGCCGCTTATACAACAAAAAGTTCCCAATGGAATATCGACGTTAATATTTTTCAAATTGTTATGGCATGCGCCTTTAATGCTTATTTTTTCGCCGCTTCCCCTGCCGCGTTTAGCGGGCAGGGCAAGGGATTTTTTGCCGGATAAATATTGTCCGGTTAAAGATTTTGAGTTGGCCTGGACTTGTTTCGGGGTTCCCTGCGCGACTATTTCACCGCCGTGCCGTCCTGCCCCGGGGCCTAAATCAAGCACATGATCCGCCCGTAAAATTGTGTCGAGGTCGTGTTCCACCACAATTACGGTATTGCCAATGTCGCGCAAAGTGATTAAAGTGTCCAGTAAGCGGCCATTATCGCGCTGGTGCAGGCCGATGCTTGGTTCGTCAAGAATGTACAGCACCCCGACCAGTCCGCAACCCAGTTGAGTCGCTAAACGAATGCGCTGCGCTTCTCCGCCGGAAAGCGAACTGCTTTGCCGGTCCAGCGTCAGGTAGGACAAGCCGACATTATTCAAAAAACCGAGACGTGATTTAATTTCGCGCACAACTTCAGCGGCAATAATTTGCGCTTCCCTGCCCAGTTTCAGGTTTTTAAAAAATTCATAAGCTTTTTCAATATGCAAAGCGTTAAGTTCATTAATTGCCAAACCGCCAATCGTCACCGCCAGGCTGACCGGATTAAGCCTGGCGCCCCGGCAGTCAGGACAAAGCCGCGGACTTAAATATTTGCGTAAACGTTCGCGCACCGATTCACTTTCAGTTTCTTCCAGGCGGCGCTGCATATTCAGCAGAACCCCTTCAAAAGGCTTGCTCCATAGATGTTTACGTCCGCGAATGGTGTAGGTGAATTCGATATTTTCCTCGGTCCCGAATAAAATGGCTTCACGGACTTCGGGAGCTAAATCCTTAAAGGGGCGGGTTAACATATCCGGACAATTCAAGTGTTCGGAGAGTTTACGCAGGAGCATGTTATAATAAATGATCAAGCGCCGGGGGCCGCGCCGCCAGCCGGGAATCGCGCCTTTACGAATAGATAAAGTATCATCAGGAACCACCAGTTCGGGGCTCATTATCATCAAAGCGCCTAAGCCGGAGCATTTTTTACACGCCCCGTAAGGGCTGTTGAAAGAAAAATTCCGCGGCAGAAGCTGCGCGAAAGAAATTTTGCAGTCAAGACAGGCCAGATGTTCGCTGATTTGTTCTTCAAGCCATTGCTTGCCGCCCGTTTCAGGGTTTTCGAGCAGCACGGTCAGGACTCCACTGCCATGCTTCAGGGCCAGTTCAATGGAATCACTCAAGCGGGCGGAATCCATTCTGCCGGAAATCAAACGGTCGACAAGGGCTTCGATTGTGTGTCGTTTATTTTTATCCAGGTCAATAATATCTTCATCCAGGACAACAAATTTACCGTCAATCCTTGCCCGGACAAAGCCTTCCGCTCCGATTTCTTCAAGGACTTCGCGATGTTCGCCTTTGCGCCCGCTCACCATGGGCGCGAGCAGCATTAATTTGCGTCCTTCGGGGTAGGCCAGGATTTTTTCACAAATAGTCTGGGCGGATTGCGAATGGAGTTCTTTGCCGCATTTCGGACAATGGGCGATGCCGGTATGCGCATACAGCAGGCGCAGGTAATCGTAAATTTCAGTAACCGTCGCCACCGTCGAACGCGGACTGGAACCGGCGGAACGCTGTTCAATGGCAATCGCCGGGGAAAGTCCTTCGATGTGTTCGACTTTAGGTTTCTGCATGCGGTCAAGAAACTGGCGGGCGTAGGCGGAAAGGCTTTCGACATAGCGGCGCTGTCCCTCGGCGTACAAGGTGTCAAAAGCCAGAGAAGATTTTCCCGAACCACTCAGCCCGGTTATCACCGTCAATTTATCGCGCGGAATTTCGACATCAATATTTTTTAAATTGTGCTGACACGCACCTTTTATATAAATATTTTTAAACACATTAAAACCTTGTGATTAATACTTTACTATTATTGTTTCTTACCATCTCCCGCAAACTTCGCCATCAATATCTGCTTGCGCCGGCGCCAGTTCAGGACGGTGATGGTCATTCCCAGCAAAACCGCAAACCAGCACAAATTCAAAAATACATTGCCGTATCTGGCATAAAATGTTAATTCCGGCTTGACTGGCACTTTGACTCTTATAACGCCGGCGCGCCTACCTCTGACTTCCGGGGCGGCAATCATTTTGCCGCTTATGGAAGACTTCTTTTGGAACAGACAATCGGAAATAGAACCGTCAGGCAGAATCAGACAACTGGCGCTGTTGTTGCCGCAGCGCAGCATCGACAAACCGGTTTCGATTGTACGAAAAACACAATTGGCTAAATGTTGTTCAGGTTCGGAACTGGCCGGGTACCAGGCGTCATTGGTGATTACCAGCAGCAAATTGGCATTATCCAGAAGCTCGCGCCGGGAAATATACGCGAAGATATCCTCAAAACAAATACTTATTCCGGCACGTACTCCAGGCAGGATTTCCAAAGGGCTGAAGCTTTTGCCGGGAACTAAATCCCGGTTCATGTCAATACGTTTGACTATCCATTCCGGCAGGTATTTGCGGAAAGGCACGTATTCCCCGAAAGGCACCCGCTGGATTTTGTTATACCGGCTTTCGGGGCGGCCGTCAGTGCCCAGTAAAAGTGCGCTGTTGGTGATGCCGGGAAGACGTTTTGAGCCCGGCGGCAAATTTTCAAAATCGATAGTTCCAATCAACATGGGTAATTTTGAGTATTTTATCAAATCAGATAAACGCCGGCGGTAATCCAAACTCAGCCAGCCGGCGGCGCGATACGGGAAAGGCGTGGCGGTTTCCGGCCAGATAATAATGTCCGGCGCAGATTTTTCGGCAATGAGCTCATATGACATCTTCAGATAAACGTCCATGGCTTCCCTGGCTTCTGCCTGAGTCGCCATGCGCCGCTGCGAAATATCACCTTGAATCAGTCCCGCGTTGAATTCAATACCTGCCTGCGGAGCTTCCTTCCGCCGGTAACTGTATGCCCCGATACTGCTGACTGCCAAAACCAGAAGCAGGGAAATATAAAAAGGGTAGGCCTGGGAAAATTTTGTTCGTGTTTTCAAGGCTTTAAAGCGGTCTTTAAACGCGATTGCCAAAGTTACATTAATTAAAACAATAAGGAAACTGACTCCGTAAGTTCCGGTTACAGAACAAATCTGGATCAGGGAGAGATTCCGCCATTGACTTACCGCCACGTAGTTCCAGGGCAGTAATCTTGAGCGAAACCATTCCGTAATACACCACCACGCCGCAAGCGTTACAGCATAAAAAAATGTTTTCAAAGCGGATTTCGGGATAAAATTTTGAACCGCGCTGTAACCTTGAAGCTGAATAGCGTTGGGAATGAGTATTCCGCGCCGCAAAACGGGCGGCAAAAACGCCCAGGCCGCTGGAAACAATGCCAGTATCGGTGCGATAAGGAAAGGTATAAGCGGATCGATTTCACGAAGCCAGTAAAAACCGGTGAACGCCCAGCCCAAACCCCATAAAAAGCCGCTGAAAGCCGCCCGTCCGGGACTCTGTTCCGAACAAATCCAGAATAAGGGGATCAGTGCAATCCAGGCCAGTGCGCTCCAGTTTAACGGCGGCACGGCCGCGGACATTAACATGCCTGCTGAAATCAAAATAATGACTTTGCCGATTCGTGTCGTCCAGCGGACACGCCATGCTTCATTGCCGGAACGCGAGTGTTTTTGTTCTTCTTTTGATGCCATTTTAATTTCATTTCCCTGCTGAATCCGTTTTCCTGTTGAAATTAGTTTAGTTTAATTTGGAATTTATTCAATTAAAGTTATATTATATTTCGAATTAATAACTAATTAAATCCCCTGTGGAGCATATCAACTCATGAAAGCCAGTGACTGTCTTGAATTTGATCATATCGTTATCGGCAGCGGAGTTGCGGGACTTTCTTCGGCTTTATATTTAGCTGAAGCCGGGGGTACGGTCGCCGTTATTACCAAAAGCGATATTGATGACTGCAATACGATACTTGCTCAAGGCGGCATTGCCTGTGTTCTCGATAAAAAAGATACTTTTGACGCTCACCTTCAGGATACCCTTTACGCCGGTGCCGGGCTCTGCAAAGAAGATGTCGCCAGAAAGATTATTGAAACCGGGCCGGAAGTTATCCACGAATTTATTTCCAGGGGAGCTCATTTCACCACTCGCGGCGAACTGGGCGGAAAAACTAAAAAAAATGAATTTGATTTGGGCCGGGAGGGCGGGCATTCACAGCGGCGGGTTCTGCACGCCGGCGATATAAGCGGCGAAGAAATTGAACGCGTCCTGGTAAAATCATGTCTTGCTGATGACAAAATTAAGATATTTAAAAACCATATTTCCATCGATTTAATTATAAACCGGCAAAGCGGACAAAAACCCGGACACTGCGTCGGCGTTTATGCTCTGGACCACGATCATAAAATCGTCAGGACTTTCCACGGACTGACGACGACAATCGCGACCGGCGGCAATGGTAAAGTCTATCTTTACACCAGCAATCCTGATATTGCCTGTGGCGCCGGGGTCGCGATGGGCTACCGGGCCGGCGCTAAAATCGCAAATATGGAATTCATTCAATTTCATCCGACTATTTTGTATGACCCGAGTATTCGTTCATTCCTGATCAGTGAAGCCGTTCGCGGGGAAGGCGCGGTATTGAAATCTTACAATAAGCAAGGCAGACTGGTCTCGTTTATGAAGAAATACCACCCGATGAAAAGTCTCGCTCCGCGGGATGTGGTTGCCCGGGCTATTGACAGTGAAATGAAGCGTTCGGGACAGGAATGCGTCTATTTGGATATTACCCGGCGTAATGAAGAAACCCTGCGGCGGCGTTTCCCGAATATTTTCAGGAAATGTCTCGAAGCCGGCGTAAATATGGCCAAAGATCCTGTTCCGGTGGTTCCCGCGGCGCATTATTCCTGCGGCGGAGTATTGACCGATGTTAACGGCGCCACGGAAATTCCCGGATTATACGCGGTCGGGGAAGCGGCCTGTACCGGTTTGCACGGAGCCAACCGTTTGGCCAGCAACAGCCTGCTCGAAGCAATGGTCGTTGCTAAATTATCTTCTCAAGATATTTATCAAAAGCTAAAGACGCTCAAAACCCTGTCTTATGACACGGACATCCCGGGCTGGACCTGCGGTAACGCGACGGATTCAGACGAATTAGTGGTAATTTCTCATAACTGGGATGAAATTCGTCACTTCATGTGGGATTATGTCGGGATTTTCAGGACCAGCAAACGTTTACAGCGGGCCAAGGCCAGAATAAAACTGATACGTAAGGAAATCGAAAAATATTACTGGGATTTCCTTGTTACTCCGGATTTAATTGAATTACGCAATATTGCCTCCACCGCGGAAATAATCATTGATTCCGCTTTGAGCCGCAAGGAGAGCCGCGGCTTGAATTTTAATGCGGATTATCCATGTCGCGATGTGGAACTGGATTGCGTTGACACTATTGTTCAGCGGAAGTTTTAGCTATGCGCGATAATCTAGTTGTTTCAAAACCTATATATAATATTGTTAAAAAATTGCAGGATGGCGGTTTCGCGGCCTATATCGTCGGCGGCGCTATTCGTGATTTGATGCTTGAGCGTGAGCCCAAGGATTATGATATCTCCACTTCGGCGACTCCTGAAGAAATCCGCGCGGTTTTCGGACGCCGGAGCGCTAGAATTATTGGCAAACGTTTCCGTCTGGTTCATGTCCGCGTCGGAAGAGAAATTATCGAAATCAGCACTTTTCGCCGCAGTCCGGATTCTACCGGGCAGATATCCGGCAAAGCGCGAAACAAGCCCGTTCCCGAAAATATGATCTTCCGGGACAATGACTTCGGCAGCGCCGAAGAGGATGCCTGGCGGCGGGATTTCACTGTGAACGCTTTGTTCTATGATCCGGTACGCGACGATTTGATTGACTACACCGGCTGCGGAATTGATGATATGCATGCCGGAATCGTTCGCGCTATCGGCGAACCGGAACTGCGCTTCGAAGAAGACCCGGTCAGAATATTACGCGCCTTGAAACTTGTCGGCCAATATGCTTTTACATTCGACGCCAAAACTGAAGTTGCGGTTCGCGGCCACGGAAATTTAATCCTGCATGCCGCGGCCTCAAGGCTTTCCCTGGAAATGGAAAAAATCCTTAAAAACGCTTATTGCGATGGTATTTTTACCGCCTTTCATGATTATGGTTTTTTGCAGTACTGCCTGCCTTATCTGGAAGCAAACTGGAATTCACCGGCGAGAACTTATGCCATACAGCTTTTAGCGGAACGCAACAATCACGTTTTACAGGGAAGCTACCGCAACAGTATTTCCCTTGCCATGGCAGTTATGGCTCTTCCATTTGTCGAGGCCGAAACAGGTTTTGGACAGCACGGCAGGCTCTGGGCAAAAGATCATACGGCAAGTGCGAATATCCGCCGCGTTATAAGCGACGTTTTCCAGCCGCATAATATGATTAAGCGCCTGGCGCTTTCCGCTCAAAACATCCTCAGCTTCCAGCCGGATTTTTTCAATCCGGATAAAAACCCCGGAAAGCTGCTCCATTCCCAGGGCTACGAACACGCGCGGGAAGTACTGATGCTGCAGAATGCTGTTCTTTGGCATGATGAAGCTCTTGTCGCCAAATGGCCCAAAGCAACGGCGACAAATAAACGTCATCGCCACAGTTCCCGTAAACGCCCGAAAAAACGCCGGCATCGACCCAAAAATGAAAACTGATTTAATGGTGCGAATAGAAACATGTCAGTGCTTACGGGGAGCTTCCGGTGCGATTTCCGCCTGTTCAGTCCTGAAGCTTTGCACCAGCTGCCAGAGATTTTTGTCGCGCATCAGAAGTTTTATTAACTTTGAGCTGCTGATTTCGAGACTCTGAGCGGCCCGGCTTATTATGAATTCACTGTCATTGAGAACGTCCAGAATATGAGCCATAAACAATGGGTATCCGGCATTTGTCAAACCCACATCTGAACGAGCCGGCGGCGTGCCGGGAATTACCCTGATTTGCAGGGCGATTTGATAACGCAGTTTCTGCAGGGCGGCGGCGCGGTTCCGATGCTGGCTGCGCCCCGAACAATCACTCACGGCGATACCGCTTGGCTGATGGGTGAGTCTCACGGCATTGGAAGTTTTATTGCGCTTTTGTCCGCCGCGCCCGGAGGCTTTGAAAAAATCCAGACGACAGGCGTTTTCCAGGCCCGCATCACTTAGGCCGAGCCAGTGGTCACGTTCCTGATTATAAATAAATGGTTTTTTCATGCATAATTAACGTTTTTATTTTAATTTTTTCTTTGTGCTTTTTAATATACGGGCTATAATATGCTAAGTCAAAATAAATAAAAAAAACAAGTTTTTATACGAGGTTCATTTTTAATGAAAATATTGGTTGTCGGCAGTGGCGGCAGAGAGCATACTTTGTGCTGGAAACTGGCGCAAAGCCCACAAGCGGATAAAATTTACTGCGCTCCCGGAAATGCCGGGATCGCGGCGGTCGCGGAGTGCGTCGATATTGGTGTTTCCGAAATGGATAAATTAGCTGATTTCGCGGAAAAAGAAGGCATTGGCTTCACGGTTGTCGGGCCGGAAGCGCCGCTTTGCGCCGGCTTGGTGGATGTCTTTAAAAAACGCGGATTAAAAGTATTCGGACCGGACAAGGAAGCAGCGCAGTTGGAAGGCAGCAAGGATTACGCTAAGCAATTTATGTTTAAATACAATATTCCGACGGGTAAAGCGGCGACTTTTGAAGATGCCGCGCCCGCTATGGAATACCTGAGCAAAGAGTTCGCGGACGGCGCTAAAGGTATTGTTATCAAAGCTGATGGTTTAGCCGCCGGCAAAGGCGTTTGCGTGGCCCTGGAAAAAGCCGAGGCTTTGGATTTTGTGAAATCGTGTTTTGCCGGTGCCTTTGGCGGCGCCGGCAGCAAAGTCCTGGTTGAAGAATGCCTGTTTGGCGAAGAAGCTTCAATTCTGGCTTTTACCGACGGCAAAACTATTGTTCCGCTGGTGAGTTCCCAGGATCACAAACGCGCTTATGATGGCGATAAAGGCCCGAATACCGGCGGAATGGGCGCGTATTCGCCGGCTCCGGTAATTGACGACGCGCTGATGGCGCGGGTCAAAACCGAAATTCTGGATAATTTTTTAACCGGCATTCAAAAAGAGAAATTGAATTTTCATGGTTTGGTTTTTGTCGGCGTAATGGTCACGGACGCGGGGCCGAAAGTCCTGGAGTTCAATGTTCGTTTCGGCGATCCTGAGGTTCAGGCGGTAATGTGCCGCCTGGAAAGCGACTTGCTCGACTCAATGCTGAAAACCGTTGACGAACGTTTATCGGAAGCGGAGTTGTCGTGGTCGAAAGAACCGGCGGTTTGTGTAGTTCTGGCCTCCGGCGGATATCCCGTGGCTTACGAAAAAGGATATGAGATTTCCGGTTTGGATGAAGCGGCGGCGGAAGGCGCAATAGTTTTTCACGCTGGCACTGCTGAAAAAAATGGAAAAATCGTTAATACCGGCGGCCGCGTACTCGGGGTTACGGCGCGCGGCGCCAATATAAAGGAGGCTGTCGAGAGAGCTTATAATGCTGTCGAAAAAATTTCGTGGCAGGGTTGTTTCTGCCGTAAGGATATCGCCTATCGTGCGTTAGCACGTGAAAAATAAGCACAAAAGTGAGGGTTTAGCAATGAAAAAAAGAGTTTTACTGGTGTTCGCCAGTGCTGTTATGGCTCTGGTTTTAACAGCTTGTTCGAGTATGGAAACTTCCAAAAACTTTAATGGTTTGAGCGTTACCGCCAGTCGCACGCGGCCTATTGCCCATATTAACGCGCGAGTTAACGGTGTATTTTTGTTTGACACTTTTCCGTTATTTTGCGGCAGCGTGAATCATATTGACAAAGTGGCGGCTTTTGTAAATACTGTCAGTCTGGATAATACTTTGGGATTAGTTACCCGTGAAGCACGTGGTCTTGGAGCGACTAAATTAATAAACCTTAATTCATATTATGATACCGAATGGTTATGGTATACACTGATATTGTGGAAGCGGCAAACACAAATTTCCGCAACTGCGGTAAAATAAAGTACTCTTATGAAAAGCGCTTCGGTAGTCTGTCGTTTACCTGCCAGTGAACAATGGGGTGTTTTTACGAATCCCGTCAAGGTGCTTTGCTGTACGGAAATTGAAAATGTCGAGCTCATTTTAGCGGAATTGGAAGCGGCTTTGAATGCGGGCTGTTATGCCGCCGGATTTTTATCTTATGAGGCCGGCGCGGCGTTTGACAAAGCTTTCCCGATTCGTTCGACAAACGGTTTTCCTTTGCTGTGGTTTGGGATTTATGATAAAGCCCCGACGGTTTTCGACCCGGGAAATGATGAAATCTTTGCCGGTACCGCTGAGTTGGAGCCGGAGCTTAGCGAGGAGGAATATCATAAGGCGATCAATGCTGTGCTTGCCGATATCAAGGCTGGAAATATTTACCAGACTAATTTTACTTTTCGTTTGCGCGGCAAAAAAACCAGGGCTCCCTGGCCTTTGTTCAAAGCCCTGTTTGTGCGGC
Source organism: uncultured Victivallaceae bacterium (assembly GCA_964515915.1). Classification (GTDB taxonomy): domain Bacteria; phylum Verrucomicrobiota; class Lentisphaeria; order Victivallales; family Victivallaceae; genus JAHOYW01. The sequence continues at coordinate 10,892 of CAZEXM010000086.1, forward strand.
ATCCGGTACCTTATGCCGCGTTTATTAACACCGGCGATCTGCAGATAGTTTCGCTTTCCCCTGAAATTTTCCTGGAAAGAAATGGAAATGAGCTTTTCAGCAGTCCGATGAAAGGCACGATAAAACGCGGCGGCAATCCGGCCGAAGACCGCGAGAACGCTGAGTTTTTAAAGGCCGACCCGAAAAATATTGCCGAAAATTTAATGATCGTTGATATGGTGCGCAACGATTTAGGGCGAATCTGCCGTACTGATTCCATATTTGTCGATCCCCTGTTTCATGTCGACAGCTACGCGACGCTTCATCAGGTGATAAGTACGGTGCATGGAAAAATAAGCCCGGGTACTACTTTCAGCGCGATTGTGCGGGCGGCATTTCCGGCGGCTTCCATCACCGGAGCCCCTAAAGTAGCCGCGACGCGGAAAATTCAGGAACTCGAAAAAAGCCCGCGGAAAATTTATACCGGCTCAATCGCGTGTATTTATCCTGATCAGGATTTTTGTATGAATGTCGCGATCAGGACTTTGATTTGTTCCGGCAATTCGACTGAACTGGGAATCGGCGGCGGAATTGTTTACGATTCCGCTAAAGCCGCGGAATGGGATGAGGCTTTGTTGAAAAGTCAGTTTATCCACGCCGCTGAGCCGGATTTTGAAATTCTTGAAACCATGTTGTTTGAACAGTCAAAAGGCGTCAGTGATTTGGACGCGCATCTGGACAGAATGAAAAACAGCGCGAAATATTTTGCGTTTAAATTTAATGCTGATTCGGCTGAAAAGTTTGTCGCCGAAAAGCTTTTACAAGTCAAGGGGCCGGCTCGAATTCGGCTTTTGCTGAGTTTCGGAGGGAAGCTGGAACTGCAGTCCTTTCCCTTAGCGGAAACCGGCTGGGGGAGTGATTTAGCGAGAGTAAAATTATCTGAGCGGCAGACTTCGGGCGATGCGGTATTTTTGCGGCACAAAACGACTCGGCGTGAATTTTATAATGAGCATTTCAGGAAAGCCGTCAACGCAGGTTGCAATGAAGTAATTTTCACCAACGAGCGCGGCGAAATATGCGAAGGAGCAATCTCCAATATCTTCATCCAGGCGCAAAACGGTTTATGGTACACGCCTCCCTTAAGCAGCGGGCTGCTCCCCGGAATATGGCGCGGCGCGACCATCAAAAAGCTGAACGCCAAAGAAAAAGTATTGTATGTGTCCGACTTGGAAAAAGCGAAACAGACCATTATCGGCAATTCAGTAAGAGGCGCAAGCATGGCCGTTGTTGTTTAAAATAAAAAAATACGAGTTTTTTCTGGAATTTGTGAGTAAAAGAAAAAAACTACCGCCTTTCCGTCAAGCTCGGGGAAGTCAATTTAAGCTTGAATATTCTATGAATTCGTATATTTTAGATGAGAAGACGTGATTTTCATGTTTTTTACGAAAAAAAGGAGTAAAAATCCTTATTTTAATATCTTGTGCCGTGAGATATTGAAATAAGAGGCAAAAATAACAGATATTTGATTATTCTAAGTTCAAAAAATAAAAATAAAGAAACGCAAGGAGACGGTTGAACCGGTTTTCGGCATTATTAAATCGGTGCTGG
>CAZEXM010000087.1:0-12472 GCA_964515915.1 uncultured Victivallaceae bacterium
TAGAGGCGCAACGAGCAAGCTGGGATTTTATGTCACAAAGTGCAGAAGATGCTTTTTTATTACATTTTCGATGCCGCCAAGCTCATAAAAAAGGCGATCATCTGACGGCAATCCGGTTTTTAACCCGAAGATGAGACAAAAGGAAGAGATTGTTGTCAGGATAAGCAGGGCACTCCAGAACTTTGTCTTTTTTTAAATTAATTTATCCACAATGGTCATTACTTCCCGGAAAAAATATGTAATTAAGCTAAGCGGAAAATATATCATATTCTCAGGTGCTTTGCACGGGTTGAGCTATAAAAAAACACCATCTGCCGTCGATGATGTATATTTATAGAATTATACGAAAAACTAATTGATTGTTCTCCGGTATATGTTAAATTAATGTAACTGCTCAGGAGTCTGAATGCAGAATTGTAACTGAAAATTGATATTGACATGAAGGAGATAAACATGGTCAGATGTCCGGGACAGGATATGCGATATTGGACGCCGGAAGATATTTTTGACGTAAAATGTCCTTTTTGTGATAAGGAACTTGAATTTTTCAAAGACGAACCATTCAGGATTTGCACGGAATGCGAAGGCGAGGTGCGCAACCCGAAAATCGACCTCGGTTGCGCAAAATGGTGTAAGCACGCCAAAGAATGCCTGGGCTCGCTTGTTCCGCAGGACGACGGCAGTATCTCCATGTGTGACCGGCTGATAGCTGAGATGAGGAATATCTTCGGAAATGACCGCAAACGCATAAGCCATGCTCTGAAAGTTTTGAGTTTTGCCGAAGAGATTCTCAAGCATGAAACAGGTGATCCGCTGGTGGTCAGGGCGGCCGCTATTCTCCATGATATCGGCATTCACGAAGCTGAGCGTAAATATAAATCATGCGCCGGGAATTACCAGGAAATCGAAGGGCCGCCAATTGCCGCGGGAATAATGGAAAAACTTAAGATTGATAAGGAAGTTATTGAGCATGTATGCAGGATTATCGCTTCGCACCACAGTGCCAAAGACATTGATACCATTGAATTCCGCATACTATGGGACGCGGACTGGATTGTCAACATCCCCGACGAATACCCTGGTCTGGAAGCAAATAAGATTTCAGCTTTGATCGAACGTATATTTAAAACCGCGTACGGCAGGAAAATGGCCCGGAGAAAATATGTTAAATAATGTCGGTTTCCGTAGCACCCGGCGCCATGCGCGGATAAAATTCAGAACGGAAAATGCGGAAAATAAAAGCTAAAAAGCACTTGTGCTTACTTGAAAAAAATAAATCAGGAACTAGTTTTATTCTAATAATATTTTTCCGGCAAATAAATCTTTATTAACGATATAAGCGAGGCGATATAATGAAAGTATATAATTTCAGTGCAGGCCCGGCGATGCTACCGGAAGATGTGATGCTCAAAGCTCAAGAAGAATTTTGCGACTACCTCGGTACTCAGTCCGGGATTCTGGAATTATCACATCGCGGCCCGCAATTCATGGAAGTTCTCGCAATGGCAAAACAGAATATTCGTGATTTGATGAATATCAATGATGATTACGAAATTTGCTTTATTCAAGGCGGCGCCAGTATGCAGTTCTGCATGATTCCGATGAATTTTCTCACTGCTGATGCTGTGGCTGACTACGCTGATTCCGGTACCTGGAGCACGAAAGCCATCAAAGAGGCGCAGCTTTTCGGCAAAGTTAATGTTGTCGGCAGCAGTAAAGAAACTAATTATGACCGTATTCCGGTTGTTCGTCACTGGAAACCTTCTGAAGACGCGGCTTATCTGCATATTACCAGCAACAACACCATCGCCGGAACCCAGTATCATACTTTTCCGCCGGTGAAAGAAGGGGTTCCGATGATAGCGGATATGTCCAGTGATTTCATGTCCCGGGTAATTGATATTAATGATTTCGGCATGGTTTACGGCGGAGCTCAGAAAAATCTCGGGCCAAGCGGTGTCGCTCTGGTAATTATTCGTAAGGACCTGGCCGCGCGCGGCGCGAAAAATATTCCGACCATGCTGCGTTATAAAACTTATATTGACAAAGATTCAATGTTCAATACTCCTCCGACTTTTGCTATTTACCTTTTGAAAATGGTAACCGACTGGATGCGGGAACAAGGCGGTTTAGCGGTGATTGAAGAAATTAACAACATAAAATCTGAAGGCCTTTACGAACTTATGGATGGAAGCGGTTTCTATCGCAGTCCGGTTTCTCCCGGCAGCCGTTCTAAAATGAATATCGTTTTCCGTCTGCCTACGGAAGAGCTCGAAGCCAAATTCCTCAAGGAAGCGGCCGTAAACGGTATGAGTGGTTTAAAGGGCCATCGTTCAGTAGGCGGTATCCGCGCGAGTATTTATAATGCGATGCCACTTGCCGGAGTTGAAAAATTGATTGATTTTATGCTTCAATTTGAAAAAGACAATGGCTGATGCATAATTGTCAAATATACGAAAAATGACGGTTTGATTAATATCAACCGTCATTTTTTTGGGTACTATGAAAGTAATCGCGTAACTACTTTTTCAGTTTCTTGTCAATTACGGCAATTTGTTTGTCGGCTAACTTTGTCCACCACGGACCGCCTTTTTTGCATTCTTCCCATTTCTTTTTTGCCGCTTCCAATTTGCCTTGCCGTTGCAGGTTTTGCGCAACCCGCAGCAGGCCGCGGGTTTTCCAATATTTACTTTTAATAGTATCAATTTTTTCAATCCAAACTGCGGCCGCTTCCGGTTTGCCGGAGGCGTTCAATGCTTCAATTATCCGGATAATTGCGACTTCTTTGTGGTTTGGAGGTCCTTTAGGCATTTCATAGATCGCAGTAAACTCGATAATGGCTTCCTGATATTTTTTTATGCCGTATTTTATGTTTCCCCGCTCATTATATGCCTCATACTGGCGGTATGGATGCATCTTGGCGATAACATCTTTGTTTAGCATTTTCAGGGCTGCTTCAGGTTTTTTCTGGCGGGCCAGGGCCTGCGCCTGATAAATCAGGCCGCGACTGTGCCAGACGCCTTTGGGATTTAGCTCAACAAGTTTTTTCCCAAAATTTCCCAGGTCTGCATATTTTTTTAAATTATTTGAAGACAGACAAGAGAGGTAGAGGCAGGTATTCTTCATAGACTTAGTTGCTTTATCGTCCGCTAAAGTCTTTTTTGCAATAGCAAGGACAGTATCATATTTTCTGCCCCAGTAAATATTATGCAGATACAGGTTGAAAGCATTATTCCTTTGACCGGCAGAGAGTTTGTCCACTTTCAGAAGATTTTCATACACTTTTGCGGCTTCATTGTATTTTTGCAAAAATCGCAATGAAAATCCCAGATAATACATCGAATTATATTTTTCCGAGGGTGTTTTTGCCAGTTTGGCGGCTTTGCCAAGCGTAACTAGCGCTTCCTTATATTTTTTTGCTTTGTATTCTTCGATACCTTTTGTCCAGGCTTCTTTGTACGTTTCCGCTGTCATGGCTGCGGCTGTAGTGCATATTACGATTGCTCCCAGCATAATATTACGAATTTTCATTTTGCTGAACTCCCTTGTTTTTTGTGGTTAGACAATAATACACTAATGTTGATATGCACATTTGTCAAGTTTTGAAATTAATCTGCAATATTAATATCTGTTAGCTTGCGCTTGTTTGTTGGCTTTGTGAACTACAATGCCGATTGTCAGCGCTAAAACACCAAATACTAAAAAGTATATTCCGGTTAATATGACGATAAATCGTATGCCGATGTCCGGGTGAAACAACAGCGCCAAAGCAAAAATTATGGAAATAACTCCCACTAAAGCGGTCAATATACGCGCCGGGACCGGGCCGTGTTTGGCCTTATATACTTTTACTAATTGATGGCTGCCTGAAATTAAAACCCAGATAGCAAATATCAGAACAAAAATATCTTTCAGCCACTCCGGTTTTATTAAAATTCCCAGTCCGGCGGCAAGGCAGATAAAACCATAGATCAGGAACAAGCCTTTACCGGCGTTCATTTTCATGGCTTTGAGCAAGGCCGTTAAGCCGTTGAATAACAGGAAAATCCCTAACAGGAGACAAAGCGTGGTTATGGCAATACCCGGTATTGCAATGAAAATGATACCGACTACCAGAGCAAAAAAACCTCGGAGAAGAATAAAATCCCAAATCGTATGCTGCACTGCCTTAAAATAATCATTGGTTTTCGCCATCATAAAAATACCTTTATTTTTAGTTATTATATTGATTATTATGCTGCTGGAAACGTGAAAAAACAATAGCATTTAGCAAATTAATATTGTTTTTTTTGATAAATTGACTATATTTGTGTTTAATTACAGCATTTGTCCGTGAAAATTATTTCACGCAAATACTGTATTATTCAGGATTTCAGATGAGTTTAATTCTAGGCATAGAAAGCAGTTGCGACGAAACCGCGGCCGCAGTAGTGAAAGACGGTTCGCAAGTCCTCGGGGATTGTGTGGCCTCGCAAATCGCCCGGCACGCGGTGCACGGCGGGGTTGTGCCCGAATTGGCGGCGCGTGAACATCTGCTCGCCGCGCGTCCCGTCCTGGAAACCGCTCTCCAAAACGCCGGGGTCGGCTTTGGCGGGCTCGACGCGGTAGCGGTAACGAACGGCCCCGGTTTAATGCCCGCTTTGCTGGTCGGTTTAAATCTGGCGAAGGGAATAGCTGTCGGCCATAATTTGCCCTTTATTGCTATAAATCATTTCATCGCGCATATTTACGCGTCATTTCTCGATGGTGGCGCGGCGGAGCTGCGGAAAAACGAAACTTACCCTATTCTGGCTTTGGTGGTTTCCGGCGGACACACCGCGCTTTTGCTGATTGATGCCCGGGGACAGGCCAGGCTGGTTGGTACAACAATTGACGATGCCGCCGGCGAAGCTTTGGACAAGGCCGCGAAAATGCTTGATCTGGGATATCCGGGCGGGCCGGCCATTCAAAAAGCGGCGGAATCCGGTGATCCCCTGAAATACCGGTTTCCACGTCCTTTGACCGGGAGCGGCGGCAAAGCCCTGGCCCCGCAGCATAAGTTGAATTTCAGTTTCAGCGGCGTCAAAACCGCTTTATTATATCATATCCGCAGATTGGAGGAAGCCGACGGTAAACTTGCGGGGCAGGTTTTGTCTGACACAGCGGCATCCTACCAGGAGGCAATCGTTGACGTTTTATGTATAAAAACCGCCGCCGCTGCGAAAAAATATAATGTCCGCACAGTAGTTTTGTGCGGTGGAGTCGCCTGTAATTCAGTTTTGCGTGAACGGTTGCCGAAGGCATTGCCGGCGGGCACGAAATTGCGTTTGGCGGAACGGAAATATTGTACGGATAACGCCGCGATGGTTGGCGGACTGGCGCATTATTATTTTGAAAAAGGTGAATTTTCTCCTCTGGATATTGATGCCTTCGCGCGTTTGCCGCTCATTTCCCAAGTACCGTTTGTGAATATTTAATATAGGGACTGTTTATGCCGCAAGTAATAATTTTTGACCTCGATGGAACTTTGATTGATTCGCGTATGGATTTGACGATCTCGGTTAATCTAACTCGTGAAGCTTATAATTTACCGCCTTTATCCCTGGAAACCGTTTGCGGTTTCATCGGCAACGGCGCCCGCAAACTGATTGAGCGTTCTTTGCCTGAAGAGATCAATATTGACGATGCTTTACCGCTGATGAAAAAAAATTACTACGAACACTTAACGGACGAAACGGAGCTTTATCCGGGAGTTTTAGCCGGTCTGCAAAAACTGGCCGCGTCGGGCAGGAAACTGGCGGTAATAACCAACAAGCCTGATGAAGCGGCTAAAATTGTCTTAAAAGAGCTTGGTATCGCCGGATATTTTGACGAAATCATGGGGGGAGGGTGCGGCCATCCCTTAAAACCAGAACCTGGCGCCTTGCTCTATTTCGCCGCTAAATGGAATGCGGATGCGGAAAAAAGCTGGATGGTCGGCGATCATTACACCGATCTGGAAGCCGGAAAGCGCGCGGGTATGCAGTGCTGCTGGGCAAGCTATGGATTTGGCGATCCGCGCGATTCAGCTTACGAGCTCGAAGCAAAATCATTCACCGAATTTGTGACTTGTTTTGAGCCGGATAGTGAAATGTTGAACAATATTCAGTGAGGCATTGCCCGTATAAGTACAAATATTTACCTGCCCGAACGGCTTAGCTCCGGGGCCATGCAGTCTTTTAAAAGCTTGCCGCTGCCGCAGGGGCAGGGGGCTTCCAGGCCGATTTTGCCTTGCCGCAGCATAGGCAGTACCTGCTGGTGAATTTGAGCTTGATGTTCTGAATCGCGTTTTCGTCTGATTTCATCAGCCAGGCTTCTAAAACGACCGATGGTATGCGAATAAAACATTTTCCAGCCGGCGCAGAGTTCCGAAACCGCACGCGCGTCCTGTTTGTAGTCCGGGCGGTTTTTGGGACAGCACCCGGCGCACAGCTCGAGCCACTGACATTCGCCGCAGTATTCGTCAGAAGCGCATTTACGCATACCAAATTTTTCGTACAGGGGTGATTCAAGCATCTCTTTCCAACTGTTTTCCATAATATTGCCGAGCTTGAAACGCGGCTCTACAAAAAAATCACAGGGATACACACCGCCATCATATTCAACCACCAGGTATTGCCGGCAGTCGCGCGCCATATTGCAGGCGATTGCCTGGTTATTCACCAGTTTAGTCAATATCGTATCAAACAGCCGCATGGAAACATTATAACGGTCATGCTTGTACCATTCGTCAAAAATTTGACAAATGAACTTACCCCATTCGACTCCGCTGATGGCGAAAGGCGCGAGTCCGCCGCCCGGCATATACTCAACGCATTCGATATACTGGTGGTATTTGATGCCGAGATTTTTCAGATAGCGGTATATTTCCGCGGGCCTTTTAACATTAGCTTGATTTACCAGTGTAAGGATGTTGAATTCAACTTTATTTCGCTCAAGTAATTTTATTGCGTTTATTACTTTGTGGTGTGTACCTTTGCCGGCGGCGTCAAAGCGGTTTTCGTTGTGGATTCCCGCCGGCCCGTCTAAACTCAGGCCGACCAGAAAATTATAGTCGTGCAGGATTTTTGCCCAATCATCGTTTAAAAGCACGCCGTTAGTTTGCAGGGTATTTGTAACGTTTTTGCCATTGCCGTACTTTTGCATTAATTTCAGCGCGTTTTTGAAAAAGTCCACTCCCATTAGAGTCGGCTCGCCGCCCTGCCATGAAAAAATATGGTTGCGTATATCTAAATCCAGAAATGATGAGACCATTTTTTCCAGGACATCATTAGACATGCGATGCGTACAACTGCCGAAAAGCTTCTCTTTCCTGAGGTAAAAACAGTATTTGCAGCGCAAATTGCAATCAAATGACGCCGGTTTGATTAGTAGGCTGAATTCTTTCATAGTAATATTGTCTTGTTATATAAAATTAATTTTACAAGCTTTAATATGCTGGTTTTTGGGAGCTTTTCAAGGCAGGGAAAGAGATGTTTTTGTTTTGGCAGTTGGCAGGGGGGAGTCAGGAAGATTAACGCTTGTTTGTTGAGGGGCGCTTCGCCCCTCAAACTCCCCCCGCGCCTTATGCAGGCGGCAGCAAGCGCAAGCGCCTGCACCATATATTTTTTGCTTTCTCTACTCGTGCTCCGCACGCTTGACTAACAAAAGAGATGCACCTTTTTTAGATTGGGTATTTTTCAAAAATTCGTAATTAGTAATTGGAAGCGAAACGCTTCCTTTTCGCTTTTACTTCGGTTTTTACGTATTGGTATTTTTTTAGTTTGCCTGATATGCAATCGGGGCAGTCTATTGTTTTCGGGGATAATCTTCCTCTTTTGTATTTCGGGTTCGGGATGTCGCCTTCGCCCCGGCATTTTTCGCACGGGGTGTAACCGGCAAATTTGTTGCGGTAAACGTATAATTTATTGCCCTTGTCCAGATATTTTTTAAATTCTGGTTCGCTAATCGGCCTGGCTACGTCGAACTGGCGATAGCGTCGGGAGTTGTCAGCGGTATACGCCCTGGATTTGCGCTGTTCGATATACACTCCTGACGACATTACTTTGGCCGTGAAATTATCGTTTTGAAACACTTCGGAAGTGTCAAGCCCGGATATGGCGACGGTATAATGATGGTAGATGTTGTAGGTATACGGTGTTCCTTTTTTGCCGGTTTTCCGGTCATTACGAGTTCGTGAATATTTTGTTATGAGTTCAATCTCTTTTGCATTAAGTATAAAAGTATGCTTGTTTATTACTTTTACTACTTTTCCGGTGATTTCTCCGCCGCCGGTTTCTTTTTTGAACATACTTATTTTTTTCGTTTTGCCGTCGGGTTCAATCAAGTTGGCGATTTGACCGCCATCAATCACAAAAAGCTTATTTTTGAACAAGTTAAACAGTTTTTTGAATGTTTGCCCGGAGATTTTTTTCCCGCCGTAAGAATAAACAGGTTCGGCAGGCTTTTTTTTATCCGCGGCAAAGCTTGTCAGCGTTGTCAGACACAAGATAATTATACATAGTTTTTTCATTTTCTCTATCCGGTTTTTGTTCTCTAATTCTTTTTAAAATATCATTTTTGGAACAGAAAGCAAATGCCGGACAAAAAAAAGTGTTTTGAACCCTGTTTTAAACTCAAAACACCTCGATTTTAAATGCTGGATTTGTATTCATTATTCTGTTTTTTGATTTGAATGTTTGTTGTTGTGGTGATATTGTTTTTTGTTGGAGGTAATGATGAAAATTAAAAATTTATTCAAAAAGCAGTTTAATGTCGATAAACAACTCAGATATGTTATCATATGCCTTGAAATTATTTTCTTCATTTTCTTGATAATGATGTTTTTCTCCTGATTTGAATGTTTGTTACTGTCAAATTATTATATTAAATAATGCTCTATCCTGTTGAACATTATATGTTTATCGCAAAATAGAGTTCTTTCCCCATGGTTTGCGCTAAAATTCCATTCAGAAAAATGTATTTTTATCCCGAATGGGATTACCCACCGTAGCCCACGGCAACGCCGTGGGGCAAGATAAAACAGAAGATCTTCCCTGTAAGGGAAGTACAAATCCCTGACAAATCGAGCGCCTTTACGCCGATTTTAGATCTTGACTATCTGCCGTAACGAAGTACTTACCCGCGATTCTATTTTTCTTGACATTTTTCATAATATCTTTGACAGTACCTGAATGTTTGTTGTGGTGGTGATCTACGCTATTTTTCCGTCTGGGAAAAACTCGTATTTAACTTGCTTGGATGGTTTCTTTGATTGTCCCCTCTGAAATTTGTGTAAGTTGCGATTATTAGCGTATATTGGCGTACATGCTTTTTTCCTAAACAGGGCAAAAAAAAAGTATTTTGAGCCTTATTTTAAGCTCAAAACACCTTGAGTGTTAAAATGGTGGTGGGAGATGGATTCGAACCATCGAAGCATTCCGCAGCAGATTTACAGTCTGCCCCCTTTGGCCGCTCGGGAACCCCACCACTTGGAGCGAGTAAGGGGAGTCGAACCCCTGTAACCAGCTTGGAAGGCTGGTGCACAACCGTTATGCCATACTCGCTGGTGTGAGATACAGAAAATACTCTGCATTTGCAGAATATCAAGTTCATTTTTGCAAAAAAATTAAAAAAATACAGAATTGTTATGATAAGGCCCCGCCGCTAAAAAAAAGAATTTGCATTTGCTGTGCCGGTATAGTTATCAGGTGTAGTAATTATGTTTTTCTTTTGGAGAATGATAATTCACGGCGCTTAAGATTATCCCGAAAGTCAGAAGGGTCGATAAAAGAGAACTGCCGCCGTAACTTAATAATGGTAAAGTTAAGCCGGTTGGCGGCAATACAGCGACATTTACACTGATGTGAATTAGAGCTTGAATCGCAATCAAAGACAGCATTCCGACGATAAACAGTTTTTGGTGACGGCTTTTCAGGCACAGGGTAGTTTGATACAAAGTAAAGATTATAATGCCGAAAAGCAAAAATATCGGAAAAGTACCGACAAACCCTAAAGATTCGGCGATTGTCGCGAAAACAGAATCGCTATGCGCTAAAGGTAAATAAGAATTTGCCCAGGTCGCATTGCCCATTTTGACGCCGAACCAGGAGCCGCGGGCGATGGTAAATTGGAATTGCCGGATATGCCAGCCGCTGCCGAGAGGATCGCTGGCCGGGTCCCAGAAACCGGAAAAACGCTTCAGGATGTAGGGATTCGCGTAAAGTACCCAGGCGGCGATCGGAGCGAAGAGGGCGGGGAGCGCCAGTAAATACTTTATCGGCGTACCTGTAAGGAGACATATCACAACAAAAGCCAGCAAATAAACAAGTGCCGTGCCGGCATCCGGTTGAAGCAGAATCGGCAGTATCCATAATAAGCTTGTCAGCGCTAAACGCAGGAATGTTTTGAAATCATTTTTCCCGTTTACGGCGAGATGACAGAGCAGTAAAATAAAAAACGGTTTGGCGAATTCAGAGGGTTGTATGGACGCGGAAGTCCAACTGAAAGTAAACCAGCCGCGCATACCGTTGATCCGAGTTCCCCAAAGCAGCACCGCCAGCAGGCCAATATATGCAATAGCCGCTGCAGTGAGTGCGTTTTCACGATAGAAAGTGAACGGGACGCGTTGCGCCAGAAGCATTAACATCATCCCCATGACCAGCCAGAGCAGTTGGCGTCCGACAAAATACAGAGGCGAAGCTCCCAATGTGTTGGAATTATAAATTGCCAGGCATCCCCAGATACACAAGATAAACAGTAAGCTTTGCACAAGTACTGTGGTGTTAAATATTTGACTGTTAAGTTTTTCTTTTTTCATCATTGCCGCCTTTTGCGTGCTTCTTCGAGAGTTAACTGCAGCCGTACATCTTTTCCGGGAATTGCCATCTGCAGGGACCTGCCCGAATTTTTTATCCAGTTTTTATTACGGTCAAGCATTATTCTATATTTTCCGGGGCTCCCGCTTAGAATCGCGTTATACTGTTTTTCAAGCCCGTTGATGCCGATAAGCCGCCCCTTCATAAGTTTTACCCGGCCGATTTGTGATTGGATTTTCGGATAATTAACAACTCTTCGTTCGATTCGAGGCGTTATTTGCAGTTCCTGAAAAAGATAGATTAATTTTTCCAGGTATAAAATCTGTTGCGGACGGAGATTGCGGAACATCATGGAATGTAAGGTCTTATATGGCGGCTTCTTCGCGCCCGGTAATAATTTTCTGACTTTTTTAAAGATTGCATCGCTTCGCTCGGGTGAGCCGGTGAGATTATTGTAATACAAGTCGTAATATTTCTCACTCCATGCCAGGACAATGCCGTTTTTATCGAGAATCCTGCCCCGTTCAGGATAGTATAACAATTCGCGCCGGGCGAGTTTATTGCCGAGGCTGATATATTTTTCTTTCGCAATCACCGCATAGTAAAAAAACATCGCAATGCATATCACTGCCCATAGTGCGAGAAATAAAATTATAATATCCGCGTGTTTTTTGAACTTCTCATTATTCAGCATATCAACTCCAAAAGTTATTGCAGAACAGGTTTGAAGCATGTCATAGCTTTTCTGTACTATTTCCCTCCTGCATTCACGGGAAACACCAGGCCTTTGGCGGGTGTCTTGGATACTTTTGTATCGGGCGGATTTTTTTGTTCCCGCAAAATCTGCAGGGCAAGCCCGTTAAAATCGGTATCGTATACAGGAAAAACCCCGTCTTCAAGAGACTTAACCTCTCCGGTCGGGTATATTACTGTACCTACGCGCAGGTTTTGCGGGCCGGTCAGATTGCGAATATAAAAACTGCCCAGGTTTCCGTATTTCGTACTTGATTGGGGCATACTGATCTTGCCAATGCAGTCCGAAGGTGGAATCTGACGAATTATATGTACCCAGCATTTGATGCGGTGAGCGTAAAGTAAAGCTTTTATATGGTCCAGATCCAGGTCAAATTTCTTTTGTTGTTTGAAAATTTTAAAATTTTCCTGATGATATTTCTGAAACAGTTTTTTGCGCGTCGCCTGGAATTCGGCAACCTGCTTCACAAATTTTTCAGCCTTTGCCGGCGAGTAATTAAATTTTTTCTGTAAATTTTTGGTAAGCTGGGTCATTTTGACTCCGCGAAGAACGTAGGTACCGTCTTTTTGCGTGTACATAAACTCAACAGTGCTGGGCATAACATTAGTTACTTTGACATTTTTGTACACCGTGCCATCAACGGTAGTGATATCCAAAGCCGCAAGGTTTAGGACGGACAGCACAAAAACTGCATAAAATAAGATAGCTTTCTTCATAATAAAATCGACTCCTTTCGCATACTGATAGTTCAAATTTTGGGCATAACGAGTTACTCATAGTTCAAACATACCATAGAAAAGCAAATAATTCAAGACATAAATGTCAAAACCATTATTTTATACCAAACTGTTGTAATCGGTCAGTCGCCTTGCAGGTCAAAAAATGTAATCAGCCTTTTTTCTGA
>CAZEXM010000088.1:0-12391 GCA_964515915.1 uncultured Victivallaceae bacterium
CCACGGCTGTCTCTAGCCGTGTTTTTACTAACCTTTTGAATGCAAATTGGTATTACAAGAATACAAACGCCATTTGCGCTTAATAAAGACTTTTTACAATTTAAAAATCCAGCAACTCTTTATGATTCAATACCTTAAGTGCTGAAAATTGTTTTGAATCAACACCCCACATCATAGCCGCGTATTCAAGGAATTTTGCGCGGCTGCGCAATTTTTCATCCAATTTGGCAGTTTCCTGCAGGGTTCTGAAAAAATATTGACGCCCTTTTTCCACGGATAACTTATTTCTCCCCGGGTATTGAAGATTGTGAAGCAAAAACGGGTCGCGAAGCACCCCGCGCGCGACCATAGCCCCCGCACAACCGAGTTCCAGAAAATGCAGTGCGTCTTTTTCTGAAAACACATCACCACTGGCGATGACCGGTACTTTGCCCGCCAAAGCGACAAGACGTTTCAGGCGTTCAGTGCCTGCTGGAACAGGCGAATAATTTTCCTTGACGGTACGAAAATGCACTCCGATAAAATCTAAACGACCAGCTTCAGCCAGAGCGGGAATGATATTTTCGCTTTCGTGCCAATCCTCAAAGCCGCAACGCAGTTTTGCGCTGAGAGAAATTTCCGGCAAAGCATTTTTTATACAATGAAGAATTTCCACCATCAAAGGAATATTCCGCAGCAAGGTGCCGCCAGCTCCGCTTTTGACAACTTGTTTGCTTGGGCACGCAAAATTCAAATTAATCCCTTTTGCGCCAGAGAGCACCATTCGTTCAGCAACTTTTGCGAGCAGGGAAGCATCTGTTCCCATTAGCTGAACAATCACCGGCAGTTCGTTTTCCATATAAGGCTGGAGAAACTTTTTCAATCCCGCCACTTTGGGAACATTGGTCGTAACGCGGTAGTAAGCGGTGAGCCAGCCCCCAGTCAAATGCAAATGCTCAAACGCCCGGCAAAACAACGGAGTCATCACTCCTTCCATCGGCCCCGGGAAAAAGCGCGGAAATTCCAGCCCGGATGCAAATACAAGAGTATTTTTCTCATCCGCAAGGCTTTTTATTATCACTTCGCGCTTCTCACTCTTTGCAGTAAATCGCGTCTTAACTGTTTTATGAAATCACGCACCTGAGCTTTATCGAAGCCCATTTTCATGCCCAGAGAATAAAGTAATTCAGCTTCCTTTGGACTTATTCTGCCATCCGCAAGGCACATTGTCGCCATGGCGTTAAGATAACTGACACACAATGCCGGATCATCCGGCAGGGCGGGATGCATAGTGCCGTCAGCGACCGATTTTATGATTAAATCAACCCGCGCCGGTGAAACATTTCTGGCTTCAGCAAAATCCGCGAGCAAGGCGCGTTCAGCAGGGTCTACATCACCATCAATCAACATCATGGCGGCGGCTCCGGCAATCATAAGTTCGCCATCCGGCGCCGGAACCGTCGTTCCACCGGGCAATTCAACGTTATTGACATATATTGACGCCTCATCGTTAGCTGCCGGTACCGCCGGAAAACCGGAGAAAATCCTGATGTCGTGCAAAATCCAGTCCCGGCTGCCGTCATTAAGCGGAGTCTGGCAATATTCGCAATAAGGCTTGCTGCTGTTTACCTCGGGAGCGCCGCAATTCGGACAATGCACACTGCTGAGGATATTTTTGTCTGACGATTTCACCCCTTTCCTGCGTTCAAGGACCATTTCGTGCTGATATAAGCGCGAGGCCGCGAAATCAGGAGCTAAAAAGCCGGGAATTTTTGCGGTAACTTTATGGCCGGACCAGCGAATCAAAATCCTTAGGAAATCATTATCGGCACTGCCGGCGGAGATAACATCAAGCAATTCAACACAGCCCACCGCGACATCGGCGAAAAAACGATGTTCGCCACCGGGCAGTGTTTTAAAATCATCACGATTGGTATGCAGGTATTCGCCTGAAGCTAATTTTACCAAATACTTGGCATCGCCGAAAAATTGCGCGGCAATGTGGCGGAAGAATATAACCGAAGCGCGATCTTCAATATGACTGATGCTGAACGCCGGATCAGCTTCATGCATTTCCTTGAGCCCGGGAATACTGCGGGGAGGCCTGGCTGTATACTCGGATTCCTGCGTTATTTCCGTCAGAACCCAGTCATACTCACCGGAATTAACAATAGCCTTACAAGATGAACATTCAGTCCTGTCTAAGAGTTTCAATGGATTTCCGCAATTCGGACAGCAATTTTCCAATAAACCCGGATCGGTTTTGGTTTTCACCCCCGGACGACGCAGTAATGTCCAGTATTCCACAAAGCTCTCGGGGTACGATTCCCCTTGTATGCATTTATCACTGTCCGTATTTATAAAACGGTCAACCGAACTCGCGGTAATTCTTATGTCGACTGAATCAAAAAAGTCATTACTCCGGATAGAAACGATTTCGCTGTTCAAGACCTTGACGTCCGACATCGTGTTTCTGATTTTCGACGCTTCATACATCTTCAGCTGCAAAGAAAAACGCTCAAAAATACCGTCAGAAATAAAAGCCCGCGCTTTTGCCATATTCATATCGGACCAGGCACTTTGAATCAGTAAAAAAGCACTTTTAACACGTTCACATAAACCTTCAATGCTGAAATCAGGATCGCGGGCAAGTAATTTTGTTTCAGCTTTATTCAAAACATCAGGCCGCTGACGCTGCAGCCCCCGCTTAATGCGGACATTCTGGTAGGAATAATTGACCCGGTTGCCTCCCAGGTAAAAAAGAAACAGTATCGCTATAGCTACCGGGACGCCAATGAATGGATATCGGAAAATAAGCATAAGTAACAAAACGCCGCCTCCGCCGCCGCGACTACTGCCGCCGCTGAAGCCGCCGCCGCCACTAAAGCCTCCTCCGCCGCCGCCAAAGCCGCCGCCGCCGCCGGCTCGTGCCAGAACAGTTTCGCAGATGATTAAAACAAAAAAACCCAGGATAAGAAGGCAAACCTTGCGATGACGTTTTAAAAAGTTGAACATGGCAAGCTCCTTTATTTTTTGCAATTCCAGTTTTACGAACAGCAAAGCGTATTTTTTAATAAAATCAAACGAAAATATTGTACTAAATACCGATATCAGATAACATTATACATAAACGATTCACCACTTGGACAAGTTTGGGATGAGAGGCCTCAAATTCCTCAACCGTTCCCTGCAAACCCTCTATATTTTTCTGTAAATCATCTGGTTTATTGTTTGAAGTCAAGATTTGCTCAGCCGAAACCTGAGTTTTATCGGCTATATTATGGGCGGTAGTTGGATGGGTTTCTTTAAAATCAGATAACTCGGTTTTCAAACTGCGCATTAAATCAAGTAAATCTTCTTTTATTTTAGCATCTATTTGAGATGTTTTCTGAATCTTTTTTTCCAGTGCTTCTATTTTTTTCAAAGACATGGTTAAATCTCCCGTTTACTCTTATATTATAGGGGAATACACTACTATTCAAGTTCAGCACATGAATTATGTTATTTTTTTACGAAAAAATGTTAACGGCCATTGACAACGCCAACGATGGCATATATACTTTACGCCAACGATGGCAACGGGCAGAATAGATATGACACAGATAACATTAAAAGAACTGGCGGAACGCGCGGACACTTCAATTCGCTCGGTAAACCGCGCCTTGAAAGGACAAAAGGGCCTGGGCAAAGACAAACGCGCTGAGATTTTGGAACTGGCGGCGGAATTGGGTTACACGCCGAATATTGCGGCTCGAAATTTACGTTTACAGCGCAGTAATTTTGTTGGTATTTTAAGCTGCAATCTGACAAACAATGTACACTTGCGAAAGCTTTATAATCTCGTGCGGAAACTTGAGGAACACGATTATTTCCCCTTATTGAGTGTGAAACCGCAGAATGTGGAAACGGCTTCTCAAATGTTCCGTGAATGGTCGGGCTTTGTAAATTATGTTATCGTACTGGGCGGCTTGAAGCCGGAAGTATTAGCCGCGTTTGAAAAGATGCCGCAGCATTTTATCCTGATTGACAATGAAATACCTTCCGCGAACTGCAGCCGGCTTCTGGTCGACCGTTCGACCGGAATTAAAGATGGTATTCTGCATTTAGCAGGAAGCGGACGATGCAGGCTCGCGCGCTGCGGGAATATTTCCACACGGCAATCAGGTATAAGAAAAGCTTTCAAGGAATTACGGAACATAAAAAAAATGGATTTTGTTTATTTTGAAGCTAAAGCTAATTTTGAAGCTGGATTTGCTATTGGCGATGAACTCATGGCAAGCGGCGCGGATGCGGTCTTTTTTGATACGGACAGGATGGCTTTGGGATTTTTGAAATATGCCTGGAAGAACGGGATTAAAATACCGGAAGAGATTGCCGTTATTGGTTTTGACGATGATCCGATGGGGATTCAGTCATGTCCCTCTTTGAGCACCGTTGCCCACCCGATTGAAGAAATGAATAATAAAATTATCGAGTTGATAAAACAAAACGTCGAAAATGGCGAAGATTTTGTTTTCTCAACTAAATTTATAAATCGCGAAAGCGTTTAACAAAAAAGGTAAACTCATGTCAAAGAAAAAGTATGTTTTAATTGGTACCGGTGGTCGCTGTTCAATGTATATTAATGCCTTGATCAAAGATTTCAAAGATTGTGGTGAACTCGTCGCCTTATGCGACACTAACCAGACCCGGATGAATTACTGGGCGAAATATATCAAAGATAATGGCGGGCCGGCTGATATCAAAACCTATAAAGCCGCTGAATTCGACAAAATGATTGAGGAGCAAAAACCCCGGCGCGTAATCGTAACAAGTATGGACAGAACACATCATAAATATATCTGCCGCGCGATGGAACTCGGCTGTGATGTCATTTCAGAAAAACCGATGACCGTTGACGCTGACAAATGTCAGCAAATCATTGATACCATAAATAAGACCGGGCGTGATTTAGTCGTAACATTCAACTACCGTTATTCGCCGCGCAACACTAAAGTCAAGGAAATTATCAAAAACGGTATACTTGGCGACATTACCAGTGTCCATTTTGAATGGTTATTGGACACTGTTCATGGAGCTGATTATTTCAGGCGCTGGCATCGCGATAAACGCAACAGCGGAGGTTTGATGGTTCACAAGGCAACTCATCATTTCGATTTAATTAATTGGTGGATCGATTCCAATCCTGAAATAGTTTTTGCCATGGGTGATTTGAAATTTTACGGCAAAGAAAACGCGGAAAACCGTGGTGTTACAGAATTTTATGCCCGCGCCCGCAATAGTGAAACTGCTAAAAAGGATCCATTTTCGCTGAAAGTTACGGAAAAAGATGAACGTTTGCTGGGTCTCTATTATAATGCCGAACACGAAGACAACTATTACCGTGATCAAAGTGTTTTTAGTGACGGCATCAGCATTGAAGACAATATGGGAGTGATGGTTCGTTACGCCAACAATGCGGTAATGACTTACTCGCTGAACGCGCACAGCCCCTGGGAAGGCTACCGGGTTTGTTTCAACGGCACAAAAGGCCGTCTGGAGTTCAACGTTGTCGAAAAATCATACGTCAGCGGTGATCACGAAGACTTCAACCAACCCGGAATGCGCGAACTTGAAGGCGAAAAGAAAGAAATGGTCCCGGAGATTATTTTTCAGGCGCATTGGGGCAAAGCGCAGATTATTGAATACGAACAAGGTGATAAAGGTGGGCACGGCGGCGGTGATGTCCGGCTTTTAGGTCACGTCTTAAGAGGCGTGAAAAATGATCCCCTGGGGCACGCCGCTGGCTACATTGACGGTGTGAATTCCATTCTGACCGGAATCGCGGCCAACCAGTCAATGAAAACAGGTTTGCCGGTCGTCGTTAAGGATCTGGTCGATCTGTCATAAAGAAACAAATAGTCCGCGAATGACACTGCCGCAGTCCAAAGTCAACCGTCCCGCTTGAGAATATCCACAACCGGGACGGTTATGCTACATTATGGAAATGCCGAACTGGCGTTCGGGGCTGTCGATTCACGGGAACGGGTAAGGATTCCGGAGATTACGCCCAGTTGCTGTTTTTGGTGTTGAAAATCCCAAACAATCCTTTGTTTTTTTCGCGACTTTGAGAAATCAGTGAAGGGGATATTAAACTTTCAATAGAGTTGACAACTTTGTTTAAATTATTGAAACGGTTCTTAGATTTTTTCGTGAGCATTGTGTTGAGAATATTTTCTATTTCCACGTTAATATCCGGGATTATTTTGCGTGGAGCAATGGGTTTTGCATTGCATATTGAGTAGCGTATTTCAGGGACATTGCTGCCGTAAAAGGGTTTTTGCCCGGTAAATAATTCATATCCGAGAACTCCCAGGCTGAAAATATCTGAACGATGATCAACTGTATCTTTTTCATTAAAGGCTTCGGGCGACATGTAAGCCGGAGACCCTACTATCCGGTTTTCGGTGGAAGAGCTGGAGCTATGGGTGTCGATAATGTGCGCCAGTCCGAAATCCGTGAGTTTAACGGTCAAATCATCGGTAATCATAATGTTTCCCGGTTTAATATCACGATGGAGTACTTTGTTCTTGTGTATAAACTGCATGGCTCTGCACATTTGCACGAATATGTGCAGGCGTTTTTTAATGTCCAGAGTGTTGCTTTTAATTATCTGCGTCAAAGGTTTCCCGTTGATGAATTCCATCAGAATGTAGGGCATGTAGTTATCGGAAAATCCATAGTCATAAATCTGAACAATATTGGGATGTTTGATATTTGAAAGAATTTTTGCTTCGCTAAGGAATTGACCGCCGCGTTGGAATTTATGCATTTCCGGGGCCAGGTCTGAGCGCAATATCTTCAAGGCATAATTCGCGTTGTCTTTTTTGACCTGAAAAACAATTCCCGTAGAACCAGTACCAAGTTGTTTGATTACATCCAGGTTGGGCAGAAATTTAAAGATATTTTTATCAAAAGCTAAATTCGGCACTAAATTTTTTATTAATTTGTCTTTCTTTTCTTTTAAAGCCGTCTGGGCTTGAGACATTATTTTTTTTTCATCCACCGGCATTTCAATGTAGTTGAAAGCTCCCATCTTTGTAACTTTCACGGCTTCAGTGATGTTTGGCTCATGCGCGAGAATTAAAACTTCCATTGCCGGATGGCGTTTTTTGCAGTATTTCATCAATTCGATGCATGTGGTACCGGGAAGATTGGAGTCAGTGATAAACAAATCAAAGGTGTAATCGATTAATGCTTCGAAAACTTCCCACACATTCCGGGCGTCTGTTACCTCGACACCTTCTTCAATAAATATTGCCTTAACGGCATCATGCATTTTCACGTCGCGGTTCGCCAGCAGTACCCGGACATCCCCGCGCTCTGAGATAACTTGAGTATCATTAAGTATTCTTTGAGCATTTCTGCGCTCTGAGATAACTTGAGTATCCGTAAGTTTTTTAACTGTATTGCTCATGAGTGAAGCTAAGCTTTTTACTAAAATATGTTAGTATTTATCCGAATATTTTATGACGTCTTAAAATATAATAGTCTTTTTGCTGTTTACAAGCCTGATTCAAGCATAATTCTTATGGAAAAACCATACTTGGGCTGGACTTTTACAATTAGCTCTATTGATAAATATCAAAACGCCTTTATTTTATCTTATTACAAATATTAAATAAAAAATTAGAGGTTTTGATGAATTTACTTTTTGTGGGCGATATTGTCGGCAGGGGCGGCCGTAAGGCGGTTAAAGAACTGCTGCCCGGATTGCGCCGTGAATTTAACTGTCAGTTTTGCGTTGTGAACGGCGAGAATATGGCTTCGGGAGCGGGGCTTAACGCGAAATGTATTGAAGATATTATTGATGAAGTGAATGTTATTACAACGGGTGACCATGTTTGGGATCAAAAAACTTTTGAACAGGAAATAACTCAATTTGACAATGTTTTGCGTCCCGCGAATTTCAGCAGTGCGCAGCCCGGATACGGCTGGAAGGTATTTCGCAACCCGGCTTGCGGGGATATTGCGGTGATAAATCTGCTGGGTAAGGTTTTTATGCGCGAAAGTGCTTATTGTCCTTTTGAGACTGTAGAAAATATTCTCAGGGAGATTCCGCCGGCGGTAAAGTGCGTTCTGGTTGATTTTCACGCGGAAGCGACGAGCGAGAAAATCGCCATGGCTTATTTCCTGGAGGGTAAAGTTACCGCCTTAGTGGGAACGCACAGCCATGTCCAGACTGCTGACGCGAAGATTTTACCTGGTGGTACGGCCTACATTACCGACGTCGGCATGGCCGGCGCCGAACGTTCGGTTCTGGGCCGGGACCCGGACGCGGTTGTCGCGAAGTTCCGTTATGGCTTGCCGCGGCGTTTTACAGTAATTGAGGAAGGTATTCGCCTGGACGCGGTTATTGTGTCTTACGATCCGCAAAGCGGCAGGGCGGCCGGTATAAAGAGTATTTCAAGAATGGCGTCATTTTAGGAAATAGTAAGGTAACATTATTATCAATAAAAAAATCTGGTACTGTCAAAAGTTCGATGATAAATGATGAAAACATAAAATAGCGGCTAAGTACTTCGTTGATGAGTTTAACACCGACCAATGGGTTGAAAGCGCCGTCGCAGCCGGAGCAAAATATGCGGTGCTGGTGGCGAAGCACTGCTGCGGCTTTTGGCGTTCAGCGATTGCAGACTTACCGCGCTTACCACAACATGGCTGGTCCCGGAAAGTTCTGTAACAGAAGATGGGACTTGGATAAAATCCAGTCCCATCTCATTGAGTAAATGTTTGCGGCGTTCGGAATCAGATGCTAAAATTACCCGCATCGAACTATTTTTCAGCTTTGGCTTTGACTTTGACTTTGACTGGAACTTCTTTTGTTTCAGCCGGAGTCTTTTTCTGTTTCTTGGCTGGAAGCTTCATGGAACCAACTGAGATTTCCGCTGTTGCTGGAGACTTTTCCAAAACCATCTTTTCAGTTTTTAAAATTTCCGCGTCGTTCAATTGAACATGATGCAAATGTAAATGTACTTTTTTGATGTTCTTAATACCGAAAAGAGCGTCCAGAGATTCAATAACCCTTAATTTAAATTTCTCGGCATGAGAAGGCAGTCCGCCTTTTGAAGCGTCAAAATCCAAATGCACCTCCAGAAAGGGCTTGTTCCGGTAACGAAACAGATTCACTTTGTTTATTGTAAGTGCTGCAAATTCTTTTTCCAAAGCCTTAATTACCGCCATAATCGCCGAGCAGGAAATTAAAGCATTACCGTTATCGGATTTTATGCTGATAGTATGGCATCGTTTTTTTCGAAAAATAATCTTCAATACAATACGAATTATAAACAGGCCTAACAAGGTCAGCGCCACAATGTATAACGCAAAGAAATAACCTAAATTAAAATCAGTAACTGGTATATTCAACGCAGTCAAAGTACTTTTTAGAAAGGTTAACATTTTATTTATTCCTGTTTGTTAGTTTAAGTTCCAAACGGCTTCATTATACTTTAACGAATGACAACAGTTCAGGCCTGACATCCCTGAAGGATGGCCTGAACGGTACAATTTTATTCTTCTTCAGCTTCTGTTTTTTCAGGAATCTGAGCTTCTTCGATTTCTTGAATTATGACATTAACACTGGTAACATTCATGCCGGTAATTTTTTCGACTTCCTCAATAATTACAGATTGAACCTGGCCCGCTATTTCCGGCACATTATAGCCAAAAATGAGGTTAATTTTTATTTCAATAACTACTTTATCCTCGTCTATTTCAATTGAGATCGCACGGTCATGAATTTTACGGCTGCCGACGATTTCGGCGATATTATCGACAAAGGAACTTCCCGCTAATCTGGAGATTCCTTCTATTGACAATGCTGCCCGGCGAACAATTGACGACACGACATTTCCGTGAATTTTAATGAGACCGAGCTCCGTTCCTTTTTCGCAAGTGGCGGCCTCTGTAACTTCAGCGGATTTTTCTTGTTTTGAAACTGCTTGTTTCATAAAAAATACTCCTTTAATTTTACAATTTTTATTTAAGCAGCGAAACTACTTAATCTTTTCATCAATCATTTTTTCCAAAAACCCGGTATCGAATTTTCCCTGTATAAAATCCTTTTTATTGAGCACTTCCAGGGTGAATGGAATAGTAGTGCTAACGCCTTCGACAATAAATTCTTCGAGCGCGCGCCGGCATCTTTCGAGAGCTTGCTTACGGTCTTTGCCGTGAACAATCAATTTGCCGATCATGCTGTCATAATACGGCGGGATAACATATCCTGAATAAGCATGCGAATCAATCCGCACTCCAATGCCGCCTGCAGGAATAAATAAATCGATTTTGCCCGGGTTGGGTGTAAAGTCTTTCGCCGGATTTTCAGCGTTGATGCGACATTCAATCGCGTGCCCGGTAATTTTGACGTCTTTTTGAGAAAAAGATAATTTCTTGCCGGTGGCAACGCAAATTTGTTCTTTAATCAGGTCAATGCCGGTAACTTCTTCACTAACGCAATGTTCCACCTGAATACGGGTATTCATTTCCATGAAATAGAACTCCCCTTCAGTGAAAAGAAATTCGATAGTTCCGGCGTTATTATATTTCGCGGCTTTCGCGGCCTTAACCGCGGCGCGGCCCATTTTCTCCCGCATTTTCTCGCTGATCGCCGGAGACGGCGCTTCTTCGATAAGTTTTTGCTGGCGGCGTTGAATCGAACAGTCACGTTCTCCGAGATGGACAACATTACCGTGATTATCCGCGATAATCTGAACTTCGATATGCTTGGGATTGACCAGGAATTTTTCCATATAGACAGCGCCGTTGCCGAAAGCGTTTTCCGCTTCAGTGCGGGCTGAATGGTATCCCTGAATCAAGCTGGCGTCATTGTGAGCGATACGCATACCGCGCCCGCCGCCGCCGGCAGTCGCTTTGATGATGACCGGATATTTCAGTCCATGAGCTATTTTGAGAGCGTCTTTCTCGTGATGAATAAGTCCGTTGCTGCCGGGCGTGACCGGCACGCCGGCGGCTTTCATCGTATCACGGGCAACAGCTTTGTCGCCAAGTGCGCGCATTGCTTCGGGGGTCGGCCCGATAAAGGTGATATTACAATCTCTGCATACCTCTGCGAAGTGAGCGTTTTCGGCAAGGAAACCGTATCCCGGATGGATAGCGTCAACATCACATATTTCGGCGACACTGATAATCCGTTCTATCATGAGATAACTTTTCAGCGGTTGCGGCGGGCCGATGCAAACGGCTTCGTCCGCCAGTCTGACCGGCAGGGAATCCTTGTCCGCTTCCGAGTAAACTACAACGGTTTTAACATCGAGTTCACGACAGGCGCGAATGATGCGCAAAGCGATTTCACCACGATTGGCAATGAGTATTTTGTTAAACATAATTCACTTTCCTGTTGAGTTAATCGATGACGAAAAGAGCTTGTCCATATTCTACAGGAGTGGAATTCTCAACCAGTATTTCTTTGATAACACCATTTTTTTCCGCTTTAATCTCATTCATCACTTTCATTGCTTCGACAATACAGACAACAGTATCAACTGTTACCTTATCGCCGACTTTAACGAAAGGTTTCGCGTCCGGGGATGGAGAAATGTAAAAAGTCCCGACAATAGGAGCGTTAATGGTATTTTCAGGCTCGGCTGAAGCTGTTTCCGCAACCGCGGCGGGAACAGCCGGCGCCGCCGCGGCCGGGGCGATTGGAGTAGTGGTGAAAACCTGAGTTCTGTCGCCGCCGCGTTTAATGCAGAGATTATACTCTTCAGCTTCGATTTTAAACTCAGTTAAATCGTTTTCCGACATCATTTTCACAATTGTTTTGATTTCATCAATTTTCATACGAAAATCCTTTGTATTTATATTGCAGTACTATTTTTTATTTAACTTAAACAATGAACGTAAAGCCCATTCATAGCCGTCAGCACCCAGGCCTGCGATCACCGCGATACAGGCTGGGGCGGTTAAAGATTCATGGCGAAACCCTTCGCGGGCGTCAATATTACTTATATGCACCTCCACCGCGGGCAGCGCGACTGCTTTCAGGGCATCGTGAATTGCCACGCTGGTATGAGTATAAGCGGCGGGATTTATAATGATAGCGTCAACGCCGTCTTTTCCCGCGTTCCCAATCATATCCACGATATCTCCCTCGTGATTGGACTGGCGACAAAGCAGATCAACGCCCAAAGCAACAGCTACTTTCTTCAGATTGCCCTGGAGCTCATCTAAAGTAAGTTCGCCATATATTTCCGGCTCCCGTTTTCCCAGAAGCTGCATATTGGGCCCATTTATTAATAGAATCTTCATAAAGACTAATATAAACCACTTTTTAGTTTTTTCCAGTTTTCAATAGTAATTAACTCAAGTTTTGCAGTTCAAATTTGAGCGAAAAACGAACGATCAAACATTG
>CAZEXM010000089.1:0-12389 GCA_964515915.1 uncultured Victivallaceae bacterium
AAGTGAAACGAAGCACGGCTGGGGACAGCCGTGGCGACATCATTGAGCTTAAATATCACGAAAAAGATGTAGCCGCTTCTGTCCCTAGAGGCGCAATGAGCAAGCTGGGATTTTATGTTACAAAGTGCAGAAGATGCACTTATATCTATACGTAACGGGGGAGTGCATAATAACATTGCGTTCCTGATGAAATACCCCGGCTTATTGTTTCCGAATCACAGTTAGCCTCAATGCGTGGTCAAATTCCGATTAATCCCCGATTGATTGAATCAATTAAATTCAGCTTTTTTTTAGATTAAATTCCTTTACAAGTATAAGCTTTATGATATACTATTTGAAGACAATTAACCAGGGAGTTTTTTAATGTATAATATCAAGTGTCGCGAAGTCTTCGGGCGGGCATTCCGGCGTATGACTGGAATGTTGTTTTACCCCTTTGATATGTCCAAATGGTTTATCGTGGGTTTTGCAGCATGGCTGACAATAATATTTAACAGTCAAGGCGGCAGCGGCGGCGGTGGATATTTTTATTTTAGACTTTCCAATGCTAATCATCTTCCCTATATTCTTTCCCGGTCCGGAAGTTTTTTAAAGGATGTTTTTCTTGGCGACGTTTTTTTTGTCGGCAAAGTTTGTAATTATTTCAGGATCGAACAGTCGGTATTCTGGTTTATTGTTTTTGGAACCGCTGCATCCGTATTAGTTGTAATAGCGATTAATTTTTTTCTTCTCTGGATCAGCAGTCGTTTTAAATTTATCTTTATAGATAATATCGCAAATAATCGTGCTGAGATATCCAAACCATGGTCTGAATTCAAAAAACACGGTAATTCCGTTTTCCGGTGGCTCGTTGGTTTTACGGTAGTCAACGTTCTGTTCATGCTGGTTATTTTTACAATCATTGTAGCGTTATTTTACCCGGTAGTAATAGATTACCTCAGAACTGACAGTTTTAAAATGCCTGGTTTAAGTATTGTTATTTCTGTTTCAACTATGATAGTATTTACACTTGGTATGCTGGTTCTGTTCTTCGCATATTATCTTTTCAATGAATTTGTCCTGCCGATTATGTACAAAAAAAACCTGTCGGCAAAAGCCGCCTACCGGGAGTTTATGCGACTATTCAAAGCGGCTCCATTAACATTTGTGAAGTTCTGGCTGCTGCAGATATTGGCGAACGTCGCTTGTGGCATAGCTGTAATTCTTTTGATAATATGTACTCTCGGTGTCGCTTTTATCCCCTTGCTGCTGCCCTATCTCGGAGCGGTTGTGCTTCTGCCGGTACTCATCTTCCAGCGCGCGCAGTCCATGGAATTAATGCATGCTTTCGGTTCAGAATATTCACCTTACCCCGAAACGACTCCCTCACTAGCAGTCTGTCGGACTTTGGGAATCGTCGCGAAAAATTGTCCGAATAAAGCGGAATTTTCGTCAAAATCACGAGAATATTGAACATATTTGACGATTTTGGTGGAAATCTCAGCAAAATTCGGCACTTTTGCAGCAGATTATCCATAAGTCCGACAGGCTGCTAGAGAAAAAGTAAAATTTATAATATAAAATAAGGGAGCCGGCAACATGTCTGATGTAGAGATCAAAAATACTCCTTTGATGGAATGCCACAAACTCGCGGGAGCGAGGATGGTGCCGTTTGCGGGATGGAATATGCCGCTACAGTATAGCGATGGAATTTTAGCTGAACACAAGCACACGCGCGAAAAGGCCGGTTTATTTGACATTTGCCACATGGGTGAATTCCGCGTCAGCGGAGAAGGGGCGCTTGCGGCTCTGGACGCGATTTTCGCGCGTCCGGTGTTTAATCAGCGCATCGGGCTCTGCCGCTACAATTTTCTGCTTAACAAAGCCGGTAAAGTGATGGATGATTTAATTGTTTACCGCCTGGCTGAAGATGATTTTTTTATTGTCGTCAATGCCGGAACGCGTACCGCCGATTCTGAGATGATACAATCGCAACTGCCTGAAGATATCGTTTTTGAGGATGTTTCAGATTTAACCGCCAAGCTTGACCTGCAGGGGCCGCGCGCGGCGGATGTCCTCGTCAAAGCCGGTTTGAAAATTACTGACTTACCCGATTACTTCAACTGGGCTGAAGTCGAAATTAATGATATTCCTGTTTTATTAAGCCGTACCGGTTACACGGGAGAACTTGGTTTTGAGCTGTATTTTGATCAGGATAAAGCTGTCGAAATGTGGAATTACCTGCTCTCATTCGAAAATGTCATGCCGGTTGGCCTTGGAGCCCGTGATACTTTGCGGCTTGAGGCCGGTTACGCGCTTTACGGACACGAATTAAGCGAAAATTATACGCCATTGGACGCGGGCTACGGTCCAATGCTTAAATTAAAAGATTTTCCGGAACGCAAGTTCACCGGCAGAGCGGCTCTCGAAGCGGCTCCGGCAAGTGATAAATTAATTGCGATTACTCTGGAAGGAAGACGCGCCGCGCGTGCCGGTGCTGATGTTTTTAACACGGACGGCGAAAAAATCGGGATTGTCACTTCCGGCGCTTTCGCGCCTTCTCTCGGATTTGCTGTCGCCTTGGCTTATATCGGAGCCGGGGAAACTTTGGCTGTCGGCGATGAAGTGCAATTGAGTGCCGGACGCACCACAATTAAGGGACTGATTGCGGACTTGCCGTTTTACAAAGAAGGCACGGTAAGAAAAAAGTTGTGAAGTCAGTAGATGGTAAAAGTCGTAATTATACCAATTTGCATCAAAAGGTTAGTAAAAACACGGCTAGAGACAGCCGTGGCTACATTGTAGAATCGAGAAAGATGTAGCCGCCTCTGTCTCTAGCAGCCTGTCGGACTTATGGATAATCTGCTGCAAAACTGCCGAATTTTGCTGAGATTTCCATCAAAATCGTCAAATATGTTCAATATTCTCGTGATTTTGACGAAAATTCCGCTTTATTCGGACAATTTTTCGCGACGATTCCCAAAGTCCGACAGACTGCTAGAGGCGCAAAACTGTTAATACAGTATATTATTAGTAACTAACTCTTAGATTGCAAATTGGTATTATTTATGTCCCCATCCGTTTTTTTCTTCCATTCGGCACTCACTACCGTTTGTTTTTCACAGGAACTATCCTCAGGAGGCGGAAACCCAGGAGGAAGTCCCGGAACAAGGGCCTGAACCTGTTGCGATTAGCGGAACGGCAGTACCCGGCGTAGTCGTTCCAACAACCACCGCGGTACACCCGGTCCGAACCTGATGACGCCCCCGCCGGGTCAAACACTCTACTGCCATAACTTCCGTACCAGTCATTACACCATTCCCAGACATTGCCATGCATATCATACAGGCCCCACGCGTTTGCTTTAAAACTGCCGACCGGCCGTGTCTTCCGGTCAATTCTTTTTGCCACCATATATGGATGGTCTCCATCAAAATTTGCCATACTCGCGTCAAGACTGTTCCCACAGTAGAACGGCGTGTCCGTTCCCGCCCGGCAAGCGTATTCCCACTGTGCTTCGGTCAACAGGCGGTAAGTGCCACGAGGAACTTTCTCCAGAGCACAAAGCCTGCTCAGGAACTTCTGGCAGTCATCCCAGCTAACTTGCTCTACCGGAGCATTGTCCCCAATATTCCTGAAATTACTTGGATTACCGCCCATTACCCGTTTCCACTCTCCCTGCGTTACTTCATATTTATCCATGTAGAACGGCTTTGTTAAAGTAACCCGGTGTTGTTTTTCATCACTGCAGCGCTTATTCTCGCCGGATGGACTCCCCATGATGAACGTTCCCGGCGGAATCAGACGCAATTTAATGCCGACTTTTTTTGTCTGCACTTCCAGAGGCAGGCCAAGTTTGCTTACCCATGCTTTCTGGAGAGTCTGCGCCGCCCGGCTGCCGGGTGCCAAGCCGTGCAGCGAGGGATAGCCCGCATTCGGCACTGCGCTTAAATCCAGGGCTAAAGACATAACTAAAGTTTTATTGTAAGCTTCAAGGCTACTTTGCAGTTTGCGTTTGCGGGAGCTTTCCGAGCGGGTAAATTCTGTTGCTTCTTTCTGCCGTTCCCAGACAACTTTGGTAATGACGGTAGCACTACCGCGCTTGTAAAAATTCCAGCCGGTAAAACAGCCCGCGACGATGACTGCTGCGGCAGCGACAGTCAACCAGTTACGCAGCGGATTATGTTTTTTTGATTTCTTTGGCTTATACAATTTCAAAGGTACTTCACCACATTCGACACGATTCAAGTCCTCAATTAATTCATCCGGGTTCTTATGCCGGTTTTCGGGTTTCTTTGCCAGAAGCCGATCAATTACCTGCGAAAGATTCAAGGGACAATCAGGATTCATTTTGTGGACCGGCTCGGGAATATCGTCACTGTGCTGCCTGGCGAATGCCGAGGCGGTCGGCCCCGGGAACGGCGGCCGGCCAGTCAACATGTGATAAGCGATACAGCCCAATGAATAAAGATCGGAACGCATATCGGTTTCTTTACTGTCTTCGTGTTGTTCGGGGCTCATATAAGGCGGCGTGCCGATGCTTTGCCCGGTCGTGGAAAGCATTGATACCAGAGCCTCCGTATCTTTAACCAGTCCGAAATCCAGGAGTTTGGCATTGCCTTTTTTATCCAGCAGAATGTTTTGCGGTTTTATATCACGGTGCAACAGGCCGATGTCTGCCATGGCTTGCAGTACGCCGGCCAATTGACGGATAATTTTAATGGTTTCTTTCGCTGTGAAAGTTGTAATTTTTGTTGGGAGTTCTTTTCCCGGAATTTTATTTTTGGAGTCGGGTTCTGCTTTTTTATTCATTTTGCCGGAGCATTCCACTACTGCTGAAGCCATACCTTTATCATGCATGTATTCAGCTAAGCTTTTGCCGTCAATATACTCCATGACCATATACTGACACCGTCCATCCTGGTCTTCGCCGACTTCAAAAATTTTTACAACATTCGGGTGCGAAAGCTTTTTGGCGAGTGCGGCCTCACGCTTGAAACGTTTTACATATTCCTCTTCGTAGACAAATTGCGGGAAAAGCGTTTTGATAGCAACAATAGTTCCATCCGGTGCTTCAGCTTTTTCCACCGATCCTATAGCCCCATGCCCGATGTTAGCTAGAACTTTATACTTCCCGATTTGCTCCATAAATATTTTTTCCTTTTTTTTTGATAACGAAGGCAACGTTAGCCCGTCGAATTTTCGAGGAGTTCAATGAATCTGTCTAAGAATAATTGTTCCGTCCATCTTAAATCTTTCCGGAAAGATTTAAGTTTCTTTATATATATCCCGGCATCGCCTGAACGTTTTGCTTTGGCTGCGGCGAGCATCCAAAGGTAAAGTTTTTGAAAAGTTATCGGGTTGAATTTCTGACAACTCTGCAAAATTTTCAAAGAATCGGAATTGCCCGGAATGTCGCAAAACCGGCGTTCCACAGGCGAGAATATTGGACATTGCAAAGTATAGGCCCGGGCAAATAGATTAAGCTTTCCCGCCGGCAGCCTGCGGTCAAAAAGTTCGGCGGCAAACATGAGCGTCAGCAAAGCCGGATATGAATTTGTGGCGCATGGTTTTAATTCCAGCAGGCTTTTGTTCAGATCCCGGCGGAGTTGAGCGGGGGTGAAGTTTTTATAGCCCAAACTTAGGCTGGTAATTTTGTGGAATAAATCCGAGCGGAAAGCTGAGGGCGTCAATATTGAACGGCAGGCTTTAAGCAAAGCAGGTATTTTTATTGAATTTCGGCGTAATATTTTATCCCGCGCCGCGGCTTCCAGCCAAAGACGGGCGTGCAGATGGGGGTAAGTTGTCTGCTTGAACAACTCAGTTTTTATACTGCTGTACTGCTTGAAATCGGCGCAGATTAATTGCCGCAGAAGAGTCAAAACTCTCAAGTCGCCGCGTAAAGCGGAATTTGCTGCAAAACGTTTTTGCGTTGTGCTGATAAGTTCGGCAACAGCCGGTTCGTCAAGCGGTTTCTGCGTCAACAGGGTTTGGATTTTTAATAGTGAAATAATTATTTCGTCAGTTTGAGTTTTCTTCCTGAAATCATATTTGTCGAGAACTTCCCGGGCGTATTGATCACACCTTGTTTTCAGTGCCAAATCGGCGAACAGGGCATGACGAAAACTGGAATCAATATCATCCGGAGTAATAAGTTTCTTGAAATTAGAAAATATTTTGTCCAGAGTTTCCCATTTGCCGTAACGCAAAGCAACCAGGCCCGCACTGTAAAGGAAAAATGGATATTGTTTTGTATTTTCCTTAATCTGTAAAGAATCAAGTTTCAATTCCGGCGTCTTTTTAAGGGTGCGTTTTATGTAATTCCAGGCATCGATATCCAGCATGGCAGGAACATAACGCAACGGATAATACCTGGTGTCTTTAGAACTTAACATAATCCAACTGTAGACTTTGCCGCAGGGAACATTTTCGAAAATGCCAAACTGCCCGGCAAATTCCTGGTCTCCGGATAATAAACGCAGTTTTTTGTTGAACAGAGTCCGCAGAAAGATTCGTGTTCCGGAAGCGAGACTATTCAAAAAGCGATAACGATTCTGGGCGGAGAAAACTTTTGAGTCGCTGCTTTTAATGGACAGTGAAGTTATCTGCAATTGATCGACAAAGGCCTCAAGGTAGATTGCGTAAACGGTTTTTTGGTAATCCAGTAAAATATCTTGAACATTTTTGTAAACTCCGGTATCGGCATATTTAGTTTTAAAATCATTTATGCTTTTGTATGCCATCTGGTTTAATTCCGCCATTTGAGCGACGATATTGCGCCAGGAAGTATACGCGGCAAGTTCTGAGGGAGCGGTAATTATTACCCTTCGGCAATTCAACCAGTCAGACAAATCATTTGGATAGTACTTTTGAACGAAGGCCCTGAACAACTTTTCTTTAGAATTGAGCAATAACCAGCAGGCGGTGTTCTGAATGTTCTTAGGCGTTGATTTTATGCTTCCCTTGACGAGAAATTCATTTACCAGCAGGCACCAGTGATAGTCGCGGAGCTGAGTCGCACGTAATTTTTTGCGGCTGAAAACACCTTTTGACAATTGAGTTTGCAAGTGCATGCTTTGCCACGAACCACCGATAATGGTATATTCCCGACGTCTGATTTTCCACGGCAGAGTTTTCCCGATAAGCTGATCGAGGTGCTCAAAAATAACCCCTTCGCGATTATATCTGTGTGGAAGAACTTTCAGCAGAAAGGCCAGGGCTTTATATTCCGGCAGTTTTTTATCCAGGTTCCGGGTTTGCTCCAACAGTGTCTGCAAAGTCCTTACTGTCTGTTGTTTTCTATTGTTGGAAAGAAATTTAATAACAAGTTTGAAAATCTCATTTTGTTTGGCAATTAACAAATTTTTATCGCGTTCCCTGCTGCGTTTCTTTTCGGTGATTTCTCTTTCTTTTTTGAGTTCAAGGCGGAAGCGTGCTGTTTCCCGCTTAGTTATAGTGTGCCGCGTTCTCCGGATATGCCGATTCAACTTTGCAATACACGCGTTTAATTTTGTTTGTTCCGTTCCCGGCAGAGAATTGTTTTTCTGTAGTTTGAGCGCCCGGAACCTGAGACGCGAAACGGTGAGAATATCAGCTTTTAAATTTTTTGCGGCCTTTAATAATTTCTTTAATTCTGAATGACTCCTGCTGATCTTTTCAGTTTCAAGTGCTTTTGCTGCGGGTTTGATTTTTATTGCCGGGACCGTATGAACTTTGGGTGGAGGGAGTGGTTTGGGAGTAATTGTCAGTTTGGGAACGGGCTTGAGAACTTCTTTTTTCTTATTTTTTTCGTAATATAGAAATCCAGCTATAGCCAGACCGCAAATTACCAGGCTTAGCGAAATTCCCGCAATTAAACGTAATTTCCGTCTGTGTCTGGCCTTGTTTGTTTGAATTTCCTCTAAACTTTCAATGACGGAAGTCCAGTCCTGAGGCCGCTGTTTGGGCTTTTTGCTGAGTAATTTATCAATTAAATCCGACAGGGACCTGTCTATTTCCGGCATTCGTTCGATTAGCGGAATATGATTTTTCCGTAAATGCATAGCCAGAACTTTTTCGCAGTCGGCTTCGTCAAACGGCGGTTTGCCGCAAAGAATTTCATAAAAGGTTACTCCGAATGAATACATATCGGATTTGAAGCCGATTTTTTTATGTTGTCCCCGGATGACTTCGGGCGGGGCGTACATGGGCGTGGCCATGATTTCGTCGCTTTTGTCGTCAAAAATAGTTTTCGCCAGTCCGAAATCCGCCAGTTTGCTATGTCCGTCCTTGCGGATCATAATATTATCCGGTTTGATGTCGCCATGGAACAAATGTTCTTTATTCCATGAATATTCCAGCGCCTTTGCCAATTCCAGCGCGATTTTGATGGCGTTTTTGGCTTTCATCGCGCCTTTGGACTGAATATGTTCTTCCAGCGATCTGCCGTCAATTAACTCCATTGCCAGAAAATATATGCCGTCGCCGGTCACGCCCGCGTCGTAGGCTTGAATAATATTAGGATGATTCAAGCGGGCCGCGGCGCGGGCTTCCTTGAGGAAAGCTTTTACAAAGCCGGGGTCTTCGGCTTTAGCGTCGGGAAGGATTTTCAGCGCGACTTTCCGGTCGAGGCTGGTCTGTTCAGCCAGGTAAACCACGCCGTTCGAGCCGCGCCCGATTTCCTCAATGATTTGAAATCCGGCAATAATCGTCGATGGCGCGACAGAGGCGTCTTTCAAATTAACTCCACACTCCGGACAACATTTTTTCTTGTCGCGTTCCGTATATGACTGACAGTTTTTACAAAAATACTTCATATACATAAACTAATCAAAATATGACTAAATTCAAGCTCCCGCGGTCTAAATATAAGCTTAAGCAGTATTTATTTATCTGAAAAATTCATTGTCTGTTTGCTAAGCAGTACCCTTTAATATATATTCCTGTATGAATACTGAACGAAAACGAATAATAGACAGCTGCAAACGGGTCGTAGTCAAAGTCGGCACCCGGCTCCTGACGGACGCATACCGTATACCAATACTGATTTCGGGGATAGCGAAGTTTCGCGAAAAAGGCTGCCGGGTGATATTGGTTTCCTCCGGCGCGGTTGGAATCGGGATGAAAGAACTTGAACTTGAAAAACGCCCTTCAAAACTTGCGAAAATCCAGGCGCTTGCCGCGATTGGACAAAATAAATTGATGTCTATTTATGATGACGAATGCCGGAAACATAATTTTAAATCGGCTCAACTGCTCCTGACGGCCGCGGACCTGCACTCGCGCGAACGCCATTTAAATGTGCTCAACTGCATTAATTCGCTGTTGGACGATGAGGTTTTGCCGATTGTCAATGAAAACGATTCGGTATCGATAGATGAACTCAAATTCGGGGACAATGATGGTTTGGCGGCTTTGCTGGCGACTATGACCCGTGCCGAATTAACGGTTATTCTGACTACGGAAACCGGATTGCGTGAAAAAGATAAGGGTATTCTCGGCGAACGGATTTCCCTGGTAAAGCAGATTAGCGCTGAAATGCGCAGGTCCGCCGCCGGAAGCGATAACCCGGAATTTTCCATCGGCGGAATGGCGTCGAAACTGAATGCCGCCAAAATGGTGAATGCGGCAGGCGAATATCTGTGGATTGCCGATGGACGTGAAAACGATACTATTGAAAAAATCCTCCGGGGGGAGGATATCGGAACTTTGTTTTTGCCGGATGCGGATAAAATGCAGGCGCGTGAACGCTGGCTGCGGTTTTTCGCGAAATCAAAAGGACATTTAATCGTCGATGACGGAGCGGCGAACGCGATTTGTCACCGGGGGGGAAGTTTACTGCCCGCCGGCGTGAAAGCTGTTGACGGTAAGTTCAAACGTGGCGATACTGTGGAAATTATTGATTCCAAAGCCCGGATTATCGCCCGCGGACTGTCTAATTTCGACAGTACGGACGCGGCGGCGGTTGCCGGAATGCGGAGTAATGAAATTTTCCGAATCCTGCGGCGCGACAGTGATGATGTAATTGTTCACCGTAACAATTTAACTTTAGTCAGATCTGACGTGCTTTAAGGGCGGGACAGTGAAGTGAAAGTATTTATTAAAACTTACGGCTGCCAAATGAACGAGCGCGATTCAGAAGCAATCGCCGGGATGCTCGCTGAACAGGGATATTCTATTGTTGAACAGGAAAATGCCGCCGATATTTTAATTTTCAACACTTGCAGCGTCCGCGAACAGGCCGAACGCAAAGCGGTCGGCAAAGTCGGCATTATGAAAAAACTAAAGAAGAAAAAGCCCGCTTTGATTATCGGTATTATGGGCTGTATGGCGCAAAATATCGGCGATAAACTGCTCAGGGATATGCCGCATCTGGATTTCGTTATCGGTACGGGACAGCTCCATAAACTGCCTGAAGTTCTCAATTCGATCAGCGAAGACCGGAAACAGTTGTCTTTGCTGGGCGGCGGCGGGGAAGTCCTGACCTCGATGGGAACTCATCACCAAATGCCGGACGCAAAAAAATATCAGGCGTATATTGCCGTTACCCGCGGCTGCAACCGCTTTTGTTCGTATTGCATTGTGCCGCAGGTGCGCGGCCGCGAAATCAGCCGTGAAATTGATGATGTCGTCTCTGAAGCCAGGGAATTAGTTGCCGGAGGTGTTCGTGAAATAATGCTTTTGGGCCAGAATGTCGCGGCTTTCGGGCTTGGCGGAGACACCAGGCCGCCGCCGGATGGAGTTTCTCCTTTTGCCTGCTTGCTGGTGGAATTGAATAAAATCGAGGAGCTTTACCGGATTCGTTTTGTAAGTCCGTACCCGTCGTATTTTAATGACAAATTGATAAATACATTGGGTTCCTTGCATAAAGTCTGCCACCATGTGCATTTGCCGCTGCAATCCGGTTCGGACTGTATTTTAAAGAAAATGAACCGTCAATATACTGCTGAAAAATATCTGGAAATAGCTGATAAATTAAGAAAAGCCATGCCCGATGTAACTTTCTCGACGGATATAATCGTCGGTTTTCCCGGCGAAACTGATGAGGATTTCAACGCGACACATGAAATGATGAAAAAAGTCGGCTATGATAACGCGTTTATTTTTAAATATTCTCCGCGCACCGGCACTCCTGCCGCTGAAATGACGGATCAGGTTCCGCAAAAGATCAAGGAAGAACGTAATCAAATTCTTTTAAAGGAGCTCGGCGAGTGTGCTTTGGCGCACAACAAAACTTATGTAAATTCAATACAGGAAGTTTTAGTCGAGGGCCCCAGCCGCCGCAACGCGAAACGCTGGTCAGGCAAAACCGGAACTTTCAAAGTCGTAATTTTCGATCCCGCCCCGGATACGGAACAAGGCAAGTTGGTCAAAGTCAAAATCACCCGCAGTACATCCGCCACCTTATTCGGTGAATTGACATAATATTTATCTCCATGAACCCGGGTGTAGGGAATCTCGGCTGGTAGACATTATTTGCGGGGCAAAAAAAAAGGAGACCGAAGCCTCCCTTTGAAACAAAATACTACTTCTTATATTCCACGGCCGTTAGGACGCATGATTGAAGAACCAGTGTTTGTTGCGGAATACCATTTGTCTGTCGGGAAACCTTTCACGTGTCCGTCAAGGAACAGGAGGTTGCCATAATCAGAATGGTTGGCTTCACCGGCATTGTGGGCTGTACCACTAGTTGTGCCAGCCGGATTAGTGGCTGTTACATCAGTATCGCTCATACGGTCTGAGCAGATAGCTGAGTCGGAATTACCGAAACGATCTGAAGAACCTTCCATCATGCCATAGGCTATAGCATAGTCAACAACGCCGGCATTACCACTTGCGGTACCAAAAATTAACGCGTCAGAGCCTGTGCCTTTAGGGGTAACGGAAGAAGGACAGTTGTATACGCCGTAATCAGTTAAATAATCAGCTTGACGCAGTTTTTCAAAACCAGTGGATTCTGCACCGTCACCAGGATAGATACCAGCATTAGGGAAGCTGTCAGCGTAATCCATTGCATACTGCTTGAGGGACAGGCCGATTTGTTTCAGGTTGGAAGTACAGGAAATGCGGCGAGCTTTTTCACGAGCCTGATTCAGGGCCGGTAAAAGCATTCCTGCCAGGATCGCGATGATCGCGATCACGACGAGGAGCTCGATGAGTGTGAATTTACGGATACTTTTCATGTTTTTTCTCCTATTAGAGATTTTATTTTTTTGAACGACTTCATGTTTAAGAATCGATACATTCTTAAGCATAACCATTCTATTACTTGTAGATAGTATAGCAAAAAAGGAAAGGAAAGGCAAACTTTTTCAGACAAAATAACATTTTTTTTAAAGTTTTTTATCAATGCGCTCAGCTTTTAGAGCTTAACATCTTTATATTTAACATGTTATACCAATTTGCAATCTAAGAGTTAGTTACTAATAATA
>CAZEXM010000090.1:0-12276 GCA_964515915.1 uncultured Victivallaceae bacterium
ATTACGTCATTATGCACCGACAATTGTAAGGTTTATTATTTTACAGTCCCTAAGACAATAAATTTAAAGCTAAAACGCCAGAAAAGGATTTCATCCTCACAATACTTGTATACAGGAAGTTTCAAAATAGAAAACCCGCGTTACGGCAGTTATAATATGCTTGCCGAACGCAATGACAAACTTATTTTCAGCATGGGTGGAGACTTTGTGACCTTGCATAAATTGCCAACAAAAGCGTCACCGCTGCAGCGCAAACTTGGCGGACATTTTCGTCCCGGCGGTTATTTTCAGCTTCTTAGCCGTTTTAATGTAGCTCCAATGATAACAAGTCTTGGGCTGGATTCGGAAGCCAAAGTTTTTGCTCTTTCCGGGCTGAGACATGCAATGTATGCCTTTGATATGAAAAAAGTACAGGCTAAGATAAATAAAATGGATTTTACTTTATCCGATGCCGAAATAGCTGTCCTTGAAAAATATAATATTGAAGTTGTCGCTTGTTTTGGGGGATGGTGGTTTCGCCAGACGCAGAAGACATATAAAGGGCGGAAATACGGGACGCAACTACCGGACTGGTTCTTTGACAAGAAGTTTACCAGAGCTCGTCCCAAAAGTATAAAACGTGGCAAAGCTGTTCAGGTTCCTTCGCTTGACGTGTGGAAATTTCATGTTAATGGTATTGTTGAAAGATATGAGAAAGGTATCAAAAAGTGGATGACACTGGTTGAACCTCAATGGTTGTTATTGCCCGAAGAATACCTGGTTTTTCAAAAAGTGGCTTATGAGAAAACCAAAGCTGTCAATCCGAATTCATTTTTTATTGCTGGAGACGCAACCAGCGATTTCGGCTATAATTTGACCAACTGGCTGGAAAAACTCAGCAAACTCGGATTTGAGAAATATCTGGACGCGGCATCATTTAACCCTTATCGTTCCAGCTCTGATTACATCGACGGTGTCCGCTTTCGCTATTCCAATCTGCTTAAACGTATTCGCAAAAGTATCAAAAAAGATACACCACTTTGGCAGGAAGAATTATATTACATAGCTAACTCAAAACGTAAACAACTTGCGGCATCTCAAAACATTTTTTCCGCAGGAGACGCGCAAAGACATTATTTGTTAGGCTTCATCAATGGCTTAAATGGTATCACCGCAATAGATAGTTCTTGGTCCAGCAGCACCTTCTGGTCGACATTATACAAAAATCCGTACGCACTCACGGATACTTGTGTAGGAATTAACGCCATGTCATATTTCTTGAGCGGCAAGTCTCAATTTGAAGCTGTGCCGCCTAATAATAAACTTATTCGTGCCGGACTTTTCTACAACAAATCAAAAACTGATTGCGGCGCGGTAATATGGGCTCTGCAACACAAAGGAAGCTCTATACGCCTGTTCAATACCAAGGGCGTTAAATGCTTTGATAATTTTGGTAATGAGATAAAAACTCAGAAAACTATGCCTCTCCAGCTTGATCCTATATTCTTAACTGGAAAATATGAAACTCTGAAAAATATTATCAAAAAATCAGCATACTCAATGGGAGTTCCTGTAACACTAAGATCGCGCAGTTTCGGTGATAGCAGGACTTTTTATGAGGCTCAAAACCTTTCGGGCAGAAATAATATCATCTTATTAGACATGGATGGAAAGACACCGAAGATACGTCTGATATTTGACGACTATGATTTTCAACATTTCAGTATTCCTACTAGGGCAAGAAAATATAAAGCCAGCCTGGGAGAAATTGTTAAAAACATGGAGAATATTGAACATATTGCAGATAACGGAAATTCAGTTATTTCAAATGACGCTGCCAATCCACTAAAATTTAACTCAGAAAATGGAAATATAATTAAATTATGGACAGGAAAAGGCAAGTTATGGATAAGAGCCGAGATAAAAGATAATGAAATCACCGCAGCGGCAGACAATGCCCTTTACAATGGCGATGCTTTGGAAGTATTTATTGACAGCACTCCTTTCATACGCATGGATATTGATGAACCATTAAAAGCTTCTGAAGAACTTAAAGTCAATCAATATGTTTTTGCCGCTGTTCCCTCAAAAAGCGGTAAAAGCATTATAGTTTTAAATAAGAGTAAAAATCTCAATATAACCAACAGTAAAGCGGTTTCAACAACAAGGAAAACCAACAATGGCTATACGATCAAAGCATCTATTCCACTGTCGGAGATTGCTCCTTTGTCGGGAAACGACAATATTATCGGGATCAATTTTGAGCTGTGTCGTCGCAATGGCGGCAAAATCCTCTCCAAGGATTACTTCACTAAATCGAAACGCCCATCCCATAAATACCGCCTGCATTATCAACTGGCGAAACTTAAAGGAATAAACGCCAATTTATTAGAAAATGGCGATTGCGAAAATGGATTAAAGAATTGGAATTGTTTTCAGGATTGGCTGCTTAAAACAAAAAATATGTTTGTAAGTTCAGATGCCTTTGCCGGGGAAAAAGCTATCAAGGTTCTTGTTGAAGAAAAACCCAAATGGGGACCGACATTAAAACGCGGCATACTTTCATGCAGAACAAAGCTTGATACTGGAAACTATATCCTCTCGTTTTATGCAAAAGCAAAAAAAATAGATCATTTTAAAATAAGCTTGAGCAATGCAAAGCTAGTAGTTTTCAAAAAGAATTCAGTCCCAGTATCGCAGTACTGGACTAAATATGAAGTGCCGTTGACAGTTAAGAAGAAAACACAGGATGGAAGACTCAGCTTTAAGTTTTTGTCTCAACGCAAAGACAATGACACTTATTTCATCATAGACGAAGTTAAATTAATAAAACAATAATATAGGATTTTTATAAATGTCTTGTAGTAATAATAAAATTCTGCCGATTCCACTGGATAGTGGTTTCAAAATGGATGATTACTGGGTCTGGTGCGGCTCGGTTGTGGAAGATCCCGATGGAAATGGATTTCATATGCTTGCTTCGCGATGGCCCAAGAAATACCCGATGTTCGAGGGCTATATTTACTTATCGGAAATTGTCCGCGCGTGGTCGCCAGGCATGTTGGAACCATATAAATTCGCTGAAAAAATTCTGCCGACTGGAAATTCCGCGGATTGGAATGGAAAAATGGCGCATAATCCGACAATTGTAAAATATAGAAATAAATACCTGCTCTATTACATCGCCTCAACTTATGATATCCCACTTCCTCCGCCTGGTGTCGTTGCGGAAGATGCTAAAACTATGAATGATATTTATCAACGAATCCGTATTGGTGTACTTATTGCAGATCATCCTACCGGACCATGGAAGTCTCCCGGCAAGCCGATACTTGAAGCACGTCCAGGAAAGTGGGATCACAGACTGGTTACAAATCCGGCACCATGCATACACCATGATGGACGAATTTTTCTCTATTATAGAAGTAATACGCCTGATGGATTGCGAATTGGACTGACGGTATCCGAATCACCGGAAGGTCCATATGAAAGAATTCAGAATGCCCCCGTTATGCAGGGAATCAACGTTGAAGATCCATTCGTATGGCATAACGGACGCTGTTTTGAAATGCTAGCCAAAGATATGACCGGAGATATAACCGGAGAATTGCATAGCGGAGCGCATTTTCTGTCAGATGATGGAATCAACTGGCATGTTTCAAAACAGCCGCAAGCTTATTCAAAAACAATTATTTACAGCAACGGCACAAGCAGAAAGCTTGGAAGTCTTGAACGACCACAGCTTTTGTTAAATAAAAATGGAATCCCAAAGTGTATGTTTGCGGCAGCTTCTGACGGACCGGGAGGATTCCGCAACGCACAGAATACCTGGAACATAGCAATCCCGCTTGGCAAGATATTTTAAAAAAATATAAGTGTGTCATAAATAAAACATAGTGTATCATTGCAAAAACACTGTAAATATGTTTACTACAAACATATTACACAAAAAATACGTTTTTCGTATTTTTAAAGTGTTTCTTTTAAGATACACTATTCAAAAGGCTTTCGCTAAGTAATTAACGTCACTAGCTGTTTGCAATAAGCGACTTAGCTCTGTTTTTTCTTTCTTTGGCACACATAGTGCTTTTATCAATTGTAACACTTTAGCAAAAGATATGGAGACGCGTGATGTTACAATTTAGTTTTCTCCGCCTGGTAAAGCCTTACCGTTATTTACTGACTGGTTCAATAATTGCTTTATTTTCTTTTTCGGTTCTTGGCCTTGCTTTGCCATGGATGTTGAAAATAGCGATTGATAGAATTATTCCCAACGCGGACTATAGTTTATTCCTGTTGTTATGCGGCGGGATGTTTTTAATTTTTTCAGGCCGGATTATTTTTTTCTACATATCAAATTATTTAATGACTTATGCGGCTATGCGCATGCTGCTCGACGTGCGGCAAAAACTTTTTAAACATCTACAAAGTTTATCCCTGCGTTTTTATGAGGAGTACCGTACGGGTAAACTTATTTCAAATGTAATAAATGATGTGTCACTGATGCAGCAGTTGATTATAATCTTTACCGCAATAATCAATCAATCTTTCATTATCCTGATTATTGCGGCGGTTCTTTTGTTCTTGAATTTAAAAATGGCTTTGATGGTTTTAATTATTTTGCCCTTATATTTTATAAATTTTCATTATTTCAGAAAAATTATGCGCAACAATTCCTTAACGCTTCAGGAGAAAATGTCCGAAATCTCCGCTAATCTCGGGGAAACGATCAACGGCATAAAAGTGGTAAAGACTTTTTCCAAAGAACGCACGGAATGCCGCGATTTCTTTTCCAATTTGCGTCCGACTCTGAATTTGAACGTAAAATTGGGCGCGCAGTCAGTCAGCTGCTGGTCAATAACAAATTATCTGAGCCTGGCAGTTTATTTAATTACCATAGGCCTGGGCATGGGTATGGTTAATTCCGCAAAAATGACCCTTGGCGAATTTGTCGCTTTTTATACTTATGTTGGAATGTTTATAATGCCGATAAACAACTTATCCACTCAGGCGATAGGTATTTCACGCGGTATGGCCGGGGCTAAACGCATTACCAAGCTGCTCAATGTCATACCTGAAATAAAGGAACCGGACCGGCCCTTGAAAATTGATAAAATGGAAGGCCATATTGTTTTTGATAAAGTTACTTTCAGTTATAAAGACACAGCGGTAATCAAAGATTTTTCCCTGGATATCAAACCCGGGCAGAAAGTCGCGCTGGTCGGGCCCAGCGGTTCCGGCAAATCAACAATAACAAATTTGTTGTTAAGGTTTTACGATATTCAGCAAGGTGAGCTTACGGTTGACGGTGTGCCGATCAGAAAATATTCAAGCGCCGCATATCGCGACCATATCGGGGTGGTGCTTCAGGAGCCGTTTTTGTTCAGCGGTTCAATCCGGGACAACATCGCCTACGCCAAAAAGGGCGCGACCCGCAGCGAAGTCGAAA
The DNA here is from genome assembly GCA_964515915.1 of uncultured Victivallaceae bacterium. Lineage (GTDB taxonomy): Bacteria > Verrucomicrobiota > Lentisphaeria > Victivallales > Victivallaceae > JAHOYW01. Next base: position 5,429 of record CAZEXM010000090.1, read on the forward strand.
GGGCGGCGGCGATGGCCAATGTTGACGAATTTGTTTCAGTCCTGGAAGCTGGTTATGATACTGTTGTCGGCGAAAACGGAACCACTTTATCGGGCGGGCAAAAACAGCGTTTAGCTATCGCGCGCGCTATTTTGAAAAATCCCAGCGTGCTGATTCTTGACGAAGCCACTTCCGCTTTGGATACGGTTTCGGAGTTTCTGGTGCAGGCCGCGCTGGATAACCTGATGAACAACAAAACAACAATAATCATCGCGCATCGTTTGTCCACGATTAAAAACGCTGATTTGATTGTCGTCATGGATAAGGGTGAAATCGTGCAAATCGGCTCGCACCGGGAGCTTATGGACAATCCGGGTATTTATCAGGAATTATACACGGCCCAGGAAAAAATCGCGGTTTAACTGCTTAAAACCAGGGAATATTATCATGAAGTCAAAATATAATTTTCAGAAAACCCTTAGAATCTTTCGTTATATGATCGGGGTTTTAGTAATTATATTGGCCGTAATCACGGCGATACTGGTATTTGGCTACATGGAAAACACCGTTAGCGGCCGGGGGGTGTTTGAAGGTTTTCGCGAATATCAACTCAAGTCCGCGGTATTGAGTAAAGTAAAAACTGTTGTGAAACATGAAGGGGAGCAGGTTAAAAAAGGCGAGGTTTTACTGCGTTTAGACGATCGCGATTTGCGTGAAAAAATAGAATTGTTAAAAAACCATATTGCCGAACTTAAATCGGAAATAGAGGTAGCCGAGGCTGAATTGGCTATCAAAAAACACGACCCTTTGCCTAAGGAATACCGGCACACCAAAATTGCATTGAAAGCGGCGGAATTACGCTGCCGGAAGAGTCTGCTTGAGCAGACAATGTTTCAAAAGCTTTATGACCGTAAAGTGGTTTCCCTGGTAACTCTTCAGCAAAAGCAGTTAAAACATTTAGCCAATATCAGCGATTTAAAAACCCAGCGTAAGGATTACGCGATCCTTAAAAACGGTTTAGCCAAAAAAATTATCGCGAAAGTCGCCAGCGAATTGGCCCTGCTTAGAACAAAACTAAGCGGCAGGAAAAGCGAATTCAGATTATTATCCAGGCATTTGGATGATTATGTTTTTACCGCGCCGGAAGATGGAATCATCCGCTATATTCCTCCCAAGCCAGGCGCTTATGTTGTTCCGGGCGACATTTTGGTCCGGGTGGCGACAACGGATAAGAAAAAATTTACGGTTTACATCGACGAAAAACAAATTTTCAGAATCCAGGAAGGCCAGACTGTACGCATATCCAGCAGTCAATATAATTATCTGGAGTACGGATATTTTGAAGGTAAAGTCCTGCATATCGGCGGCATGCCGGAAGTTCGCGGCGGGTCGAATTACTATCCCGTCAAAATTATGTTAACCCGGGAACCCCGTTCTTTGCGTCTGGGGTCCACCGGCGAAGCTTACATTATTACCGGCAAAACAAGAATTATTTTTTATTTGTCGGGATGGAATAGATAGCGAACCTGTTTTTAAAACCCATAAATTCTGGAGAAGGCCCTTTATTCTAATCTTGCACGGCGATATTCTCTCGCGAATTGACCGCCGTCATAGCCTTCCATATCCTGCCGCAAATCCGTCAGGAACACTTTCTGTCCGTTATTCATCCATGAAACACGAGCCGCCATCGCGGCAAGTTCCGGTTCCAGAATCTCGTCGATACTTAAAGGCAATTCATCTGTTTTGCCGCTTAGATACGGCAGTTGAGCTTCGAGCAGGCTTCTGTAGATAAGGTTGTTATCTGTAGGCAGCATGAAGATATTTTTGTCCGTCACCGCAGTTACGCTGAACGGCAGCCAAGCGGCTTTACCGACAGTCAGGAAAGCGACCCGTCCATTTTCCCAGCAAAGTAAAATATTCTTTTGTTTTGCTTCACAAATAAACTGAACAGACTGAATTCCAGCTCCCATCAAGCACGAAAGAATCGAGTAGGCATGAATACCGTAATTAAAATCATCAACGCCAATTGCCGCGTAAGCGGTATGGATTTCACCGCGTTCCCCGACTGGTTTCGCCAGTAATTCGCGGACTTCTTTGGCAAAACGCAGACTCGAGCCGCCGGTGACGCGTTTACCCTGTTTCATCCAGTCCAGAAAGATATTGGCATCACGCATATTGCCGACGATCGGTTTGTCGATCAAAACCGCCTTGTCAGCCTCAACAAACGGACGGGCCTGTTCGATATGTTTGTCCCAGTTGGTGGTATGGAGAATGATTCCATCAACCATATCGACCATATCTTCAAGGTTTTCGACCGCAGTCGGGATATCGAATTCTTCGCAGAATTCAGCCGCGAAACCTGCGGGCCTGGTTTCGCCTGAATCCCAGGCGCAAACTATTTCCGCGTCAACAGTTCCGGCTTTGGTCATCTCCCTGATGATTGGAACCCATGAATACGGATGCGATGTGCAAAGACCAACTAAAGCTAATTTAAAAGACATTTTGTTACCTAATATTTTTGATTAATAAAACTTAATGAGACATTTGAAGAACAATTCCGAGTACTTTGTCGGGAGAATTAATTAACATATCGGCGGCTTTGCCGACCTCTCCGAGCGGCAATGTGTGTGTCGTCATCGGCTCGACGAGGAGACGTTTTTTCGAAATCAAACTGATAATTTCCCTGAGATTGCGCTGCGTGGTGAATTGAACAAAGGCATCCGGGTAATTTTTGCCGTATTCATATTTGCTGTCGTGATATCCCGGTCCGGTTCTGGAAGCTATTTTTATATTGAGGTTCCCGGTTGCCGCGCCGCCGCCTATTTCCACCGTGCAGCCGCCAACGAGAACGACATTGCCCATGATATGTCCGTCCTGCGAAACTTTCATACAACCTTTGACAGAGCTAAAAGCTTCAGTAGCCGGCCCGCCGAAAGCCACAATCGCAAAGTCCATACCGTAAGGCGCCGCGAATTCCCGACTTGTTTCGACGGGATTAGCATCGCGGAAGTTAACAATATTTCGAATGCCGCATTTTTTCGCGATGTTTATTCTGTATTCAAAGCCCTCCCAGCCGATCACGTGGGCGCCGTTTATCTGACTCAACTGAGCGGCGAGATTCCCGACTATTCCCTGGCCAAGCACCATACCGTATTCACCCAGTTTGATGTCAGCGCGACGAACGGCTTGCAGAGAAGTCGCGCCGAGACAGGCGTAAGTTGCCTGGGCGCAGGTTACATTATCAGGTATCGAAACGACCATATTTACCGGGACATTGGCGTAATTGGCGTGGTGAGCTCCACCGCCGCCCATGGCCGCAACGCGCATACCGACTTTCAAATCTTTTACATCACCCTTTACTTCGATTATTTCGCCGGCGTTGGAGTAACCAAAATTAGTGTCATCCGCTTTCGGATCGGGTTTTTCCCGTTTGCCTTTGACTCCTCCCATCTCGGTGCCCGGGCTGATTAAAGAGGCGTGAACTTTGATTAAAACTTCATTTTTTTTGAGTTTTGGAAGTTCTTCCCGGCGGGTTTTTACTTCACCGCTGCCAGTGATTATTGCGGCTGTTCGTTTCATTTTTGCTGTTCCTTATTTTTAATTAGGTTCTGGTCGAGTAGGCATAATATGCTTCACTCGTTTAGGTTTTACTTTGTTTTCACTATAAGGTACTCCACCATTCCTTTGGCTTTTTCAGGTTTCTTATTCCCTTAAGCCATGCCGTCATTTCCTGTTATAAGAGCAAGTTTTGTTCTTGTTGTTCCCATTTCTGTGTATGGCATAGACTCATGCTCCCTCTTTACATTATACCACTAATCCCTTCGAGTGAACCGATTTGTTCTTAACAGGCATTACCCTGTTTACGCCCCTACTATGAATTAGTCCGACTGCCAAAGCCTCATACCGCGTCATCGCGTTTTAACCGCTCTTCCACAGCTTCACTGGAACGCTTTGGCTCTCCTAAGTTCCGATATCTGCCTTTTTCGCTCGCCCGCCACGGATTTCGGGGCTCAACACCTTCATGCTTTTGCGCGAAAAATTCCATACAGAAAAGTTTATTTTAAATCCCGGAGGGATGATTTAACCGTAGCCACGGATGTTAACCCGTGGGAAAACGGTTAAAAATAATTCCCAGCTCCGTAGGAGCGGCTCAAGTGGATTCATTTTGAATCGCTCCTGCGGAGCTGGATTATGCTTCATACACAATTCCACGGGTTAACACCCGTGGCTACGGTTAAATCGCTCTTACAGAGCTCAATCCAGCAATCCCAAGTTGAGCGAGCAGGCTGGAAAATTCCCCAGCCGGACACAAAAAAGGTAACACCTGCAAGCATGACGCTTAGAACCATAAGCAAAACGCCGTTTTCGTATTCCGTCTCGCCGATATAATGGTAAACCATCGCCCGGAATATTATAAATAAGACTGCTATATACATAAATTGTCCCGCCTTTTTATGACTTTGGCTTGATAGCCAGGGTAGTGGCGATATTCACCAGGGATTCCCACCATTGTTCGCTGGGACGCTGGTGTTCGCATGAAACCATTTTGCAAAGCTCATTCATTGGATAAATACTGGTTTTACTGCCGCGGAAACCGATAAACGCACTGGTGTTGTCGTTGTTTTTGAGTTTTTCAAATAATTGCAGCATGCCGTCGTAAGCGAGGCGGGTACCTTGAATCCGGTCAAATGGTGTAGGCTTTCCACCCTGCTGCATCGGCCCGAGAATCGCTTTGCGCACGTCAAACAAACCGCCCGCTTCCTCGGTGAACAGACGAGCGATAAATTCCGTCGAATACGCATCATTCGCGTTTTCATTGCGAATGAATAAAGCAATATTACGGCCGTCCTTCTTGAAACTGCCGGTCAATTGTTTGAGCTGATGCTGCAGTAATTTCAGGTCAATACCCTGTTCGTGCAGGTAAATATATTCCGCGCCGGTCGCCAGTCCGCTCAGTAAAGCTAAATAACCACAGTAACGTCCCATGACTTCCACCAGGAAAGTCCGGCGCGACGTATCCGCGGAATTCTTGATTTTATCCACCGCTTCAACGATGGTGTTAAGGGCGGTGTCGGCGCCGATGGATAATTCCGCGCCGGGCAGATTGTTGTTGATAGTCGCGGGAATACAGACGACAGGAATATTCAACGCGGGATATTTTGAACCCGTTTCGTCTATCATCCCGGCTATTTTGTAAGCGCTCCAGCCGCCAATCATAAGCAAGCCGTTGATTTTATGTTTTTTTATCGTGGCGGCGATAGCCGCGAAATCTTTAGTTTCAGGGAGCGTCCGGTTGGCTTCGAGTTTGGAACCGCCGCGCGCGGCCCATTCTTCAACGTCCATCCAGGAGAATTCGTGAACATTATTGTTTATCAAACCTTCCGCGCCCTGTTTGATTCCAAGCATTTTATAGCCATGCGCCAAACCAAGCCTGACCGCGGTTCGAAGCGCGTTGTTCATGCCCGGCGCCGGCCAGCCGCAAGTGATTAAAGCCAAAGTTTTTTGTTTTTTGGGAGGGGCTTTTCCCGGTGCGCCCGGCAGGCTCAAAGTCGTCATAATAGAATTCATTATTTCCCAGCCGCTGCCGCGCAGCTGCATCGCCTGTTGAAACTCGCCGGCCCTGATGGCGTCGGCAACGGCATGGGTCTTGGCAATGGATTCACGCAGTGAAACGGCTCTGATACGATTGTTGCGCATAACAATTATTTTGGAATCCCGGCAGCCGTCCCGACTGAGCAATTCCTTGACCGCCTCGACTCCGCTGACCGTGCCCAGGTAACGGTCAAAAGCGCTGGGCGCGCCGCCGCGCTGAACGTGTCCGAGAATAGTTATTCTGCTCTCCATGCCCATGTGTTTGTCGAGGGCCTCCTTGACCAGGGTTGAGCTTATCGGATTGCCGCGGCTGTCGCGCGCGCCTTCGGCGACAATGATAATACTGTCGCGACGGCCGGCTTTGCGGGCGGCGCAAAGCTGTTTACATAATTTTGTTTCCCAACCCTTCGGCGGTGGAGATTCGGGAATAAACGCGTAACTCGCGCCGGTGGCGATTGCGCTCATTGATGCGAGATAACCGCAATTCCGGCCCATGACTTCCACGACAAAAATTCTTTGCAGGCTGTGCGCGGTGCTGCTCAAAGCGTCAATAGCTTCAGTAATGCGGTGCAAAGCAGTGTCCGCGCCCAAAGTCATGTCGGTATTCGCCATGTCGTTATCAATAGAGCCGACTATTCCGATAATGCGCAATTGCGGATGGCGTTTTAATTTTAAAGCGGAAATTTTTCCTTTCCTGAATAATTCAGCAAGGAGACCGGGCCATTCCCGGGTAAGATCGTCGGCTCCCGTCAAACTGCCGTCTCCGCCAATTATGATTAAATTATCGATACCGTGTTTCAAAAGATTTTCCGCGGCGCGCAAACGGCCGGAAAACTGGCGGAACTCTTTGCATCTGGCAGTGCCGATAGCGGTTCCGCCGAGCTGCATAATTGACGAAACGCTTTCCCAGTGCATAGCTTTAATTAAATTATCGACCATGCCCTGATAGCCTTCATAGATGGCATAAACGTCGCAATTTTGAACTAAGGCGCTACGGACCGCCGCGCGGACCGCCGCGTTCATGCCTTGAGCGTCGCCGCCGCTGGTCATTATCGCAATGGTTTTTTTCTTTGTTATCTTTGCCATAAACAAACTCCTGGTTTTCAACATTTCCATTTTAGTCAATTTATAGCCAGTCAGGCGAAAATGCAAAGAAGAAGAAAAAGATAACGAATCAAATTAAGTCAAATTAACTTTATGAAATATGTATCAATAGTTTTATTAATTACTTAAGTTTTGCAGTTCGTTTTTCTGCTTGATATTATGATGCAATTTTG